>CAYNMH010000037.1:0-30458 GCA_964398145.1 uncultured Flavimarina sp. | reverse complement strand
TACCGGGTTTTAAAATACCGGTGTCAAAGGCCTCATAGGCCGAAGTCGAAACTTTAGCCATACCAATTGCCAGGAAGTATTCGCGAAGACGGTTTAATTCCACATCGTCTTTATGATAGGTTTCAGCAGCACGAAGAGTCATTTCTTTTGAACCACCACCGCCGGGGATTACACCAACGCCAAATTCTACCAGACCAATGTAACTCTCTGCTGCTGCCACGACGCGGTCAGCGTGCAGGGTCATTTCGCAACCCCCACCTAAAGTCATATCGTGAGGAGCTACAACGGTAGGGATCGACGAGTAGCGCAGACGCATACAGGTATCCTGAAAATATTTCACCGCAGCGTTGAGTTCGTCATATTCCTGCTCAACAGCCATCATAAAGATCATTCCGATATTGGCACCCACCGAGAAGTTTTTCCCCTGATTGGCAACCACGAGTCCGGCGAAATCTTTTTCGGCCAGATCAATGGCTTTATTTAGTCCTGAAAGGACGTCACCACCGATGGAATTCATTTTGGAACGGAATTCCACATTGAGGATTCCCTCGCCTAGATCTTCAACGACTACGCCGCTGTTTTTAAATACTTCTTTTGATTCGCGGATGTTATCGAGAATGATAAATCCATTCTGACCCGGTTTTTTGACATATTCTTTTTTAGGGATGTCGTAATACCAAGTATTCCCTTCTTTAACAGTGTAAAACGAATTTTTGCCAGACGAAAGCATTTCCGAAACCCAGTCTGCGATTTCATAACCTTCGGCTTTCATCAATTCGATTCCTTTTTCAACACCTACAGCATCCCAAATTTGAAACGGACCGTGCTCCCAGCCGTAACCGGCACGCATCGCGTCATCGATCTTATAGAGTTCGTCTGTAATTTCAGGAATTCGGTTTTGCACGTAAGCAAACAATCCGGCAAAGTTTTTACGGAAGAATTCGCCTGCTTTGTCTTTACCGTCCACCAAAATAGGGAAGCGGTCAGCAACGTTGTCTACGCCTTTTGTCTTTTCTAAAGTATCGAAGGAAGTGCGTTTGTTGTCGCGGTATTCCATCGTATTAAGGTCAAGCGTAAGAATCTCGCTTGAGCCGTCGTCTTTCTTAATTTTTTTATAGAAGCCCTGTTCGGTTTTACTTCCCAGCCATTTGTTCTCGTGCATCGTATTGATGTAGTTGGGGAGCGAAAACAACTCGGCACGTTCATCATTTTCCACATTTTCGCGAATGCCGTTTGCCACGTGTACCAAAGTATCCAGACCAACCACATCAACCGTACGGAAGGTCGCCGATTTGGGACGGCCGATTACGGGGCCGGTTAATTTATCCACTTCTTCCACGGTCATATCAAGTTCTTTAACCGTATGGAAGAGGCTCATAATACTGAAAGTCCCCACGCGGTTACCGATGAAGGCCGGAGTATCTTTAGCTACCACCGAGGTTTTACCCAGGAATTTTTCACCGTATTCATTAAGAAAATTGAGAACATCCTTATCGGTTTTTGGTCCCGGAATGATCTCAAAAAGATCTAAATAACGGGCAGGGTTAAAGAAGTGCGTTCCGCAGAAATGCTTCTGAAAGTCTTCACTGCGTCCCTCACTCATGAACTTGATCGGAATACCGGAGGTATTTGTGGTGATTAATGTTCCCGGAGTACGGTGCTTTTCCAGTTTTTCAAAAACCTGCTTTTTGATATCCAAACGCTCCACGACGACCTCAATAATCCAGTCGTAGTTTTTGACTTTTGCGATATCATCTTCCATATTACCGGTTGTAATGCGCTTGGCAAAATCCTGGTGATAAATGGGTGAAGGTTTAGACTTTAAAGCGTTTTGCAAATGATCGTTAACCAACCGGTTGCGTACCGCTTTATCCTCCAGGGTTAAACCTTTTGCTTTTTCTTTATCAGTTAGTTCCCGGGGAACAATATCGAGCAGCAGCACTTCAACTCCTATGTTGGCAAAATGGCAAGCGATACCGCTTCCCATAATCCCGGAGCCTATTACTGCAACTTTGTTGATGCGTCTTTTACTCATTTCTTTAATGTCGTTTCGGTGGATTTATAAACTTTTTTATTCTGTATCAAATCGTTGATCACATTTATAACTTCAAAAAAGTGATCTATTTTTTCTTCTTCAATGTTTTGGCGAATAGCCTCATTAAACTTTAGAACCCGGTCTTTACTAAAATCGCGGTTTTCCTTTCCAAATTCTGTAAGGAAAATCAGAACTCCACGGCCATCAGCGGGGTTGGGTTTTCGTTCAATGAGTCCGCGTTCTTCCATCGATTTTAGCGTTCGCGAAAGGCTGGTAGCTTCCATTCCCATTCGCGGTCCTAATGCCGTTGAAGGGGTGCCTTCTTCGGGATCTATACTTAACAATGCGAAGCCTGTTGCCATCGTACTGTCTAGTTGTGCGGCCTGCTCATTGTACATTTTGGTAATGGCCTGCCAGGTTGCCCTAAGGGCGTGATCGATAGTGATTTCTTTTTTACTCATACGTTTGCGTAAAGTTAGAAAAAAATACTATGCACGCATAATAAGTTAAGGAAATTTTATAAGATTACCCGTTTCTAAAGATTTGCCTTGAGGGGTATTCACAAAAAAACTCCTTATTTCTAAGGAGTTTTAAAGATTATTTATGTTCGTAAATTTTGTTGTACTTGTCAATATACATTTCCTTGACAATTCGTCTTTTTAATTTCATAGTAGGTGTGAGGTGCCCGGCATCGATGCTCCATTCATCAGGGGTGAGTTCAATTTTTTTGACGCGCTCCCATTTTCCGAACTTTTCATTATGAAGCTCAACATCTTCCATAATGCGTTTTTTTACCTCTTCGTTTTCAGCTATTTCTTTATGGGTAGAACCCACAGAAATCCCTTTTTTTCTAGCCCATTCTGAAATAAATTCGAAATTAGGCTGAATAATAGCTGCGGGCATTTTTTCACCTTCACCCACCACCATAATATGCTCTATGAAACGCGATTGTTTCATAGCGTTTTCAATAAGTTGGGGAGCCACATATTTACCGCCGCTGGTTTTAAACATTTCTTTTTTACGATCAGTAATCTTTAAGAAACCTTCACTGTCAATCTCTCCAATATCTCCGGTATGGAAATATCCGTTTTCAATCACTTCGTCTGTTTTTTCCTGGTCTTTGTAATAACCCATCATGACTTGTGGGCCTTTCACCATTATTTCACCATCTTCGGCAATTTTGACCTCGGTTTCCGGGATGGGTTTACCAACTGTTCCTATTTTAAATCCGCGATCGCGTAAATCGTTCACCGAAATTACGGGGGAAGTTTCCGTAAGGCCGTAACCTTCCATCACCCGAATGTCTGCGGCGTTAAAAACACGTGCCAGTCTGGGTTGTAAGGCAGCACTTCCTGATGCGATTACTTTTAAATTTCCGCCCAGCGCTTCCTGCCATTTACTGAAAATCAGTTTGCGTGCAATACTAAGCTTTTGCTCATACCACCATCCATTTTGTCCGTAAGGTTCATACTCCAGACCCAATTCTACCGCCCAAAAGAAGAGTTTTTTCTTTATTCCGGTTAGATCGGCTCCTTTGGCGATGATCTTATCATAGACCTTTTCAAGTAGCCGTGGCACCGCGGTCATAACCTGAGGTTTTACTTCTTTTAAATTTTCACTGATGGTTTCCAGACTTTCAGCAAAATAAATACTCACCCCATTGTATTGATAGAGGTACATCAACATGCGCTCATAGATGTGACACACCGGTAGGAAACTCAGGGCAATACTTTGACCGGGCACAATAGGGAAGCGGCTGGTGCTGTTAATCGCATTAGAAACCACATTTCTATGACTGAGCATTACGCCTTTGGGTTTACCGGTGGTACCTGAGGTATAAATTAAGGTCGCCAAATCATCTTCTTTGACAGCGGCTTTCAATTTATCAACTTCTGCCTGACCAGAAGTGTCGGCTTCGTGTACTTCTTTCCAGCTTTTGCAGCCTTTAATATCATCAAAGCTAAAGACTTCTTTTAAACTGGGAACGTTAGCTTTTATGGCCATTACTTTATCGTAAACTTCCTGATCTGAAACAAAGCAATATATTGATTCGCTGTGGTTGAGCACATACTCATATTCCTCTTCCGAAATCGTAGGATAAATGGGTACATTCTGAGCTCCCAGCTGGAGAATCCCGATATCCATCACATTCCATTCGGTACGGTTGTTTGATGAGATGACAGCTATTTTGTCATTCGGTTTTACACCCAATTTTAAAAGGCCTCGACTCACAGCATTGGCCTGATCAACATATTCCTGGGAGGAAATAGCTTTCCACTCACCATTGTATTTAGTCACTAAAGCTTCTTTAAGGTTGTATTGCTCCAGTTGATGATAGGGGAAGTCAAAGAGGCGTTTAATTTCCATAGCTGTATAAATAGAATTTAATGATATAAAGTGATTGATAGGGTTTAGTTCCCTTTTTAATTTCTTCCAGTATGGTGACCTGGAAGTACATAAGGGATTGTATATGCAAAATAACGAATTTGCCGTCTTTACGATATCGTTTTAGAAAAATTTACGATGAAATACTGCTAATATCAAAATAGCACAGGTTTTTGCCTGTGCTATTTTGGTGAAACTAATTAATGTCCCGGTTCATAAATCAACCTCAGGAAAGAACTAAAGCGTTCGGTTTCTCTGTTGATTGGGATTCCGGTCACGATTCCAATTAGCAGATTGTCTGCAACATCCAGTCTTAACTGAGGCCGGATGGTCATATCAAAATCTCCCTGATTGAATTCTTTATTGAATTCGATACCTATAAAATTTCGGGTACCCGAAATCATATAATGAATATTACTGTTGATCTGCCAGCTGGTATTTATTGCACCATCGCCAAAATGATGTGCAATTGCTGGCCCGGTATATAATAAACTGTGAAAATTAGATCCCAGGCGTTTAGCAGCTATAAAGAATGGGTTATAAATATTTCCGGTAAATAATGGCGAACTGGAGAAAGAATTGAAGTCTGTAAGTTCAAATTCCTGAATGTAACCTACAGCCATACTGGTCTTATGCCTGTCAGAAACATAGAACGTGTACTGACCTGCAATTTTGATACTGTTCAGTTTACTGCCGGGTGCATTGGTATTTCCATTTACGGGATAGTGGAGCGAAAAAGGCAGTTCCACCTCCAGACCCAGACGATCTGCAGGTGCCCATTCATACTCAACCAATGCCAGATATTCATCATATTGATCGCGATCTGTAAGACCCAATCCCACATTCCACTCTTTTTCGCCTTTCCGTGCTCCCAGATCACGAATTAAATCGATATAAAGAGGTTCGGCGTGAAGTATTTTTAAGGGTTCTTTCCCCTCTTCAACTTCAGAAATATATAAGCTGTCTTTTACAGATTTAGCTTGAGAATCCTGAGCGTAGGTATAGTGTGTAAGTACTGAAGCTATCAGCACCAGTTTTAAAATTTTCATCTTAATTTGTTTATAGAATTGTTTAAATGAGGAAATGCACCTTCAATGCTGAGGTGTAATCACGGTGAAAAAACAAATTAAGCCTTGGGTGGGGGAGCGTCTATTTCCAAAAACGCAACAGCGAAGATATCATCCGGCCAGGGTGTGCGTTTCTTAGTTAAAGCTAAAAAACTACTTATTTCCCTAGCCACCTGATCATCGAGAATGAAATGATCCAGACTAGAAGCAGCCTTGCCGGAATTGTGTTTTTCAGAATCAGCATCATCCTGTTCGGGAATGATATTTCCCAAATCAAAAACCTGCTCCACAACAAGCTCGATGACACTCTCCTGATCATTAATATTTAGATTTTCAGACGTATGTTTTTGAAAATCGGGACTATCCACACAAATGTTGAGCAGGTAGAGCGCCATTAGTAGCCAGAACTTGCGTACATATTTGTGATGATTTCCGAATTTTAACATACCAACTATAAAATTATCCCTTTTGAGTTTTCTCAATCCACTCCCTGGCGTTGATGAAGGCCTCAACCCACGGCGTTACTTCGTCGTTACGATCCTTAGGATAGTTGGCCCAGTTCCAGGAGAAAATGGAGCGCTCCATGTGTGGCATGGTTACCAGGTGGCGACCGGTTTTATCGGTCATCATCGCGGTGTTAAAACTACTGCCATTAGGGTTTGCCGGGTAGGCATCATAACCATATTTACCCACTATTTTATAGTTTTCTTCATCTAGCGGAAGGTCAAACTTGCCTTCTCCGTGCGAAATCCAAACGCCTAAGGTCGCTCCCGAAAGTGTTGAAAGCATCACCGAATCATTCTCTGCAATGGTTACACTGGTAAAGCCGCTTTCGTGCTTATGCGAGTCGTTGTGCAGCATATGCGGTTTTTGATCGTGATCGGGGTTGATCAGATCAAGTTCTACAAACAACTGGCAACCGTTGCAAATACCAACAGACAAGGTATCAGGTCTCGCAAAGAAATTCTTCAGGGCTGTGTTTGCCTTCTCGTTATACAGGAAAGCACCGGCCCAACCTTTGGCTGACCCCAATACGTCGGAGTTGGAGAATCCACCCACAGCACCAATAAACTGAATATCTTCAAGGGTTTCGCGACCGCTTATTAAATCGGTCATATGCACGTCTTTGACATCAAAGCCTGCGAGGTACATCGCGTTTGCCATTTCGCGTTCAGAATTACTTCCTTTTTCGCGAAGGATAGCAGCTTTAGGTCGGCTTCCGGCAGCGCGGTTTCCGGGTCTTAGACCGGTAAAGCCTTTTGGGAAGGTATATTTTAAATCCTGTTTATCGAAGTTTTCAAAACGTGTATCGGCCAGACCGTTTGCCGTTTGCTTTTGGTCTAGTAAATAACTGGTTTTAAACCATTTTCTGCGTAGCGAAGGAATGTTAAGACCAATCTCCACAAGATCTTTCTTAATAGTCAGTTCTTCCGAAGTATTGGCACTACCAATTTTGAAAAACTCGATATTGTATTCATTCATTACCGCTTCGATATCCCGGTCTTTTGCAGCCTGTATGACGATTCCGGCATTTTCAGCAAAGAGTATTTTGATGATGTCTTTTTCGCCGAAGGCTGAAAAATCGTAAGCAGCGCCAAGGTTGTTTTCGGCAAAACACAATTCAAGCAGGGTAGTGATCAATCCGCCGGAAGCCACGTCATGACCGGCAACGATCATATCGTTTTTGATCAAATATTGAATGACGTCAAATGTTTTCGCGAATGCGATGTTATCTTTTATAGATGGAGCTTCGGCACCAATTTTATTCTGCACCTGAGCAAAAGAGGAACCTCCTAATTTAAAGGCGTCCTTAGAAAGGTTTAGATAGTAAATCGCTCCGGCGTCTGCGTGCAGAAAAGGTTCAATCACCCGCTTGATGTCATTACAACTCCCGGCTGCAGATATGATCACAGTTCCGGGTGCAAGCACATCACCATCAGGATATTTCTGCTTCATAGAAAGCGAGTCTTTCCCGGTTGGCACGTTGATGCCCAGATCAATTGCAAATTCAGAAACCGCCTGAACTGCTTCGTAAAGACGCGCATCTTCCCCTTCGTTATTACACGGCCACATCCAGTTTGCAGAGAGTGAAACGGACTTCAAACCTTTTTCAAGCGGTGCCCAGATGATATTGGTCAGCGCTTCGGCGATACTGTTTTTACTTCCTGCCACGGGGTCAATGAGTCCGCTAACGGGTGAGTGCCCAATGGAGGTTGCGATCCCGTTTTTGGATTTAAAATCAAGCGCCATAACGCCCACATTGTTGAGCGGTAACTGAAGCGTACCCACACATTGCTGCTTGGCAACTCTTCCGCCTACACAACGGTCAACTTTATTGGTCAACCAGTCTTTACAGGCAACGGCTTCCAGCTGCAATACGTTTTCCAGATAATCGTGAAAATGCTCAAGACTATATGCCACATCGCTGTACATGCGTTCAACTTTAGCATCGATCATCACGGTTTTTGGCGAACTGCCAAACATATCTTCCATCGCCAGATCCATAGGCGCAGCGCCTGTGGTAGCCGATTTGAAGGTAAAACGGTGATCGCCGGTTACGTCACCCACTTCGTAAATAGGAGAACGCTCACGCTCGGCAATCGTGCGTAAAGTCTTCAGTTGTTCTTTGCCGATAACCAGCCCCATACGTTCCTGAGACTCGTTACCTATGATTTCTTTAGCCGAAAGGGTAGGGTCACCCACCGGCAATTTATCTAAATCAATATTTCCGCCGGTTTCTTCAACGAGTTCCGAAAGGCAGTTGAGATGACCACCTGCTCCGTGATCGTGAATAGAGACGATACTGTTCTCGTCGCTTTCTACCATCCCGCGGATGGCGTTAGCAGCCCGTTTTTGCATCTCGGGGTTTGAACGCTGAATGGCATTCAACTCAATCCCCGAACTGAATGCGCCGGTATCTGCCGAAGACACCGCGGCACCGCCCATCCCGATGCGGTAGTTATCACCGCCCAAAATCACGATTTTATCACCAGTTTCCGGTTTGTCTTTAAGAGCCTGAGGTTTTTTACCGTAGCCAATACCACCGGCCTGCATAATGACCTTGTCGTAACCCAGCTTGCGGCCCGCTTCTTCGTGTTCAAAGGTAAGCACCGAACCTGCGATAAGCGGTTGACCAAATTTGTTTCCAAAATCGGATGCCCCGTTTGAAGCTTTGATCAAAATGTCAATTGGGGTTTGGTATAACCATTTGCGGGCAGGGAATTTTTCTTCCCAGGGACGATCTTTGAGCAATCGCGAGTAGGCGGTCATATAAACCGCAGTTCCGGCAAGGGGCAACGAACCCTTACCACCGGCAAGGCGGTCGCGAATCTCACCTCCGGAACCTGTAGCAGCACCGTTAAAAGGCTCTACAGTTGTGGGAAAGTTGTGGGTTTCGGCTTTAAGCGAAAGCACGCTTTCAAATTCTTTTTCGGTATAGAAATCGGGTTTATCTGCGGTTTCGGGGGCAAATTGCGTGGCTTTTGGCCCTTTGATAAAGGCGACGTTGTCTTTGTAGGCCGAAACAATTTCGTTCGGGTTTTCTTCGGAAGTTTTCTTGATGAGTTTAAAGAGCGAAACCGGTTTGGTCTCTCCGTCAATCACAAAAGTCCCGTTAAAAATCTTGTGGCGGCAGTGTTCGGAGTTTACCTGACTGAAGCCAAATACTTCTGAATCGGTTAAGGGACGTCCAATGCGCTCTGCAACACCTTCCAGATACATCACTTCTTCAGCACTGAGCGCCAGCCCTTCCTGCTTGTTGTATTCCTGAATATTTTCAATGGACTTGATGCCTTCCGGCTCGATATTTATGGTGAAAATATCCTGATCGAGTTTTTTATATTCCTGCGAAAGCATCGGGTCAAATTCGGCCTTGCCGGCAACAAATTCTTCAATCCTGATGATGCCTTCAATCCCCATATTTTGAGTGATTTCAACGGCATTGGTACTCCAGGGTGTGATCATCGTGGCACGCGGGCCAATAAAAAAAGCGTCGATGGTGGACGCTTGTATTTTGGGCTGGTTGCCAAAGAGCCAGATGAGCTTTTTAGTCGTTTCTTCTGAAAGTTCGTTGTTGCTTTGAACTGCGAAAATTTTGGTGTCCTGAGAACCGAAAAAGTGAATCATAATGCGTTTGCTAAGAAGCGACAAATTTAGGCTTTTTTGTTTTTTTATTTAGCGCTAAAACCGAAACAAAATCAACAGAAAATCATCGCTTTTTGTTGATAAGCGGACTTCAATATAGAAAAGAAAAACCTCACAGGTCCTGGCGACCTGTAAGGTTTAAAATCAATTAATTAAATAGCTTATTTCTTTTCGTCCTTTTTAACCATCAGGCACATATAGAAGCCGTCATAGCCACTTTCGCTGGAAAGGACCGTTTTTTGTTTTTCGATGCTAAAATTCTTTCCTTCCTCGCTCTTCAGGAATTTTTTAACCTGTTCCTGATTTTCTGAAGGAAGAATTGAGCAGGTGGCATAGACCATTTTTCCGCCCGTCTTCACCATTTTGGAATAATCTCTTAAAATAGTCTGCTGCGTTTCCTGAATTTTTGCGACAAAATCTGGTTGCAGTTTCCACTTGGCATCGGGATTACGACTTAAAACGCCCAGACCGGTACAGGGCGCATCAAGCAACACGCGATCTGCCGAGTTATGTAGTTTTTTGATGACTTTAGTGCTGTCTATGGCGCGGGTTTCAATATTGAAAGCTCCGGCGCGACGGGCTCTGCGCTTCAATTCTTTTAATTTGTTGGCGTAAATATCGAGTGCGATAAGCTGCCCTTTATTGTCCATCTCTGCGGCGAGATGCAAACTCTTTCCACCGGCGCCTGCACAGGCATCAATGACCCGCATTCCCGGCTCCACACCCAGATAGGGAGCTACAAGCTGTGAAGAGGCATCCTGTACCTCAAAAAGGCCGTTTTTAAAAGCTTCGGTTGTAAACACGTTGGCGCGTTCCTGCAATTGCAGGGCATCTTTATAGGCTTTTAAGTTTTCGGTTTCGTGGCCTTCTTCGATAAGTGCTTTTTGCAACTCGCCAACATTGGTTTTTAAACGATTTACGCGCAGCACTACCGGAGCCTGATTGTTGAGCGCAGCGATTTCGGCATCCCATTTTTCGCCCAATTCTTTTTCGCCCAACTCATCAAGCCAATCTGGAATGGACTCTCTTAACTTTCGGATATTTGAAAACTCATCAAAACGACCTTTAATACGACGGGTGGGGGTTTCTTCAATTTGCGGCCAATCAGGCAATTTAATTCCGCGTAGCGTACACCAAACAGCAAACATGCGCCAGAGGTCTTTCCGTTCAAAGGGTTCGCCCACATCTGCAATAGCTGCATACAGGCGTTTCCAACGTACAATGTCGTAAGTGGTTTCGGCGATAAAACTGCGATCGCGCGAACCCCAGCGTTTGTCGCGTTTTAATTGTTTTGCGATAACCTTATCAGCGTAACCTCCTTCATTAAATATTTCGATCAGTCCATCAATTACGGCAAAGACCAGATTGCGGTGTAAACGCATAACTTTTGTTTTAAAATGCCCGCAAAGGTACAGGTTTCAAAAGGAATAGTTTTAAATTGGGTGAAAATTTAGATTATGCGATTACTAGCCGTACTCTTTGTAGTCCTTATTTTTTCAAGTTGTAAACAAACGGAAGAAAAGCAGGAATTAGGCCCTATTCAATCTGTTGAAGTGGAACCCATTTTTAGTGATTCGGTAAGCATACGGGCTATTGACTTGCTTGCAGATGGGAGTCTGGCTTTTGCGGGTTCTAATGGAAAATATGGTTTATACAATCACGATTTGAAGAAATGGAATACCGGTATAATTCAGTACGATACGCTCACACCACACTTTAGAGCTATTGCGCATACCACTCAGGATGTTTTTGTGTTGAGCATTGAAAGCCCGGCGCTTCTTTACAAGACGGGAGATACGGGTAGGATGGAAGTAGTCTATAAAGAAAACGATCCCAAAGCATTTTACGATTCGATGATTTTTTGGAACGATAAAGAAGGAATCGCAATGGGAGATCCCACCGATTCGTGTATTTCAGTAATTATCACTCGCGATGGCGGAAAGTCATGGGAAAAATTAAGCTGCGCTCTTTTGCCGGAAGCGGCAGAAGGGGAGGCAGCTTTTGCAGCCAGTAATAGCAATATTGCAGTTTACGACGATCACGCCTGGATTATTACCGGCGGAATGAAATCAAGGGTTTTGCACACAGCCGATAAAGGAAAAAGCTGGGAGGTTTTTGATACACCTCTAGTGCAGGGTTCTCCAACAACAGGAGGATATTCCATAGATTTTTACGATGAGCGTACCGGTTTTATTGTGGGCGGAGATTATACAGATGCCTCTGCAAATGAGGCTGTTAAAGCATTGACGCTTGATGGCGGTAAGACCTGGGAACTTGTTGCAAACGGTAAAGAACCGGGATACCGCAGTTGTATTCAGTTTATTCCGGAAACCGGTGGAAAAGAACTGGTGGCAATAGGCTTTGAAGGTATTGATTATTCAGCAGATCAGGGCAGTACCTGGAAGCGGCTTAGCAATGAAGGATTTTACACCCTGAGATTTGTAAACGATTCTACGGCTTATGCCGCTGGGGCTAACCGGGTGGCAAAATTGAATTTTAAGCGCTAAAAAAAAGCTGCCCATCGAGCAGCTTTTCGTTCTATAGCAAAATTATTAATCATTTTTCCGCTTCTTATACTCTTCCCACAGCTTTCGGCCGAAGTTGCGCTCCACTTCCGGGAGAAAAACCATTTTAGAAGCGGGCAATTTTTGAGTCAGTTCTTTAAGAAGTTCGCTCTCTAACTGGTACTTTTCTTTTTGAATCGAATTATATTTGTTAATCAGGTTCTGCGCCTGACTTTCGCTGAGTTTATTTCTAGACCCGGAGTTTGAAAATTTTTCTTTAAAAAGATCGCGTTCCCGTTCTCTAAGATCGTGCATACGTTTATCGTAGCTGTTGTAAATCGGCCAGAATTTTTCGGCCTCTGCAGGTGTGAGTTCTAGTTCTTCAGTAATAAAGGGAACTTTTAGAGCTTTAATGCGCTCATGCTTACCATCGTCCTGACTGTAGGTTACAAGACAGATAAACAAAAAAAGTATACTCAATATTTTTTTCATAGTCATTTTTTTAGGAAAATCTAATTTTCTGCGTTTAATGCATATTCAATAACATCCTGATCTACATATTCATAAATTAATTCTTCACTTATTTGATCTTCATCAAAAAAAGAAGTGTTGGCTTCAATAGTATTCAGTTCTTCGTCCGAAAAAAGATCCTGAATGCGCTCCTGTTCCAAAAGATAACTTTCAAGATTGGATATACTTAAACCTTCAAAATCCTGAGTTTCGGGAGTAGGTTTAATTACATAAAAGAGCAGTGCAAGTGCTGCTGCAATACTTACAGCAGTTGTTGCAATTTTTCTGTAATTCAGTTGTATAACCTTGGGTTGAGCCAACACTCGTTTTCGAATCTCAGCGTCCAGATTTTCAAAATATCCTTCGGGTACGATAAAACCGTCAAGTTTGACCGGGAAAAGTTTTTGAAACTCAAGCTCTGCATACAAGCGGTTTTCAAATTCCTCAAAGTAATTTTCAGGAACCTGTAACTTGTCATTATGTGTTGATTTCTCTTTCATGTTTTTCTTTGACCTTTAAAAATCTCTAAAGTTTAATGCCCTGTAACAAAGTCGGTTATTTTTTTTACGGCATGATGATAACTGGCCTTTAATGCACCTTCAGAAGTGCCTAATATTTCAGACATTTCATTGTATTGAAGTTCATCAAAATATTTCATTACAAACACCTGTTTTTGCTTCGCCGGTAGCGTATCTAGAGCTTGGTGCAATTTGGCCTGAGCATCATCTCCGTTGAAATAAGGATCACCGGCAAGATTATTTATCAGGCTACCCTGAAGTTCTTCACTCCCTACGGTAGCACGGCGTTTTCGTTTATTAATAAAAGTGATGCTTTCATTAGTAGCAATTCGGTAAAGCCAGGTATAAATCTGACTGTCGCCGTTAAAACTATCCAGATTTTTATAGACTTTGATAAAGGTATTTTGCAAAACATCATCGGCATCGTCGTGGGAAATCACCATGCGCCTAATGTGCCAGTACAAACGCTCTTTATACTCGCTCACTAGATCCTCAAACCTGATTGCCGTGCTGTATGTTGCTGCTTTATTCAATGCCGAAATTCTATACTATAGACTCTCAAGGGAGTCAAAGGTTTAATGATAACCTCGAAGTTAACAGTTTTTTAGTTAGTTGCGACTCTTTAGAATTTATTGAACTAAGGATAAAAACTGAATTATGGCCTTTTAGGGTGAACCTTTTAAAATGAAGTCTGTTTGATTTTTGGTACAGAACTACAGAAGCAAAAAAATCCACAAGATGTTGTGGATTTTTTAAATTAGTTTTTTAATAATCTATTCAAAAGACTGCATTTCTACCAGCTTTTTATAGGTTCCATTTGCAGCGAGCAGCTCCTGGTGTTTGCCTTGCTCAACGATTTTACCACGCTGCATCACGATAATCAAATCTGCATTTTGAATAGTGGAAAGCCGGTGTGCAATAACAATAGAAGTACGGTTCATCATCATATTTTCTAAAGCTTTTTGTACCAAACGCTCGCTTTCGGTGTCCAAGGCAGAAGTAGCCTCGTCCAGTATCATAATCGGTGGGTTTTTAAGGACCGCGCGGGCTATGGAAAGGCGTTGTTTTTGACCCCCACTCAATTTATTGCCACTGTCACCTATGTTAGTGTCCAGCTTTAAAGGAAGTTCTTTTACAAACTCCCAGGCATTGGCGATTTGTAAAGCCTCAATAACTTCCTGCTCTGTGGCTTCAGGTTTCCCGAGTAAAATGTTGTTACGCACCGTATCGTTAAACAATATGGAATCCTGAGTCACCAGTCCCATTTGTGCACGCACCGACTTCTTGGTCAAATCTCTCAGATCAATGCCGTCTAATTTAATAGCACCGGAATCTACATCGTAAAAGCGGGTAACCAGATTGGCAATGGTACTTTTTCCGCTTCCGCTTTGACCTACCAGTGCTACCGTTTGTCCTTTTTTTACTGTTGCCGAAAAGTCTTTCAGCACTTTTTCATCTTCATAACTAAATGAAATCTGTTCGATACTTAAGGCTTCGCTAAACTCACCGGCTTCTTTGGCATTAGGTTTATCTTTAATGGTAGTTTCGGTATTGAGGATGGAAAGAATACGCTCTGCTGCGGCATTACCGCGCTTAACATTATAGGAAGCTTTGCTTATTTGCTTAGCCGGAGTGAGAATCTGATACGAAAGACCCAGAAAAGCAATAAATTGAGAGGCTTCGAGCGTGCCTTCAACCAGGACCATTTGACCACCAAACCATAAAATGATGACAATCACAAAAATCCCCAAAAACTCACTGGCAGGTGAGGCCAGGTTTTGCCTGTTGATGAGTTTGTTTAGAATCGTATTCAGTCTGGTAGTGCTGGCTCTAAATTTTTCACGGAATTGATTTTCCCCATTAAAGCCTTTGATGATTTTTAAGCTGGAAAGGGTTTCTTCAACAATAGAGAGAAATGCTCCGTTTTCTTCCTGTGCCTGGTGCGATTGCTTTTTTAGGGATTTTCCTATCCGGGAGATGATGATTCCTGAAATGGGAAGAAACACAAATACAAAAATGGTGAGTTTAACGCTCAGGATTAACATCGCCAAAATGGTAAATACAATGGTAAGGGGTTCCCGTACAACCATTTCCAGTATCGAAAGAAAAGAGCGTTCTACTTCATTAACATCTGCCGTTATACGCGAAATGGTATCTCCCTTTCGTTTTTCTGAAAAGTAGGCTACAGGCAGCTCCAGGAGTTTGTCATAAATAGAATCCCGAACATCGCGCATTACGCCATTTCGCAAAAACGTAATAAAAAAGGTTGCCAGATAGCCAAACACATTTTTGAGGAAGAAGAGAACCACCACCACTCCGCATATAAAAACCAGAGCAGAAAGTTCATCTTCGGCAACCCGGGAACTTACATTGTAATAAAAGTAGTTTGTACCGTAATCTTTTATATTTCCCCAGCCTTCCCAAACAGGCATGTCGGTTACCCTTTTGCTTTTGTCAAAAAGAATTTCAATCACCGGAATAAGTGCCAGAAAAGACAGCGTACTAAAAAGTGCATACAAGATGTTACAGATGATGTTCAGAACAGCATACTGCTTATAGGGTTTTGCAAATTGTATGATTTGTTTGAAATAATTCATATAAACCTGTACCAATTTATAAGTCTATCCCCGACATAAATCGGGGATAGGGATGTTTTTGATATTGAAAAGAGGGCTTACAATCCCAACTCTTTTTGAATACCTGCAATTTTTTGATCCAGCTTTTGTTCAACTTGAGAAAGACTTTCTAAGTCTTTTGCAGGTTCCTGCACACTGATGTAAAATTTAATTTTAGGCTCGGTACCACTGGGTCTGGCGGCAATTCTCGAACCTTGATCCGTATGGTAAACAAGTACGTTTGATTTTGGAATATCTATAGGAGTGGAAGATCCTGTAGAAATTTTAAGCGACTTTGAAGAGGCATAATCATCAATCTGAACTACTTTTTCTCCATTTATTGTATTCAGAGGATTTTCTCGCAAATCAACCATAATCTGTTTGATCTCTTCTGCTCCGGAAATACCTTTTTTAACCAGTGAAGTCAAATCTTCCTTATAAAATCCGTGTTTTACGTAAAGATCCTGTAGTTTTTTATAAAACGAAGAACCTTCACTTTTTGCCTGAGTCACAATTTCGCAGGCGAGTAGCGTAGCGGTTACCGCATCTTTATCGCGTACAAAATCTCCTACCATATACCCGAAGCTTTCTTCGCCGCCACCAATAAAGTGTTGCTTTGGATGGTCTTTAATCATCTTGGCGATCCATTTAAATCCCGTAAGGCCAAGTTTGCACTCTACGTCATACGATTTTGAAAGAACTTCCATCATTGGGGTTGAAACAATAGTGGAGCCAACAAATTCATTTCCGGTTTGGGTATTTTGATCAAAATAACGCTTCAGTAAGAAATCGGTCATCACGACCATGGTTTGGTTTCCGTTAAGTAAAACCAGTTTACCCGAATTGTCTCGCACGGCAATGCCCAGACGATCACAGTCAGGATCTGTACCAATGACGATATCCGCATTTTTTTCTTCGGCGAGTTCCAGAGCCATTTTCAGGGCTTCCGGCTCTTCGGGGTTTGGTGATTTTACAGTTGGGAAATTTCCGTTCGGTTGGCGCTGCTCTTCAACGACGTGAACATTATTGTATCCGGCTCCTTTCAGTACATCAGGAATTATAGTTACCGAAGTACCGTGCAACGGCGTGAATACTATAGTGACTTTATCACGATGCTCGTCTAATTCGGAAAAACTTCCGTTAGCTAATGAGGCCTCAATGAAGGCCTGGTCCACATCGTTGTCAATGTACGTTATGTGCTCTTTTTTTGCAGCGAAATTAACCGCATCATAATCTAAAGACTCAATCACCGAAACAATCTCCGAATCCTGAGGGGGTACCAGCTGACCGCCATCCTGCCAATACACCTTATAACCGTTATACTCCGGCGGGTTGTGACTCGCGGTTAAAACGATACCGCAATGGCAGTCAAGATGCTTTACGGCAAAACTAAGTTCCGGGGTAGGGCGTAAATCGCTAAAAAGAAATACCTTGATATCATTTGCGGAAAATACATCGGCTACTACCTGGGCTAATTCTTTACTGTTATTACGGCAATCGTAGGCGATGGCTACTTTAATAGTCTCGCCGGGAAAAGCTTTTTTTAGATAATCTGACAGTCCCTGGGTGTTTTTGCCAAGGGTATATTTGTTAATCCTGTTAGTTCCTACACCCATAATGCCGCGCATTCCGCCGGTTCCAAACTCGAGGTTTTTATAAAAACTTTCATTGAGTTCATCCGGCTTCTCATTCATCATTTTTTTGACCGCTTCCTGCGTGGCAGTGTCAAAATTGGGGGATAGCCAGGCTTCGGCTTTTTTTTGTATTTCGGGATTCATAAGTAGAATTTCAAATTTGTACTGTCAAAAATAGACATTTCGGTTTAAGTAAACTTCGCTTAAAACCCCTTTTTGTCTTTGATGAGGTAGCGCGGACTGTTGTTTTGAGACCGCTGAATAAGCTCACCTATAAAGCCGGCGATGAATAATTGTACCCCAATAATCATACTGGTTATAGAGAGGTAGAATTGCGGCCGCTGGGTAAGCAGGCGGGCAGTGGGATTAATGAAGAGCTTATCAATGCCGAGATAGGCAGCAAATGCAACTCCTAAAATAAACATTATTACTCCAAGCGTTCCAAAAAGGTGCATAGGTCTTTTGGCAAAATGCGTGATAAACCAGATGCTGATTAAATCGAGAAAACCTTTTATAAAACGGTCAGCACCAAATTTGGTTTGGCCATATTTTCGCGCCTGATGTTGTACCGGCTTTTCAGTGATGTTGTAGAAACCGGCATTTTTTGCCAAAAGCGGAATGTACCGGTGCATATCTCCGTACACATCAATGGTTTTAACGACTTCATTTTTATACGCTTTTAACCCGCAGTTAAAATCATGCAGTTTCAGTCCGCTGGTTTTACGGGCGGCTGCGTTAAACAGTTTAGAGGGCAAATTTTTACTGAGAACGGAATCATAACGTTTCTTTTTCCAGCCCGAAACCAGATCGTAATTTTCCTGAGTGATTAACCGGTATAATTCAGGAATCTCATCGGGACTGTCCTGGAGATCGGCATCCATAGTGATAACCACATCACCCTCAGCAGCGATAAAACCGGCATTTAACGCCTGACTTTTGCCAAAATTGCGATTGAATCGAATGCCTTTAACATTCAAATCCTGATCTGCCAGTGCAGCAATTTGTTCCCAGGAGCCATCTGTGCTACCATCATCTATGAAAATGATTTCGTAAGAAAGTTCTGCCTGACGTACTACCCGGGTGAGCCAGTCATACAATTCCTGTAAAGATTCCTGTTCGTTAAGTAAGGGTATAACTACCGATAGCTGCATAAATTGCGTTTAGTATTGGTGCGGGTTTGCTCTTTTTAAAATGAGACCGCTGATCAGCGAAATGATGAAGCCGAAAAATATACCGCCAATGACCTGGATGCTGCATTGTACCCAGGGACGTGCAAATTTTGCAGCAAAGCCCATCGCTTGTTCCTGTTGAGCTTCAGTCATATTTGGAGATGATTCAAGCATAGCTTCCCGTTGCTTTTCGATGATAAGGCCTATAAATTCGGGTTCAATTACCGTTAAAAAGATGTAATTGTAAATTGCCGATACAATCGCGCCGATTAATGCAATACCCAGTCCAACTTTTAAGGCATCTTTGAGATCCATAAAGCCGTCGTTTGCTTTTTTGAAACTTTGCTGACCATACACAATTACTCCCAGCATTATTAAAAATCCTATTACCGCAGTAATCCAGTTTTGATCAAGTAAACTATTAGTAACATACAGAATTACTGAGAATGCAATCGACAGAATACCCAAAAGGACTCCGTAAGTTAGAGACAATTGTCCGGTTGAAGGTTTTTGTTTTTCCATGGTTGATTAGAATTGCGGTGTAAAAGTACATATAATAAGCACGAGATACACCTGGTTTTTAATGTAGCATCAGTACAGTAAAAATCAAAAATGTTACATTTAAGGTGTAAAGAATAATTCAGGCTGAAATATTATTTGGTTTACGACTTGTCAGATTGTTTTTTATTTCTAAATTTGCACCTCAAAATTCAGCAGATTTTAAAGCATTTAAGATGAAAAAAGATATACATCCACAAAATTACAGAGTAGTAGCCTTTAAAGACATGTCTAACGACGAGGTGTTTTTGACAAAATCTACTGCAAATACAAAAGAAACGATTGAAGTTGATGGTGAGACGTATCCTCTTGTAAAATTGGAGATTTCCAGAGCATCACATCCTTTCTACACCGGTAAATCTAAATTAGTGGATACTGCTGGTCGTATTGACAAATTCAAAAACAAATACAAGAAATTCGCTAAGTAAGCCGAATTCAACAGATATAAAAAAGCCTTTGCATTTTGCAAAGGCTTTTTTTATGCGATATAATTTTAGAATCAATCGTTAAATAAGGCACGCATAATGCGGTTGATTCCTTTAAAACCAAAATAAATAGCTAAAATCGCAGCTACAATACCTAGAATAAGTACCGCTACATAAAGCGGGTGTTCCTGATTTTTAAAGGCCTGATACAATATACCCGGGCCTAAAAACATAAAAAGTAGGGAAGTGGCCAAAGTGCGTACTCCTCGGGCCAGGGCTTGCTTATCTGTTGCCATTATAATTTTGTATTGCGGCCCGTACAGAGCCGTGTTTTTTCAGTAATTGGGATGCTTCGGCAGGGTCAACAGGTATCTCAGACTGAATCATACGTATGCCACGATCTACCAGTTTTTCATTACTGAGCTGCATATCGACCATTTTATTTCCTTTAACTCTGCCCAGCTGAATCATACTCGCTGTAGAAATCATATTGAGCACCAGTTTCTGAGCAGTACCGGCCTTCATTCGGCTGCTGCCGGTTACAAATTCGGGCCCTACAACGACTTCTACGGGAAATTTTGACATTTTAGAAATTGGGCTCCCGGCATTACAGGTAATGCTCCCGGTGGGAATGTTGTGCTCATTACAGGCCTCCAGAGCATGCAGAACATAAGGCGTAGTGCCTGATGCCGCGATACCGATTACAATATCCTTTTCTGAAACCTGATATTCCTCTAAATCCTTCCATCCTTGAGTTTTGCTATCTTCTGCAAATTCTACTGCTTTGCGAATGGCTGTTTCTCCACCCGCAATCAAACCAATCACCATTCCGTGAGGCACTCCAAAAGTCGGCGGGCACTCAGACGCATCAACCACTCCCAGTCGGCCGCTGGTACCGGCACCCATATAAAATAATCTTCCGCCCTGCGATAGTTGTTTGATTACCTGCTGAGTTAATGTTTCTATCTGCGGTAAAGCGCTTTCCACAGCGTGTGGTACCGTTTTGTCTTCGGCATTAATGCTCTGCAGGAGTTGGGTGACAGACATGTTTTCAAGTCCGTCGTAGTTAGAATCCTGTTCTGTTGTTCTGGTAAAATTCATTTGCTGGATGTTTTCTCCTCTGGCAAATTTCGTCATTCAATGATAACCTGCCCACTATAAACCTGTCCAATTGCAAAATATCCCAAAGGGTAATGCTCCTCATTTGTACTGTTGATGACATTGCCTCGTATTTCAGAAGGTGGCGCTGTAAATGGATTTCCAGAGGCCTGGCCAGACTGGTTGAGAACAATGCTCATATAATCAAATAGGGGTTTATTAATGCCAGTTACACTCACATCCAGAGTATCATTTGGCTGTAAATCTTCATAAAAATAGGAAAAGGAAAACATTTGATCTTTGTAGAAGGTGTCTTCACTGGTTAAAAATTGACCTCTGTCCAGATCGAAAAGGTAATAATTGTTCACGTCGGGCTCATCGGTATAGCTGTATATCACTTCAGTCTCATCGCCTGCAAAAAGGCTTCCATCTCCCTGAATTATGGTATCAAAAGGCACTGAGGTTTGATAACGCGCACTAGCCCGGTAGGTCTCGTCATTATAAAATATGGTGAGGCGCATGACGTCTTCTGTTAATTCGCTGCGTGGCACTCTGGTCGAATAATAACCATCCTCCTGATACTGCATGCGATATGTGTTAGACTCACTATTGAGATTTACAATGGCATCTGCCACATTAGGTACTGTATCTTCAAAATAGTCTGCAGTAAGGGTTAGTCTCAGAAATGTATTTACAAGTGGTGAATCTCCCTCGGGTATGCGCATCAAAGCATCGACCACAAGGCGTTCTTGCTGCTGAGGCAGGTCTACTTCAATCACTTCCTGACAACCTGCAAGAAGCTGAAAAATAAGCAGGATTAAAAAATAATTTTTGAAGTATTTCATCTAAAGTTTGAAATTATAGGTTACTGAAGGTAGTATTCCAAAAATGGAAGTTTTTACCGCTTCATTTTGCCCGGTATCTTCATTTTGTCTAAAATTTACCGATGCTGCATTCATACGGTTATAGGCATTATAAATACTAAATACCCATTCTCCTTTGATTTTTCGGTTTTTAGAATTTTTTGGAGTTAAAGTAGCCGAAAGATCTAATCTGTGGTATGAAGGCAAACGCTGTTGATTGCGGCCTCCATAATTAGATATCGATAATCCCTGAAAACGAGACTGACTCACCGGATAGTTAGTAGGCTGACCGGTTTGAAAAAGAAAATTAGCACCAAAACTCCATTTATTATTCAGTTTAAAATTTGCGTTGGCACTTATATCATGAGTTTTATCATAAGCCGAGGGATACCAGTTTCCATTGTTGATTCCTATTTCTCCCGCTGTGCGACCGGGGGTTTTTTGTTCACTGCGTGAGAGGGTATAGGCCAGCCATCCTGTAAGATTTCCTTCGTTTTTTTTAGCTAGAAATTCCAGACCATAAGCCCGCCCGGTGCCTGCTAAAATTTCACCTTCAATAGCGTCATTCGCGATAAGCTGAGCACCGTTACGATAATCCAACCGGTTTTGTATGTCTTTATAAAATACTTCCATTTCAAAAGAATAATCTCCATCATTTAAAGTTCGGAAAAAGCCTGCTGCATATTGATCCAGAATCTGAGGCTCAATATAGGGGCCGCTTGGGGTGTAAACGTCAAGCGGAGTGGGAGAGTTGGTATTTGAAATGAGGTGTAGGTATTGCACCATATGATTGTAACTGGCTTTGAGTGATGTCTGATCATTCAAAGCGTAGGAAAGCGAAAACCGTGGTTCAAAATTGGTGAAATTTGCTAAACTACCTGTATTGATTTGCGTTTCAATGGGTTCTGCAGGCTGATAGATTTTTAAATTTTCGTCGAAGACTAAAGGTTGATCATCTGCATATTTATAAAAAAGATCCTGGCCTAATCTTGTAAAATGACTCAGTCTAAAGCCATAGCGAATGGTGAAATCGTCGGTGAGATCTTGTTCTGCCTCGATATAACCTGAAAATTCATTGGCAAATTTATGGGTGAGTTGTGAGGGGACAATCCCACTATCGGGGCGATTAGGTACAATTGTCGCAGGGTTAAACCGGTAGTAAATATTATTTAATCCATAATTCATTTTGAAATTTTGCCCCAAATAGTGTTGAAAATCATATTTGATATTAAAATTTCGGATACCGGAATCGTATTGAAATCCTACGAAATCAAGTAGTAAACCGTAATAATAATCTGAATAAATAAGCGATAAATTAGAAAACAGCTTATCTGTAAATAAATGATTCCAGCGCAGATTAACAGTTGCGTTTCCATAGGTGTTTATAAAACTATCACTAACGCTAAACAAGTCTCTTCCAAAATATCCAGAAAGAAATAAACTGTTTTTGTCTCCCAGTCTGTAGTTTACCTTGGCATTTAAATCATAGAAATAAGCTTTGTTGTCAATGTCAAAAAGCGGAAGAAACAGATGTACATACGATGCGCGTCCACCCACTAAAAAAGCCGATTTGTCTTTAACGAGAGGACCTTCTACTAAAAGGCGACTGGCAATAGCTCCAATTCCGCCATTGGCGTGAAATTCCTTGCTATTTCCCTCCTTTTGATAAATATCAAGCACAGAAGCTACCCGACCCCCATAACGCGCGGGAATTCCGCCTTTATAAAGCTTGAGATCTTTAATCGCGTCTGGATTAAATACGGAAAAGAAACCGAAAAGATGAGATGAGTTAAAAATTATGGCTTCATCCAGTAAAATAAGGTTTTGATCTACAGCTCCGCCGCGTACATTAAAGCCGGAAGCACCTTCGCCAGCGCTGGTTACGCCGGGTAATAATAAAATGGATTTAATTACATCGGCTTCTCCAAAAACAACAGGGATTTGTTTGATAGTTTCGGCCGTAAGTGTATTTACACTCATTTGAGGTTTGCGAATACTGAGTTGTTCTACATCTTCTTCAACAATCACTTCATCAAGCATTTCTGTAGCTTCCTCAAGGCTGAAATTCAGTTTTTTATCTTCTCTAAGCTCAATTTTCTGTTGAATGGTACTAAAGCCTAAAATACTCACCTGCACATCATAGGTGCCTTCCGGGAGTGTAATGGAGTAAAAGCCATATTCATTGGTTACTGTCCCTTTATTGAGTTGGGGAAACAAAACATTTACTCCTATAAGGGTTTCGTTTGAAGCTTCAGCGGTTATTGTTCCACTTAACGTATGGTTTTGTTGAGACCATGCAAAAGTTGTAACCAGAATTAAAAGAAAGAAAGAATAGTGTTTCAGCAAACTTTTTTGCCCAAAAATAACGGACTTCTGGCATTTAGGTGATTTTTTAAGAAAAAGTTAATGAAATAAAAAAGGCTTCCTGTATTGGGAAGCCTTTAAGAGTATGATTTATTCGAAATTTATCAATTCATAATTGCATTAAAAGTGGGGCTGGGTCGCATTGCTGCTGTAACTTTTTCTTCATCTGGAAAATAATATCCTCCCAAATCAACTTCAGAACCCTGGGCATCCAGCAACTCCTGATTAATCTTTTCTTCATTTGTTTCCAGTTCGCTGGCGATCTCTGCAAAATGAACCTGAAGCTCTTTATCTTTATCCTGAGCGGCCAATGCCTGTGCCCAATATAGCGCCAGATAGAAATGGCTGCCCCGGTTATCGAGTTCATTAACCACTCGTGAAGGCGATTTTTTAGTATCTAAAAACTTAATCGTTGCTTCGTCTAAAGCCTCAGCAAGCACCTGTGCCCGGGTATTTTTATTTACCGTTGCTTCGTGCTCCAGAGATACTGCCAGTGCCAGAAATTCACCTAAAGAATCCCATCTTAAATGCCCTTCTTCCATAAATTGCTCCACGTGCTTAGGAGCCGAACCTCCTGCACCGGTTTCAAAAAGGCCCCCACCATTCATAAGCGGAACAATAGAAAGCATTTTTGCACTGGTACCTACTTCCAGGATGGGGAAAAGGTCTGTATTGTAATCTCTCAATACGTTTCCGGTAACTGAGATGGTGTCTTTCCCTTCTTTCATACGCTTTAATGTATAGCGTGTAGCTTCAACCGGTGACATGATTTGAATATCTAAACCTTCAGTATCGTGATCTTTTAAGTACAGATTTACTTTTTTAATAAGTTCTGCATCGTGAGCACGCTCTTTATCAAGCCAAAAAATAGCCGGGTCCTGAGTGGCGCGTGCACGGCCAACAGCAAGTTTTACCCAGTCCTGTACCGGTTCATCTTTAGTCTGGCACATTCTCCAGATGTCTCCCTGCTCAACTGCATGTTCAATAAGTACATCACCGGCAGCGTTTACCACACTTACTTTACCGTTAAGAGGAATTTCAAAAGTCTTGTCGTGTGACCCGTATTCTTCGGCCTTTTTAGCCATAAGCCCTACGTTAGGAACGGTACCCATAGTGGTAGGATCAAAGGCACCGTGTTCTTTACAGAAATCAATGGTTTCCTGATAAACACCGGCGTAGGAACTGTCTGGAATTACAGCTTTAGTATCCTGAGATTTTCCTTGGGCATTCCACATTTTACCGCTATTGCGAATCATCGCAGGCATACTGGCATCGATGATGACGTCACTGGGCACATGCAAATTGGTAATTCCTTTATCTGAATTTACCATTGCTAGATCTGCACGATTTTCTAGCGTGTTAAGAATAGCTTTTTCCACTTCAGAACGTTTGGCTTCCGGAAGCTTGTTGATGTCGCTTAGCAAATCTGCAAGTCCGTTTTTAGGATCAACACCTATAGATTTTAAATCCTCACCGTATTTTTCAAAAACATCTTCAAAATAGATACGCAAGGCATGACCAAATATAATAGGGTCAGACACTTTCATCATTGTTGCTTTGAGGTGCAATGAAAATAAAACACCTTTATCTTTTGCATCTTTAACCTGTTCCTGAAGAAACTGTGTTAAAGCCGCTTTACTCATTAAAGTGGCATCAATTACTTCTCCTTTGAGTAAACTTAATTCTTTTTTCAGGGTAGTTTTTGAACCGTTAGCATCGGTATGAACGATACTAACAGTAGTGGGCTGCTCACACGTTAGCGATTTTTCATTAGATCTAAAATCACCAGAGCTCATTGTGGCTACGTGAGATTTACTGTCTCTGTCCCAGGCACCCATACTGTGCGGGTTTTTACGGGCATATTCTTTTACCGGTTTGGGAGCGCGTCTGTCTGAGTTTCCTTCACGCAGAACGGGATTTACAGCACTTCCTAAAACCTTTGCAAAGCGATTTTTAAGTTCTTTCTCTGCTTCGGTATTTGCTTCTTCAGGATAATTAGGGATATTATAGCCTTTAGCCTGTAATTCTTTGATTACTGCAGTAAGCTGAGGCACAGAAGCACTAATATTAGGTAGTTTAATGATATTGGCATCAGGACTTTTCGCGAGTTCTCCCAATTCTGAAAGAGCATCGTTTACTTTTTGATCTTCATTTAAATAATCAGGGAAATTTGCCAAAAGTCTTCCGGCAAGCGATATGTCTTTTACTTCAAATTCAATATTTGCTTCTTTTACAAATTTCTGCAGAATGGGTAGCAGGGAATGTGTTGCCAAAGCCGGAGCTTCATCAGTTTTGGTATAGGCTATTGTAGATGTTTTAGTAGACATAAATAAGTTCGTTTATAAATCCTGATTTCTTAAAATTTGGTTGAAAAAATAAAGCTGCACTTAGGGTCAACAGGTTTACGCGATATGCGTTTTTTTTCGGAATGCAAATATAGGGTTTTATACCAGATTTTAACACTTAAATTCTTCTTAAAGACTGCGATAGGCTTGTTTATGCTAAAGAATGGATTTTTGAAGTTTTGGGAATTAAAAAAAGCTCTAACAGAATTTTTTAATTCTATTAGAGCTTCTAATGTTTTGGTTTTTTACCGGTGAACCCTTGAAGTTCCCTGACAAGAATATTAGTACTTGTACCGTAAACCATAACATTGGGATTCAATTTCTAAATCCCGATCCAATATTTTTGCTTTTATTTTTAACCAAGCCCTGATCTCTTTTATAATTCAGTTCTGCTTAAAAATGTATAAACCCTACAAGATTATCACAACAATATTGGGAACATAATGTGAACCTCACAGATTCACCATTAAATTTCTTTGTTATAAAATAAGTGAAAACTTTACAGAAAAGCAAGTGATTACTTCTTTAATTATCAACCGGTTATAAACCTGAGTAATTCACAAAAGTTAATAACCTTTAGTTTTAAATCAAAAAATGCTCCGATAATGGAGCATTTTCTATTGAACTGAAAGACCAGTTTCTTATTTTCTAACTTCTTTAATTCTTGCTTTTTTACCAGTAAGACCTCTAAAGTAGTAAATACGTGATTTGCGTACTTTACCTCTTTTATTGATCTCAACCTTTTGAAGAGCAGGCATATTAAATGGAAATATACGCTCAACACCTACGGTTCCAGACATTTTTCTAATGGTAAAGGTGCGTGTAGCTCCTGTACCACGTACCTGGATCACAACCCCTCTAAAGAACTGGGTACGTACTTTTTCACCTTCGCGAATTTCATAGTACACGGTAATGGTGTCACCTGCGCTAAATTCCGGGAATTCTTTTTTCTCTACAAATTCGTTTTGTACAAAACTGATTAAATCTTCCATTTTTAAGATTTTTAAAGTGGCATAATACCAACATTCACGGTTCTCGCCAGAGGTTGATCTTACAAGGCTGCAAATTTACTATAAATATTGAATCCTACAAGCCTAATTTTTCAATTAAATTATCTGAATGCTTACGATTGCTTCTTGATGAGGTCTGGCCGTTTTTCCAGTGTACGCTTATAAGCCTGCTCTTCGCGCCAGGCTTCGATTTTTGGAGTATTACCCGAGGTTAGTATTTCGGGAACCTTCCAGCCCTTATACGCTGCCGGGCGGGTATATACCGGCGGAGCCAGTAGATCATCCTGAAACGAGTCGGTCAATGCCGAAGTCTCATTGCCTAGAACACCCGGAATTAGCCTAATGACAGCGTCACATAAAATAAGAGCCCCGAGTTCACCACCACTTAAAACATAATCCCCCACTGAGATTTCACGAGTAATAAATTGGTCACGCACCCGCTGATCGACACCTTTGTAATGACCACATAGGATTATAATATTTCCCTGAAGCGAGATTTGATTCGCTATTTTTTGATTGAGAGTTTCCCCATCCGGAGTCATATAGATGACTTCATCGTATTCGCGCTGTGATTTAAGTTCACTAATACATTTATCTATGGGCTCTATCATCATCACCATTCCGGCACCGCCGCCAAACTGATAATCATCTACCTGCTTATAGGTATTGCTGGTATAATCCCTGAGGTTGTGAAAATGCACTTCTACCAGACCCTTTGCAATAGAACGCTGCATTATAGATGCCTCAAACGGACTCTTAAGCAGTTCTGGTACGACTGTTATGATATCAATGCGCATACTCTAGAGGTGCTAAATGGAGTAGAAAAAAACTATTTTTTAGGATTCTTGATCGCTTTATTGCGCTCATCCTGGAGTAAGCGTCCCATTTTTTGCTCTTTTTCAAGGGCTTTTTTACGGTAATCATCATATTCCACTTCCAGGTCTGCTAATTTTTTGCGAGCTTCCTGAGTGTGCGCGTTACTTCCTCTAAATCTGAAAATAAAGAATACCAGAGCTAAAGTAAGTACGGCTACAATGCCCCACATCATTCCCATATAACCACCTTTACTCATCGGCATTCCCAAAAAATAGATGGAATCTTTTTCTGCACGGGTTTCTTCGAGCGTGGTTTTGGTTTCCTCCAGTGTATTGTTTAAGGTTTTTATTTCCTCTTGCTGCGTGTCAATCTGTGCTTGTAAATCACTAATCTTCACTTTATATCCTGAAATACTATCTGCGGTATTTGCTTTCAGTTTATTAAGGCTATTCAATTTAACCACTTTATAATCCTGATAATTATTTGAATTATCGAGCACATCTTCAAACTGTTGTGAGATCGTGTTTACCCTGGGTTGTGGATTTTCTGTTTCCTGAGCACTTAAGCTTAAAATTGTAAAAAAGCTTAGAAGTAAGCTGATGCGTATCTTAATCATTTTGAGTTAGTCTTTTTGCTGTTTGAGGGAAAACGGTATGCTTTCGGCCTTAGTATAGTAAAGCGGCAAAAATAATGAAATCTGCCGGTTTTGTTTATAGGTTTACATTAAAATAGCTGCGCAGGCGCAGCTATTTTATAATGATAGTGTGGTGTACAAAAGGATTAATAATAGGTAAACCGCCTCACTTTAGCAATATATTTAGCCAGGCGAACTACCTGATGACTGTATCCATACTCGTTATCGTACCATACATAAACGACCAGGCTTTTAAAATCTGGTCCCAAAATCGTTGCCTGACTGTCATAAATAGACGGTGCCGAAGAGCCCACGATATCGCTGGAAACCAACTCATTGTTGATTGAGTATTTAATCTGCTCAACCAGATCACCTTCCAGAGCATATTTTTTGAGCGTTGCATTGATACTTTCCACGGTAGTCTTTTGCTGAAGCTTTAAGTTTAGAATCGCAAGAGAACCATTGGGCACGGGTACCCGTATTGCATTTGAGGTAAGCTTTCCGGAAAGAGCGGGTAGTGCTTTTGCTACCGCTTTGCCGGCTCCAGTCTCTGTAATGACCATATTTAAGGCTGCCGCCCGACCTCTGCGGTATTTGGAGTGCATATTATCTACCAAATTCTGGTCGTTGGTATAGGCGTGAATGGTTTCTATATGACCATTTTCAATACCAAAACTTTCTTCAAGTGCCTTTAAAACGGGAGTTATGGCGTTTGTAGTACAGGAAGCAGCAGAAAATATAGAACATTCATCTGGATGATAGTCCTTGTGATTTACCCCGTGAACGATATTTGGAATGCCTTGCCCAGGAGCGGTTAACAACACTTTAGAAGCGCCTTTGGCAATAAGGTGTCTGCTCAATTGTTCCTGATCTCTAAAAGCACCGGTATTGTCAATAATCAGCGCATCCTGAATTCCATAAGAAGTATAATCAATAGATTCCGGTTCATTTGAAGAGATGATTTGTACTGTGGTACCATTAATAATCAACGCATTTCTGACCGGATCAATAGCGATGGTCCCTGCAAAATCACCGTGTATACTATCACTTTTTAATAAGGAGGCTCTTTTCTTTAGCACATTTTCATTAAGCTCTCCCCGAATCACGATTGCGCGCAAACGCAATTGATTCCCGGCACCGGTTCGTGTCATCAGTTCGCGGGCTAAAAGACGACCAATGCGGCCAAAACCATACAGCACCACATCTCGTGGAGTAATCTCCTTGGAGCTTTGGGCATCTTTAAGTTTGTGATGAATGAAAACCAGAGCATCGGTATACTCGTTTTCCTCCAAATGATATTCATAGGTGAGTTTACCAATATCTAGCTTAGAGGGTGGAAGGTTGGCCTTTAAAATAGCTTTAGCAAGTTCTACGCTGTCAAAAATCGAAATAGGTTTTTGTACAAAAGCACCGGCATAGGCATGGAGATTGAGTATTTCACTCACATTGCGGTCGAGTAACTGATTTCTGAAAATTACCAGCTCTATATTTTTATCGTACCACAAATCGCTGACGATTTTGATAAATTCGACAGTGGCGCGACGGCGGTCGGCTTGAAAAGCCAGTTCTTTCTCGTAAGTACTTAAGGAACTCATGGGATGGATAAAGTTGTTTTTGAATTTTCGGCAAAGATACTCAACTATATCGTTTTCGTTTGAGTTTTTGGCATAAAAAAAGCTCTTCGTAACGAAGAGCTTTTAAACTTTAGTATGTCCCGTCCTGAAATAAGTTGACACAAATTCGACTTATTTATGAAGTATTCAGA
>CAYNMH010000036.1:25968-30866 GCA_964398145.1 uncultured Flavimarina sp. | reverse complement strand
GAAACCAGATTATTCCAGCTCCAGAACGCTGTTGCTCAATAAGCGGTCATTTTCAAACAGATTGATGCGGTAGATACCCGGTAGAAAATCTTCTCGGGCAGGGTTCAGGTAAACACAGGAGTTGATTTCTTCGTTTGCGTAGCTAATTTCCTGATAGGCGCTGTAAATGAGGATATTTTCACCAAATTCTAATGAAACATGCTCTCCAATCACATTATTTCGAGGGTCAATCACCTGGATGTAAAAATCATGAATTCCCGGTTTTGCAAGCGGATTGGCATTTACGGTGTAACAAATCTCCAGTTTGTCTATACGTGAGACGCGATCATTAGGCACGGTTTTACCACTACGGCGCAAGATTACCCCAAGGGCTTTGAATCTGCTCACGCTAAGCTGAGTACCCTTGGCGAGATCATCCTGAAGGGCTTTGTTTTGAAGTTCTAGTGAATCGCGTTGCACTACCGACTGGTCAAAAGCCGCTTCCACATCCGACTTTTGAGAGGCAAGAAGTGCATTTTCAAGCAAAAGACTATCCGTTCTTTTCCGCAATTCATCCCGTTCTTGCCGTAATACACTTAACTCACGCCGGTAACTTTGAAGGCTTGCCTGGGAGTTTTCGGCACTTTCCAGGCGCAATAGTAGATTTTGAATGCGGTTTCGCGCTTCCTCGAGCTCGGCTGTAAGTACTTTGTTGGTTTCTAATTCGGCGTTGTAATTGAGCAGCAGGTCATTAAGTTCATCGCGCAGCAGAGCTTTTTCTTCAGAAATTGCGGTTTTGTTAGCCGTAAGTTCGTTATAGAACTTGTAGGTGTAGCCTCCCAAACCCAGCAGAAGTAAGAACAGGATGCCAATAAGAATCTTTAAAGCATTGGTATTGCGAGTGGTACTCATTAAGCCTATTTTGATATCTTAGTGCGAAAGTTATAATATTTAATCAAAAGCGCAGTGAGGTCTTTGCTTAAACTCTTTTATCCTGACCAGTGTAATGCCTGTGATGCGCTTCTTGCCCCCGGCGAAAATATGCTGTGTACAACCTGCCGCCACAGTTTGCCCGTTAACCTTCTGCATCATACAACGTCTAACCCTATTAAAAAATTATTGTACGGGAGGGTAAGTTTAGAACTGGCCACGTCTTTATTGTTTTTCGACAAGAAAACACGGGTGCAGCAGCTCATACACAATTTAAAATACCGCAATCAGGAGCAAATCGGTTCATTTTTAGGCGAATGGCTTGGGGAAGAGCTTAGCCGGGAAGAGGTTTATAAAAGTATAGATGTTGTGGTTCCGGTACCTTTACACGCCAAAAGACTAAAGGAACGCGGCTACAATCAGGTCGAAGGTTTTGGTAAAGGCATAGCCAAAGCCCTGCAAATTCCCTACTGCGATACGGTGCTGTATCGAAAGAAAGCAACTAAAACCCAGGTATTCTTCAACCGCGGTCTGCGAAGTACAGAAGTAATCGATTCGTTTGAAATCAAGGATGCACAACTATTGAAGCATAAGCACCTCCTGCTCGTTGACGATCTTATTACCACCGGAGGAACACTGGAAGGTTGCGCTTTGGCACTTAATCAAATTGAGGGCATGCGGCTCAGTGTTGCCGTGATGGCAATAGCACATTAATTAAGGCGTTTGTGCAAAGAGGTAAAGCATTAAATTAATTGCTATTTTTGCCGCTATGCTAAAAAAAGGCTCACAGATTTTTATCGCTTTGTTTTTGCTGTTGCTGGTGGTGCAATGTGCGAAAAAAGGAACGCCAACAGGTGGGCCAAAAGATGAAACGCCGCCGGTTCTCGTACGTGCCGAACCGCCTAACTACACGACCAATTTTAATAGTAAAGAGATCCGTATTTATTTTGATGAGTACATCAAGTTGAAAGATCTTACTAAAAATCTGATTGTCTCGCCACCTATGAAAACCCCAGCGCTCATCACTCCAATGGGCGGCGCATCGCGGTATATAGATATTGAAATTCAGGATACACTGCTGCCCAATACGACTTATGTTTTCAATTTTGGTGAAAGCGTGGTCGACAATAATGAGGGCAATCCGTTTTCGTTTTTTAAATATGTGTTTTCTACCGGGGATTATATTGATTCGCTAACTGTAACCGGCGTCATACGCGATGCATTGCTCAATCAGCCGGATAATTATGTGACGGTGATGTTGTATGAGGCAGATTCTACATATACTGATTCGCTGATCTACAAAGAAGTGCCGCGTTATGTGACCAATACATTAGACAGCAGTGTGGTTTTTGAACTGACCAATATCAAAGCAGGGCGCTATAAACTGGCGGCGTTAAAAGACGATGCCAGCAATTACACCTTTCAGCCCGATAAAGATAAAGTCGCGTTTTACGACGGGTTTATTGATGTACCTACAGACTCGGTGTATGTGCTCCGATTATTTAATGAAGAATTGCAGCCAGAGGCAGGTCGCCCCAAGCAGGCTTCGGCGCAGCGAATAGCTATCCCTTATACCGGTAATCCAGATAGTATAGGTATAAGTCTTATCAGTCAGAAGCCCGAAGGTTTTGAGCAATTTATAAGCACTATTTCCACACAAGACTCGCTGCAATACTGGTATAAACCCCAGGTGGAAACCGATTCGCTGATCTTTCAGTTTAAAACCCGTCAGGTAGACACCGGTTATGTGCGCTTGCGTCGTAGTCTAAAGAAAGATTCGTTGCAGGTGAAGCAGGCGACAAGCACCCTGATTTTAGAGGAACCGTTGTTCTTTAATTCCACCGTACCGCTTGTCGCAGTAGATACTTCAAAAGTAAGCATACGCAAAAAAGACTCTACTTTTGTTGAAAATTTTAAAGTAAAGTTGTTGCCCGAAACGCTTCAAATGCAGCTGGACTTCAAAACAGCCGAACTGGAGAATTATGAGATTACGATGTTACCGGAAGCGCTTACTGATTTCTACGGAACCCAAACAGACACGCTGCGATTTAGAGTAAGTACTAAAGAATATGCAGATTATGGTGACTTTAGCCTGACTTTACAAAATGCGGCACCGGTAAAACATATCGTACAATTAGTAACCGAAAAGGGTGAAGTGAAGCGTGAACTAATAGGTGAAGAAGGAACTACTGTTTTTGAATTTGACCGACTCGAACCCGGCAACTATTACGCCCGAATCATTGTGGATCTCAATAAAAACGGGCGTTTTGATAGTGGTAACTATTTAGAGCAAAAGCAACCTGAAGAAGTGATCTATTATCCCGATTTACTCGATATACGGTCTAATTTTTCCCAAAACGAAACTTTTTTCCTGACTCCCGAATAACTAAAGATGTATACTGAAATGATCCCGGTCTGCCAGAAAATTGAGTTGGTTGCGGGTTTCTTCCAGATGTGCTTTGGTCAGTGTGGCGTAAATGGTTTGCTCTTTAGCTTCCGCGAAAGCTAAAGTGGCTCCCAGGCTGTCGTAAATGCCGCTATACCCGTTATATTCGTAGCCATTGCCGTCCAGACCCACGCGATTTACACCAATGCAGTAGCTCATATTTTCAATAGCGCGGGCTTTAAGCAGGGTATCCCAGGCAAAAATGCGTTTCTTAGGCCAGTTGGCTACATAAATAAGCGCATCATAATCTTCCAGATTGCGGGCAAAGGCCGGAAACCTCAGATCGTAGCAAATTTGTAAGAGCAGCTTCCATCCTTTGTAGTTGACGATGACTTTCTTGTTGCCGCTATTGTAAACTTTATGTTCCCCCGCGAGCGTAAAGGTATGTCGCTTGTCGTAGGAAGTCACGTCTCCTTCTGGTGTAACAAAGAAAAAGCGGTTGTAATAGTTACCGTTTTCTTCAACCATAAGACTACCCGCAAGTGCAGCGCCGGTTTCTGAAGCTTTGGCTTTCATCCAGCTCAGCATTTCACCGGTATCAGCACGATTCTGCGGACTCATACTGAAGCCGGTGGCAAACATTTCGGGCAGGACAATGAGGTCTAACTCCTGATTTAGTTCGCTGATTTTCTGGTCGAAATAGGAGCGGTTTTCAGCAGGGTTTTCCCAGGCAAGATGGGCTTGTATGGCGGCGATATGGAGGCTGTTTTTCATAAGTTTAAAAGTACGAAAATCTCGTCTGGTATGCGGGCATTAATCCGCGTTAAGGATTGCAGTGTAAATCCCGCACGGCGCCTTTTGCGCCGGAGGAATTGAAACGGAAAGCCTGGCCTGCGACCGATAGGGAACAGGCAACGCCTAAAACCTAAATTTAAAGCAATAAAAAACCCTACTTAAACTAAGCAGGGTTGGAATCTTAAAAATATACTTTTATATATCTTAGTCGTGTAGTACGCGAACCTGCGCAGCTACCATACCTTTTCTTCCTTCTTCTTCGATGTACTCAACCTGATCACCTTCTTCTAGCACTTCACCGTTAAGACCGGTAGCGTGTACGAAGATGTCTTTGCCTGTGTCATCGTTAGTAATGAATCCGTAACCTTTTGATTCATTGAAAAATTTAACTGTACCTTTCATTATAAAATTGTAAAAATTAATATTGACACAAAGCTACATGTTTAAAGGGTACTAAGGTTAGATAATTGTAAATTTATTTTTAAAAGTTGCTGATTGTCAGAATTTTTGGGTTAAAAACGTCATTCAAATAAAATTAACCCTCATTGTCAGGCAATTATTCATCGCCGGTTTTTTCTTTTTTGGTCGTTTTGGGTTTGCGGCGCTCCTGTTGCTCCTGATATTCTTTCATTTTCATAATGTTATCTTTATCAAGCATATAATCTTTAACCTTGCGGTCTTTCCAGCGGTGGTATAAGAACATAGGCATCAGGATAAATGCGACCGCAAGAATGGTGAGGCCCAGGAAACGATCTCCTGTGACCGTGTCGCCGGTATAGTATCTCAAATAGAAGCCATAACCGAGCGT
>CAYNMH010000036.1:18163-25868 GCA_964398145.1 uncultured Flavimarina sp. | reverse complement strand
AAAATCTACTTCCTTGAAAAACTCACCAACATACGCCGGTAAGCAGTTAATAATTTCGATTTAGAGATAAAGCCGTGGTATTTCCCGTTTTTGATCACAGGTAAATTCCAGGCACCACTTTCCTGAAATTTACGCATTACGGCTTTGGCCGAGTCTGATTCCAGATAAATATATTCCGGCGCGGCGTGCATCAGGCTGCGCACTTCAGTAGTCTCATACAAGGTGCTGTCAAACATAATTTCCCGGATGTCATCAAGCGTGATTACGCCTACCAGTTCGTCATCTTCATTAACCACGGGGAACAGGTTTCGGGCAGATTTTGCGACGGCATTTTTAACCATTTCGCCCAAAGTCATCTCAGGCCGTACGCGTATAAAATTAGATTCGATAATGCTTTCCACATTGAGCAAAGTCAATACGGCCTGGTCTTTATCGTGGGTAATGAGTTCACCTCTAAGACCAAGTTCCATCCCATATACCGAATGGGGGAGAAAGTATTTGTTGATCCCGTAGGCAATTGCGGCTGTAGTCATAAGCGGAATAAAAAGCCCGTAACCTCCGGTAATTTCGGCGATGAGGAAGATGGCCGTGAGCGGAGCGTGCAACACGCCGGCCAGCAAACCGGTCATCCCAACGAGCGTAAAATTACTTTCCGAAACGTGAATGCCCTGTATGCCCAGGTTGTTTACAATTTTGGCAAGGCAGTTGCCCATCACGCTACCCATAAACAACACGGGAGCAAAAATTCCACCTATACCTCCACCGGCAAAAGTTATGGCTGCAGCAATCACCTTAAAAAATACGAGCCCCGCCAGTAAAGCAACTACCACCCAGATGTTATCCAGATAATCATTAAAAAAAGTAGAACCCAAAGCGGATATGGCTTTGCCGTCCAGCAAACGGTTAATCATATCAAAACCCTCACCATATAGGGGCGGAATAAAATAGAGCAATACTCCCAGACTTGCCCCTGCCAGAATAAGCCGGGTAGTGGCAGTTTGCCATCGGGAAAACAGTTTTTGAGTTTGAAAATAAGCCTTACTGAAATAGACCGAAACCAGCCCGGAAACGATACCCAGTATAATATAGTACGGAAAATCTTCTATGCTGAAAGCATCCTTAAGGGTAAAAGGCAAAATGGTATCAGACCCAAAAAAGAAATAGGAGGTTAATATCGCTGAAAGTGAAGCCAGCAATAGCGGCATAAGCGATAGCAGCGTAAGATCGAGGCTAAAAACTTCCACAGCAAAAATGATGGCCGCGATGGGTGCTTTAAAAATGCACGACATGGCTCCAGCGGCGGCACAGCCCAGCAAAAGTGTACGATGGGCCTGGTCCATATGAAAAATACGGGAGAGATAGGAACTCATCCCCGCACCGGTTACTACTGTGGGGCTTTCCAGTCCCACAGATCCTCCAAAACCAACCGTAATGGGAGCGGTTATAAGCGAGGCATACGCCTGATAATTGCGTAAAAGACCTTTACGCTTGGAAATGGCCCGCAAAGTAGCAGGTACCCCGTGGCTCATGGGATTACGTATAACAAACTTGACTATAAGTATGGTAATAGCCAGGCCTATAATAGGGAACAAAAAATAGAAACCGTATCGGTAGTTTTCAACCAGCTTGCCTTCAAGCAGGTTTTGAATGATGTGGGTTATGTTTTTGATAAGCACAGCCCCCAGACCTGCAAGAAGACCGGTTATCGCACTTAAAAAGTAAATGAATGTTGTCTTAGAAATATGCTTGTAGCGCCAGGCGTGAAAGCGGTGTAAAAGCGGTTTTTTACCGGGCATAATCTATCTGTTTTAAAACTTCAAAAGTACGTGCTCAACTGGGTATGCAAGGTAACTTAGGATACCTGGTTTCAAAAAAAAATCCCTGATTAAAAACAGGGATTTTTCAACATGGGGTTAAACCCTAGCAATATTCATTAAAGGCATCAATAAGATTGTCTGCGATAAGCTCTGCAGGACGACCCTCTATGTGATGACGCTCCAGCATATGGACGAGTTCGCCGTCTTTAAACAAAGCCATAGAAGGAGAAGACGGAGGAAATGGAACCATAAAATTACGGGCCAGCTCGGTAGCTTCACGATCTACACCGGCAAAAACGGTAAACAGGTTATCTGGAGTTTTCGCGTTTTGCAAAGCCATTCGGGCACCAGGCCGGGCATTAGCGGCAGCACAACCACAAACTGAATTGACAACCACAAGGGTTGTACCTTCTTTTTTCATAGCTGCCTGTACATCTTCCGTTGTATGTAGTTCTGTGAAACCTACTGAGGTTAGGTCTTCACGCATTGGTTTTACTAATTCTGCAGGATACATAAGTTTTATTTTTATTTTGGTTTACAAAGATATAAAATAATAGTCGGGCAGTTGAGTCAAACCCTACGCCGGGAGGGTGTTTTTTATTAGAGCACATCTTTGCCGTAGGCCAAAGTGAGGCTTGCCTTTACCCCTGGACAGGTTTTCGGCCGTGGCTGTTTACCCTGTTATAATTTACCAGAAAAGGCAAATTACTCAGCAACCTGACAAGCGAGCTCAACAGGACCTTTATCCTTTGCGCAGTGGATAACAGTAACATTTTTGGCTATTCACAGACTTACCTCTGGCAAAGGCTTTATTTTTGCAAGGCATTTTAGAATCCCGGTAATTAAGTTTCTTACCGGCAAAAAAAGAATACATGATACGATGGATAGGAGCCATAATTGGCCTGGTCTTCCGCGGCTGGATGGGAGGAATTGCAGGTTATGTTATAGGCATGCTTATAGATAATTTATTGTTTGATAGTCGAAAATCAGCCTCTTCCCAAACCCGAAGCCCCTTTAGCGGACAACGAACTACCGTAACTCCGGGTGATTTTGAGCTTAATTTGCTTTCGCTTTGCTCCATAGTGATCAAAGCAGACGGCCAGGTGAGCCAGCGTGAAATGGATTATGTGCGCCAGTATTTTGTACAGGCCTATGGGAAAGAACGTGCCAATGCCACTTTCAGAACCTTCAATGAGGTTGTAAAAAAACGGGAAATTAATGCACAACGTATTTGTGCCTATTTAACTCAGCGTACCCGTAGGGAAGTGCGTCTGCAAATCGTTCATTTTCTTTTTGGTATCGCCCAGGCAGATGGTACGGTTTCTAATTCTGAAGTTAATAAAATTTCAGAAATCGCGGGATATTTAGGGTTGAGTCGAAATGAATTTGAAGGGCTAAAAGCCATGTTCTTCAAAGACTCAGACAGCGCTTATAAGATTTTGGAAATCGATAAATCGGCCACTGATGCTGAAGTCAAAAAAGCCTACAGGGAGATGGCCAAAAAATACCATCCAGATAAGCTGCAACATATGGATGAGGCTTACCGAGCGGGTGCTGAAGAGAAATTCCGCAATGTCCAAAACGCTTATGAAACTATTCAGAAGGAGCGCGGTATTTAATCTGCTCCGAAGGTGCCTGTTCAACGAAGTTCAGAGAAATACCTTTGATAATCGAAGCGCTCAATCGTTTGCGCGAAACGTTTTTTGAAATTGCCTGATATTTAGAAGCTTACTTACGCGGTTTTCATTTACTTTTAACTAAGATTTTTGTATTTCATCTATTAAAACGAGGTACTAAATACAAAATTCTGGCGTTAGCATGCTAAATTTAACCCTTATCTGAGCCCTCTTCTTGCTATGTTTCAAAGATTTATACTTTGTAGCGTCTTTCTCTTCTCCTGTTTTTTAACAAAAGCACAGACGGTCACGGTTAGCAATCCCAGACCTGCCGAAGATCTTGTGAATATTCTCTTTGACGACTCGTGTGCAGAGATTTCAAATGTTTCGATCTCTTCAACACAGGCTGCGGGATATTTTAATAATAACGGCGGAGCCTTCCCCCTGGCAGACGGAGTGATTTTGAGAACGGGTATCGCCACCCTGAGTGCCGGTCCTTACACGGGCAATACAGCCCAGCTGAGCAGCAGTCTCAATTCTAATGGTGATCCCTATCTTCAGGATTTAAATGCAGCATCGGGTAATACCGGCGCGGTTCTGGAAACCAGTTTTTTAGAATTTGATTTTGTACCCCTTGCCAGCAATTTTAATTTCAACTTTATCTTCGCCTCTAATGAGTATGGCGAATGGCAATGCTCTTCTCAGGACGTTGTCGCCATCGTGCTTACAGATCTTTCTAACGGGCAGTCTCAAAACCTGGCAGTAACTCCGGCGGGAGAACCGGTTGCGGTGCGAAACGTCAGAGATCAGTCCAACAACCCCGCTTGTAATGGAGTTAATGCAGATTTATTCAGTTCGTATGAAGTAACCAACCCGCAGTCCACCATTAATATGCGGGGTTATACCCAGGTTTTGAGTGCTTCCTCAGCTTTGACGACCGGCAATTCGTATCGCATTCGCATAGCCATTGCAGACGCTAACGATCAGGATTTTGACTCGGCTATTTTTTTACAGGGAGGAAGTTTTAATACCAGTGTTGATCTGGGATCTGATTTCACACTCTGCAGCGGTGATGCTGCGACTTTAACGACCGATCTGGATGCTTCCGTTTATCAGCACAGCTGGCTGTATAACGGAACAGGTATTACTGGTCAAACCGGAAATAGCATCACAGTAAACCGGAGTGGTACGTATACTGTACGGGTAAGTAACAACGGCTGCGTACTTACAGATGAAGTAGTGGTCAATGAATTATCGGTTCAGGAACCGCAGGATCTTGAGGCCTGTTACAACGGCGGGCAACCTGCATCTTTTGATTTGACCCAAAACAATGCTTCCAGCCTGGGATTGCAAAATAATCAGTTTGAAGTCGTGTACTATGCTTCTCAGGCTGCTTTAAATGCCGGGCAGGCTATTCCGCAAAGCGAAATTACAAGCTATCAAAGCACGGGTAATCAAACCATTTACATACGCTTACGCAATGGCAGTACCGGTAATTTATGTGACGCCGTTTACGATTTCAGGCTTACCGTGTTTCCTGAAATACAGGTTACCCAGCCCCAACCGCTGGAACGCTGTGCTTCCGGCACTGCCGATACCTCTTTTAATCTTACACAAATCAATAACCGCATTCTAAACGGGCAGAATCCGGGTAACTTCAGTATTACCTATTATGAAAGTCTGGCTGATGCTCAGGCTGCACAGGATGCTGTAGCATCTCCTTATAGTTTGCTGGCAGGAACCCAGATCCAAAACCTTTGGGCTCGGGTGTCTTACATAACCGATCAATCCTGTTTTGAAACGGTACCTTTCCAAATCAGGATTAATAATCCGCCGCCGGTAGACAGCCTGAGTGATGTGTTTACCTGCACTGCGTACGAGTTGCCTACGCTCAATTTTGGACAATACTACACGGGAGCAAATGCCACCGGGATTCGTCTCAATCCCGGCGATATCATTAGTGAAGACTCGGATATTTTCATCTATAACGGCCCGGATGCTAACGGTTGCAGCAGCCAGTCGGTTTTTAGTGTTACTATAATTACCGATTATGAACTGAGTGAGCGGGAGGCCTGCGGGGCATTTGAAATCCCTACTACTCCGGCGGGTAATTTTTATACCCAGCCGGGCGGACCTAACGGAAGTGGCACTCGCCTGAATGCGGGAACGGATCTCACTACCTCCCAAACCATCTATTTTTATTTCGCAGAGAATGGCAGTGTATGCCGCGATGATGCTATTGATATTACAGTCTATCCCTTGCCGCCTGTAGATGAGCCCCAGGATGTAATTGCCTGTAACGATTTTACACTCCCCGCACTTACAAATGGTAATTATTTTACCGAATCTAATGGTGCAGGAAGCCCACTAAATGCCGGAGATGTAATTGATACCACGCAAACCATTTATATCTTCAGTGATGATAACCGCTGTACAAATGAATATGCCTGGCGCATTTTTATTGTGCCTGATTTTCCAGATATAACCCGATGCGGGAGTTATACTCTTCCTACTGTGGAAGAGGGCGGGTTTTTTACACAGCCTAACGGTGGGGGCAACGCCCTGGCTCAGGGAACTACGTTAACCACTTCACAACAGGTATATTATTACGTAGCGACTAATTCCGGAGCTAATTGTACGGTTGATTATTCATTTGAGGTCACCGTCGTGGCAATCCCCCCGGTAGATTCACTAAGTGATCAGTTGCTTTGTGAAGGCGATTTTTATGAGCTGCCGGTGCTTAACAATGGGGAATATTTTGACCAGCCCAATCGTCAGGGAACACAATATGCTGCCGGTACACCAATCAGTGAGAGCCTTACACTTTATATCAATAACGAAGTTAACGGCTGCTCAGACGAGACCAGTTTTGAGATTGAAGTGCGCCCTGCATTACCCATTGATAATTTGACTTTTGTATATGCCTGTGAACCCTATGTGTTGCCCGATTTGATGGACGGCACCTACTTTACAGAACCGCAGGGGCAGGGTAACCGCATAGAACCCGGTACCGTTATTTCAGAAACAACCACCATTTATATTTACAACGGGTATGAGGATTTCCCGGAGTGTTATTCCGAAAACACATTTCAAATCAATATTCTTGCTGTAACCGTACCGGTTTTTGAAGAGGTAGCTGCCTGTGATCGTTACACGCTTCCGGCTTTGGAAACCGGAAATTATTTTACGGAAAGCGGTGGCCAGGGCATACAGCTTGCTGCGGGTGATGTGATTACGCAAACACAGGAGATTTTTATTTATGCGCGCAACGGGACGCGTTTCTTTTGTGAAGACGAAAGCAGTTTTACGGTGACCGTATCTGAAACTCCAATCCTGATTCCCGAGTCTGATGTGGAACAATGTGGCAGTTATACCCTTCCTGTTTTACTTCAGGATCAGTTTGTACAGGCTTATTATTTTGGGCCAAATAAACAAAACCTAATTGATCCCGCAGATTATGAACTCGCACCGGGTACCTATACGATCTATAAATATGCCGAAGCTGCAAATAACCCCGATTGCTTTGCAGAAGATGTATTTGAAGTTACCGTTTATCCGCTACTCGATTTTACCGTGACCGGTGGTACCGTTTGCCGGGATGCAGCAACCGGGGATGTATTCAGCACGGTTTTACTGGAGTCGGGGCTCAATCCTTCTGAGTTTTTAGTAAGCTGGTCTTTAAACGGTCAGGAAGTTGGCCAGGGATCCGATTTTGTTGCGTCGGTGGCAGGAATTTATACGGTTTCAACTGAAAAATTAAATCCTGAAGTGGGTGCAAACTGCAATTATAATCCTACAACAGTCGAAGTTTTTGAGTCGGCTGTCCCGGTACTCGATGCAGAAGTAAGTCAGCCTTTTGCTGAAACTTCCGTAATTGAAATATCCATTCTAGATGGTTACGCGGACTACGAATACCGCCTGGATGATGGATTCTTCCAGGAAAATTCCCGTTTTGAAAATGTCTTGCCGGGTGTGCATACCGTGACCGTACGCGGGGTGAATGGCACCTGCGGTGCTGCCATGATCGAGGTCGTAGTTATTGATTTTCCAAAATACTTTACACCAAACAGCGATGGTTTTCACGATACCTGGAACATCAGTTCACTTCAGGACTACTCGGAAGCACAGATTTTCATCTTTAATCGCTTTGGGAAACTCATCAAAAGTCTTGAGCCGGATGGTCCCGGCTGGGACGGCACCTACAACGGGCGCAATCTGGCTAGCGATGATTACTGGTTTCGGGTAGAATTTACGTACGAGGAACGCCTTGTT
>CAYNMH010000036.1:10765-18063 GCA_964398145.1 uncultured Flavimarina sp. | reverse complement strand
CTATTTAGTTCAATTCTAAAATACCGGAAAGCGGAAGCACGTATGCTAATCTTGCTTAAATTTGGAGTATGCAAAAAGTGTTGACTGCAAGTATGTCCCTTCTGTTGTTTGCGCAGAGTTTTAGCGTGAGCCTTGCAGACCTTTTTCATATTCCTGATTTGGTTATACATTATGAATACCATCAGGAAACCTTTGGCGACGATTTATTCAGCTTTATTGAAAAACATTACGGCGAGCTTAAAGAAGAACATAAGCAGGAGCACGAAGGCCATGATAAGCTTCCATTTGGCCACAGTCATTCTTGCGCGCATACTGCTCTGGTTTTTTTAGATTTGCAAGCTCAGCATACAGAATCTAAAATCGTTCCCGTAGATCAGACCGATTCTAATTTTGCTTACCGCAACAGTTACTATTTTACCCGTATTTCGGGTATTTTCCAACCCCCTAAAAACGCTTAGAGAACACTTCTTTGATTCTTTAAATTGGGATTAGAACCTCTAAAAAAGGTTTTATACACCCTGTGCTTTCACGTTTTTATTTTTTGCTATGCTTTCCGCTATAATAAATTTTAGCATCAGGAATAAGTTAATTGTCCTGCTGTTCACCTTCGCGTTAATCGCCTACGGACTCTATTCGGTTACTAAAATATCTGTAGGTGCCGTGCCTGATGTTACCAATAACCAGGTGCAGGTTATTACCACTTCGCAAAACCTCTCTACGGTAGATATGGAGCAATTCATCACCTATCCGGTAGAACTTCAAATGGCTAATTTGCCGGGAGTCAAAGAAATACGCTCCGTTTCTAAATTCGGACTTTCGGTAGTTACCGTTGTTTTTGAAGACGACATGGGAACCTATTTACCCCGTCAGCTTTTAGCCGAAAAAATCAAATCAGCATCAGAACAAATTCCTGAAGGTTTTGGTACGCCTCAAATGGGACCTATAACCACAGGTCTGGGTGAGATTTATCAATACATTCTGGATGTCAAACCCGGTTATGAAGATCAATATTCTCCCACAGACCTGCGTACCATTCAGGACTGGATTGTTAAACGCCAGCTTTCAGGAATTCCCGGCGTTGTGGAGATCAATACCTGGGGTGGTTATTTGAAACAATATGAAGTGGCGCTCAACACCCAAAAACTCAACGCTATGCAGATTACTGCGGCTGAGGTTTTTGCAGCTCTTGAGAAAAATAATAGTATTGCGGGTGGCGGGTATATTGAGAAAGAAAATCAAGCCTATTTTATACGTGGGGAAGGCCTGGCCACTTCACTGGAGGACCTTGAAAACAGTGTGGTGGCTACCCGAAGCGGCATACCTGTTTACATCAAAGATGTCGCCAGTGTAGGCTTTGGCCACGCGACCCGGTTTGGCGCCATAACCGGTAATGGCGAGGGCGAAAAGGTGTTGGGGCAGGTTATGATGCTGAAGGATGCCAGTTCTAAACAGGTCATCGATGCGGTTAAAGAACGGGTCGAAGAAATAAGCACTACCCTGCCCGAAGGAGTTTACATCAATGCATTCCTGGATCGCAGCGAACTTATCGCTAAAACCACCTTTACTATTACCGAGAATCTCATTTTGGGATTTTTAATCGTGATTTTTGTAGTTATCCTGCTCTTAGGTAACTGGCGTAGCGGTCTGGTGGTAGCTTCGGTGATCCCGCTGTGCTTACTGTTTGCCATCTCGCTGATGCATATTTTTGATGTAGATGCAAACCTGCTAAGCCTGGGAGCGATTGATTTTGGGATCATCATAGACGGCGCGGTAATTATTGTAGAATTTGTGACCTATCAAATGGCGCAAAAACAGGAAAAGCTCCAGAATTTAGATGCTTCCGCAACGCGAAAGCTTAAAGATCAGATTACCGAAGAGGCAGCCTCAACCATGATGAATTCGGCTGTTTTCGGGCAATTGATCATTCTTATTGTATTTATCCCCATCCTATCACTAAGCGGGGTAGAAGGGAAAATGTTTATCCCTATGGCGCTTGTTTTCGGCTTTGCCGTAATAGGAGCTATGCTGCTGTGTTTTACCTACGTACCGGTGGTTTCTTCCCTGTTTTTAAAGGCTGAAAAACCATCTGATCGCAATATTTCGGTTCGTCTGATGCGTTTTTTAAGACGGCACTACGAGCGGCTGCTGCATCGTGCGCTGGATGCCCGGAGATTGGTAATGGGTCTTTCGCTGGGACTTTTTGCGGTAGCGGTATATTTGTTTACAACGATGGGAGGGGAGTTTGTTCCCCAGCTGGATGAAGGCGATTTTGTGATTCAGCCTATTCTGAAAACCGGGACTTCACTTGAAGGTACCATTGCGCGTACCACCCAGATTGAAAAAATCCTGCTCGACAGCTTCCCTGAAGTGAAGCAGGTAGTTAGCCGTATCGGAGCCGCAGAGGTGCCTACAGACCCCATGTCTATGGAAGACAGCGATGTCATCATCACGCTTGAAGATAAGAGTGAGTGGGTGTCTGCCGATTCAAAAGACGAGCTTGCTACCCGTTTTAAAGAAGCATTGAGTATTATCCCCGGGATGGAAATTGAATTTACACAGCCCATTGAAATGCGTTTTAACGAACTTATTACCGGCGTGAGGGCCGATATCGCGATTAAGGTTTTTGGAGAAGATCTCGATATTCTTAACAAAAAGGGAAATGAAATCAGGGATTTGATTCAGAATGTAGATGGTGCCGCAGATATTTCTGTAGAAAAAATCACCGGTCTGCCCCAAATGAGCGTCAACTACAATCGGGCTAAAATCGCGCGTTACGGGCTCAATATTGCAGACCTCAATGAATTAGTTAAAATGGGTTTTGCCGGGCAGACGCTAGGGAGCATTTTTGAAGGAGAGAAGCGATTTGACCTCGTAGTACGGCTCGAACAAGGCCAGCGACAGGATATAGACAACCTGCGTAACTTATATGTAGATACACCTATGGGCGAAAAAGTGCGCCTGAGTGAGCTGGCTGAAATCGCATATACTAAAGGCGCTGCGAAAATCTCACGGGACGAGACCAAACGCCGTATTGTGGTGGGGGTAAACGTGCGTAACCGCGACCTGGAATCGGTAGTAGAAGAGATTCGCGGGTTGGTTTCTGAAAACATCAAGCTGCCACCGGGTTACAGCATCACGTATGGCGGTCAGTTTGAAAATCTGCAAAGCGCCACCTCCCGGTTACAGATTGCCGTTCCCATTGCTTTAGCACTCATTTTTATTATGCTCTATTTCGCCTTTAAATCGCTTAAGGAAGCGCTCCTCATTTTTAGTGCAATTCCCCTGGCTGCTGTGGGAGGGATTTTCTTGTTGTGGTTGCGGGGAATGCCATTTAGTATTTCGGCCGGGGTGGGCTTTATCGCCTTATTTGGGATCGCCGTACTTAACGGAATCGTGATGCTCGAACATTTTAAAGAACTGCGCAAACACGGGGTTACAAACCTTCGTGAGCTCATCATTCAGGGAGCTACAGACCGGTTGCGAGCCGTGCTGCTTACGGCGACCGCGGCGGCACTTGGCTTTCTGCCAATGGCGGTTTCTACAAACGCCGGTGCTGAAGTGCAGCGCCCGCTGGCCACTGTGGTCATAGGCGGTCTCATCTCTGCCACATTACTCACGCTGGTAGTTTTGCCGGTTTTGGTGTCGTGGTTTGATAAAAAGCGAATTCCTAAAAAGGATTCCCAAAATAACAACAAAGGAATCATGCTTTTGATGCTTTTTGTTTTATCCGGTGGTTTTATACAAGCACAGGAGCTGAGCAGTTTTGAGCAGGTGCGCGATCTGGCTTACGAAAACAACGCGGGGTTAAGAGCTGCAAATTTACGGAGCGATGAGGCAGATGCAGCTATTGGCACGGCTTTTACTTTTGATAAGACTGAAATTTATTATCATTTTGACGAAAACAATTTGGCTACAAACAACCGTCCCATTGAGGTGTTTGGTGTGAGTCAAACGTTTTTATTCCCTACGGTTTATTTTGCACAGGCAAATGTAAATAAAGCCAATTATCGCCTGGCTTCAACCCGCGCCGAACTGGCCAGGCTTGAACTGGAGCAGCAACTTTCACAGGCGTACTACACACTTCAGTTTGTGTCTGAAAAGCTTCGGGTGTACCAGAGTCTGGACAGTATTTATCAGAATTTTGCCTATGCCGCCAAACGTCGTTTTGAGTTGGGCGAAAGCAATTACCTTGAGAAAATTTCGGCGCAGGCCAAACAAAAAGAAATCGAAACCCGCCTGAAGCAAATGCAGGAAGAAGTAAGAGCGGCACACCTGCATTTAACCCAACTTGTACAGGCAGACAGCCTTGAGCTTAGGGTACAGCCGCTGGAACGGTTGGTGCCGGCCGGGAATCAATCGGCGGTGCGCACCGCAAATGCGGTCTATGATTCGCGTATTGATCTGGCCCGGGCGCAGCAAAAATTTAGCAGCCAGCAATTGTTGCCCGATCTAACGCTAAATTACTTCCAGGGCTCTAACGATGGACTTAATAAAAACCTGATCGGGTATCAGTTTGGGGTCAAAATTCCATTATTCTTTACCGGAGCGAGCAGCCAGATTAAGACGGCTAAAATTGCCGCAGAAGCCGCAGAGCAGGAGGCTTTGAATTATAAAATCAGGTTGCAGGCCCGTCAGAATGAACTTAGAAGTCAGCTTAATAAGTATGCCGAAAGTTTGCTGTATTACGAAAATGAAGGCCTGAGTCTTGCAGAAGAGCTTGAGAAAACCGCGATTTCCAGTTATAAAAACGGGGAGATCAACTTTTTTGAATACATACAAACCCTGCAACAGGCCTACGATATCAAGATCGCCTATCTGGAAAGCCTCAACCAGTACAATATGGCGGTCATTCAACTCAACTATCTTATTCTATAAAAAGCCTTTAAGGCACCATATAAACGTATTTCCATGAAAAATGCATTGTTAAAAATCCAGGTAATCCTTTTGATAGCTGTTTTTTCCGCTTGCGGAAATAAAGCAGATACAGCCGATCATACTGAAACCTCCACCGCAGATGTGACGGTGACCCAGGCACAATTTAAAAATGCCGGTCTGGAGCTGGGCACCCTCACAGAAGCTGTGTTTCCAGACTGGGTGGAAGCCAGCGGAATGATTGATGTCCCGCCTGAAAATCGCGCGGTTATTACTGCTTTTATGGGCGGGTATATTAATGATAATCCGTTACTAATAGGCGATGCAGTAACGAAAGGGCAGGTGCTGATCACGCTTGAAAATCCGGAGTTTGTTGCTTTGCAACAACAATTTCAGGAGCTTGCAGAGCAGCTGGAATATCTAAAATCGGAATATGATCGCCAGCAGGCTTTAGTTGCCGAAAATATCACGTCAAAGAAAAACTTTTTAAAAGCAGAAAGTGAATATAAAAGCAGTGTGGCAACCTATAATGGATTAAAGAAAAAATTACAAATGCTCAACATAAACACCAGCGCAGTTTTAAATGGAAATTATACCAGCCAGGTATCTATTTATGCGCCGATTACAGGAACGATTGCTGAGACTTTTGTAAGCAAAGGCAGTTATGTATCGCCAGCAGACCCCATTATGGAACTTGTAGATATCGATCACATTCATCTGGAGCTTTCGGTTTTTGAAAAGGATATGCTGAAGGTTAAAAAAGAACAACCCATTCGGTTTAAAATTCCGGAGTCTTCTCCTGAATATTATGATGGGAGTGTGCACCTAATAGGCAATTCGCTTAATCCGAAAACCCGTACCGTTACCGTGCACGGGCACCTGGACAACGAGCGGGGCACCCCAAATTTTGCCGTGGGTATGTTTATTGAGGCGCAGATAGAAACGGGAGAACGCAGTGCCCCGGCTTTACCTGCCGAAGCTGTGGTTAATTTAGGCGAAAGCTATTATGCATTGCAACTCAAGGAGCAAAAAGGCGGAAGCTATCTGTTTGACCGGGTTGAAATCAAACCCGGCAAAACCGCCGATGGACATACCGAAATCCTTAATACTAACGAATTGAATAAAGACTGGCAATACCTGACAAAAGGCGCTTTTGAACTGATACAGGAATAGTGTTTGAGCGCGAGATGACCCTCATCCGTTTCCAAAACCTATGAGGTTTCTTAAGTTTACTTCAATCTAAAAAACGACCTGATAAACTCTTTTTTAGGAAGGCTCCATATTATTTGGATATCTTCTTTAAGGCTGCTCGTTCCATCCAGAAACCGGAAGATTTTTGAAATTTCATTTTTTTTGAACATTTGGGTAAAAAGTGAAGCGCCCAGTTCGTTTTTGCGGTATAAGACATCGAGCAGGAGCTTGTCGTACCAGCGATAGCGGTCGGCGATTTTAAAGGTGTTGAGGTTGGTTTCCTTCTTTAAAAATGCCACCAGTTCTGCGGTTCGTTTGAGCGTGTAGGTAAAGGTGTAACCGGTGCTACCGCGTGTCCAGCCGCCAGCCGTACCTATATGCATCACCCGTCGGGTATTGTGTTTTTCAAAAGGATAGGCTGTCATTGGGATGCTGCCTTTTTCGGTTGCAAGCAGTTCGTATTGCGAGGCACCCAGGGCTTCCATATAATCTTCTATCGCAGTTTCGTATTCTGACTCGGGCAGTAATTTTTCTGAAAAAAGCGTGTATTCTACCAGCGCTTGATTAGGGGCGGTAGGCAGTACATACATAAAGCGGGTGTTTTTGCGCTGGTCAATACTGAAATCCATAAAAGTGGCGACTTCCGGATTAAAAAATGGCTCTTGCGTGCGCACTTCCCAGCCTATAAAATGTTGTTGCAGCACGGGAAATTTATTTTGGTTTTTAAGCCGTTCCGGCGGAAGAATACTCGTGAAGACTTTATTTGCAGTATATACAGATGCTGAGCTGGTAACTTCAACAAGTTCCTGCGATTCGGTAAGTGTTTGAAAAGCTTCGGTTTTAAAGGTTACCTGCGTAGAAGCCCGAAGGATTTCAAAAACCGATTTATAAAAATCAATCCCCTCTATTTTATGGTAACCATAACTTTTCAGCGGAATTTCAGCTTCAAAAGCTTTTGATTTAAATAAAATACGCTTCCATTTTTTAGAAATAATCGCATCCCAGCCCGTAGTGCTTGTACTCCAAAAACACCAGGTACGGTCATTCGTATTTTTTTTGTCCTTGTCAAGCAGTAAGATTCTTTTGTCTTGAAAGTAAGGATCACTAACTAATGATTTAGCAAGCATAAGACCTGCCAGCCCGGCTCCCAGAATGATGTAATCGTAATGTGAAGAGGCCTTTTGCATAGGTCGTTAAAGCTAGGACTAAAAATGCCACCAAACAATGCACTAATT
>CAYNMH010000036.1:0-10665 GCA_964398145.1 uncultured Flavimarina sp. | reverse complement strand
AAAGCGCTGTCAAGCTTTTCCCAGCTTAACCAAATGATTTGCTGATCACTCTTTTGAGCAATAAGGCTTCCGCAAGAGAGAAATAGAAACAGTAGCATTTTTTTCATAATAATCCATTTTGCCTGTGCGGCCCGCACTTAGAAGTCGCCGAAGCGAATTCCGAAGAAAAACGTACGCGGTCTGTTAGGGCCATATACATAATCGGAATCCCGAAGCGGCCCGCGATCAAAATCATTCTGATAGCTGTTAAACACATTTTGAACCCCCGCACTTATCTCGATGTGAAATCTGTCTTTTAGATCAAGATGATGCGTTATTTTAGGTGTAACATCAATAAAATCCGGAGTCTTTTCCAGTGCGATAAAACCGCTGCTGCTTACGACGTGAGGGGCAATCATCCTACCGGTATAGCTTGCAGAAAGGTCTACTTCAAATGCCTCATTAATTACCCAGTTGCCGTTAAAAAAACCATACAAATTGGGTGATCGCGTAAATTCGGAAATGATGACATCCCTTTCTCCGGCAATAGTGCCGTCACTTTCAAACAATACCTGATCTTCTTTATAAATAGACTTTTGATAGGTCATTCCGGCCTGAAAATACAGGTCCTGGCTGGGAGATACCGTTAGCTCTACATTGGTGCCGGCAACGTAAGCCCCACTTCCATTGCGCGATTCTTCAAGAATGGCACCATTGGGTAAAGATGCTCCTGTACTTATTAAGATGAACGGGTTTTGAAGTGTGGTATAAAAACCTTCAACGAGCAGGGCAGTCTGGGTTTTATTAAAATCTTTACTGAAATTTAACGAAGCAGTATAGGCATTCGAGAATTCGCTTTCAAGTCCTTCACTTAAAATTGCAAAGCGCTGCTCACCGCCTACCGAGCTGATGTGTAAATCTTCATTGAAGGCTTGTGGCGCCCTAAAACCACGTGCATAGCCCCCTCTAAATTGCAAGTCCTTTGTTATATCGTAAAGCATTGTAATGCGCGGACTTAATACCGTCTCGGAGACTTGTGCAGTACGCTCAATATCCTGAATGCTATAATATCCATTTACTACAATATGATCAAGTCGTGCTCCTAAAAGAGCGGTAAATGCCTGAAAAGGTTTCCATTCGTATTGACTGTAAAACCCAAGACTATTCACCTGTTGGTCAACAACGCGGTTATAACCCGCAATGACGTCTTTCGTATCATTTAATTGGTATTCCAGACCGCTCGTTAAAACATCTTTGTTTTTGAAAGTATGGCTAAATTTTGCTCCTGAAACCAAAGAAAGGTCTGTGGTATTCCCAAAGGCGTTAGTAGCGGTAATAGAGTCTGTAGCCGTGCGTCCGCCACCCAGACCACCGTAATAACTCTTGCGGTCTGTATGTTGCACAGAGGCATATACTGAAAGGTTATTGGTACGGTCATCATTATACAGTTCATAATCTGTTCCGGCAAATAGAGTATTGTGGTCCAGCTCTTCGGTAATATCAGTAAATTGAGGAGCAAGATTAATGCGATCTCCTCCGCGGCGGTATTCTTTAATCGCGGTAAAGTCTAAACCTATTTTGCTATTGTCATTTGGGCGAAAAAAAGCTTTGGTGCCAAATGAATTATTGGTGAGTTTTGTTATTTCACTAAAGCCGTCGTCATTGGCATCAAAGGCATCCCGGTTGCGGTATATTCCATAAAGTGTAATGCCTGTTGAAAGATTTTCACTTACTAGAGAGGTGTTCATATTAAGCATACGGTCTGCGGTCTTGCCATCAATAAGACTGAGGTTGCCGTTGATTTCCCACGAATTATTTACGGGTTCTTTGGTAATGACATTTACGGTTCCTGCAATAGCATTAGAACCGAAAAGTGCCGAACCCCCGCTGCGTACAACCTCTACACGATCTATAATACTTACCGGTATTTGTTCAAGGCCGTAAACGCTGTTGAGTGCGCTGAATACGGGCCTGCTGTTGACTAAGATTTGAGTATACTGCCCTTCAAGCCCATTGAGGCGCACTTGCGTAAAGCCGCAGTTTTGACAATTGGTTTCCACGCGCACTCCGGGTTGATAATTTAAACCATCGGCGAGTGAAATGGATTGTGTCGCTTTGAATAATTTCGGACTAAGAACTTTAACGATTACCGGAGCCTGTTTTTTGCTGATGCGGTTGCGTGTAGCACTCACTACAACTTCTTCGAGACCCAAAAGATCTTCCTCAAGTGTAAAAATCAATGTTCTATTTATAAAATCTGTAGGCTGAATGGTTTTTCGTTGCGTTTTAAATCCAACGGCTTTGATAATTAAGGTCGTCTCTACAGCTGCCAGATTGATTTCAAATAAACCAGCTTCATCTGCGGCGACACCTTGCGTGGTACCTTCAATGAGAATTGTAGCATAAGGGATGGGATTAGTCCCGTCAGTTATGGAGCCGGTAAGACTTATATGTTCTTGTGAAAACATCACATTTACAGAAAGAAAAAGAGTTAATATAACGTAATACGTAATAGACATCGGTGTATTTAAAATAAAGTTTAGGCAAACCTAAAAAATATATTTGATATAATTTTCTTATTATTGTGGAACATTTAAAAATAAAGATGACTTTTTCTGAAGAAAACTATTTAAAATCGATTTATTCCCTCCAAAAAGACAGTCCCAAAGGGGTTAGTACTACTATTCTTGCTCAGTATTTAGATTCAAAACCGGCGTCTGTAACCGAAATGGTTAAGAAACTAGCCGATAAGGATTTGGTACTCTATCAACCCTATCAGGGAGTTTTGCTGAATAAAATGGGGGAGCAGGTTGCGCTTAAGATCATTCGCAAACACCGCCTTTGGGAAACTTTTCTGGCACAAAAGCTCGATTTTAGCTGGGATGAAATACACGATGTAGCTGAGCAGTTAGAACATATAAAATCTGACAAACTCATCAGAGAGCTCGATCGGTTTCTGGGGTATCCTAAAAATGATCCGCACGGCGATCCCATACCAGACGAGCAGGGTAATGTGGTTAAAGTTGAAAAAAAGCAAATGTCCCAACTTATACCGGGCGAAACCGGCACCTGCGTGGGTGTTGATGACACCTCTTCGTCATTTCTTCAGTTTTTAGATCAACAAAACATACGTCTCGGGACTGCGATAGAAGTACTATACATTCAGGAATTTGATAAAAGTATGACCGTTAAAATTGACGACCGCGAACTCCTGCTTTCACAAATTGCTACCGAAAATATTTACGTAAGGCTTTAGGCTTTTTGAACATGAATTTTGAATTATGATGAATGATATAATCGATTATTTTGAATCTCTCAGCGCTGTGCAGGGTGCATTTTTGGCAACGCTTTTTACCTGGGGAGTAACTGCTCTGGGCGCGTCACTGGTTTTTTTCTTCAAAGGAATGAACCGAAAGGTATTTGATGCGATGCTGGGGTTTGCAGGCGGTGTAATGGTGGCAGCCAGCTTTTGGAGTTTGCTGGCTCCGGGTATTGAGATGAGTCCGGGAGAGGGCTTTGTGAAGGTAATCCCTGCGGCTGTAGGTTTTGCGTTGGGAGCAGCCTTCTTGTTTGGGCTGGATAAAGTTTTGCCGCATTTACATGTTAATTTTAAGGAAGAGGATAAGGAAGGGGTACGCAGTCCCTGGCATAAATCGGTTTTGCTTACACTGGCAATCACGCTGCATAATATACCGGAAGGTCTGGCTGTAGGCGTGCTGTTTGGCGGGGTGGCAGCCGGTTTTGACGGTGCGACCATAGGGGGTGCGGTGGCACTTGCCATCGGGATCGGCCTTCAGAATTTTCCGGAAGGATTTGCGGTCGCCATGCCTTTACGCCGACAAGGTTTTAGCCGGTTAAAAAGTTTTAATTACGGTCAGCTTTCAGCAATTGTCGAACCTTTGGCAGCGGTTTTAGGAGCTTATGCGGTGATGACTTTTCAGCCTATATTGCCCTATGCATTGGCTTTTGCTGCCGGTGCGATGATTTTTGTGGTGGTAGAGGAGGTGGTACCCGAGTCGCAACAGGGTAAAAATACCGATATTGCTACCCTGGGTTTCATAGGAGGCTTTATCCTGATGATGACACTCGATGTAGGTTTGGGCTAATGCAACGGGATCACTTTTGTAACGTCTTTAAACTAAAAGCCTTACCTATGCGAAACCTGGTGATGTATTTATTTCTTATCCTGCTTGCGCCGTTATCTGTAGCACAGGGTCAAATTAACGTGAAAGACAGTGCGCAAATCCGCCAACCGGTAGAAGTGCCGCAGATTGTGGTTAAGGTGCCTTACGGAAAGCTTACAAGCTTCGGAGATATTGGAATTAAAATTGTAAAGGTGATCGATTCCCGCTGCCCCACAAATGTGACGTGCATCTGGGCCGGGAATGTGGTTTTGAATTATGAAGTTTATAAAAACGGGAAATTTCTGGAAACTAAAAAACTAATTTTAGGAGGTGGTAAGGATGTTGCAGATGATCGCTTGCTTTTCAAAACCGAATTAAACCAACTTAAGGCCCATTCTGTAGTGCCCTATCCTAAAGCTTCATTTGGTAAAACCCCTCAGGAAGATTATGTGATTAATATGATTTGGAAACCTAATGAAATGTAGCCTATAAACCGGTTTTCCTAAAGCTTAGAAATCCCAATATTAAAGAAAGCGGCTGTTTTTGTGCTTGATGTTGAGCCTTTCATAATATAGCCCAGACTTATTGTGTCTCCGGCATTCAAAATAAGCAGGATGTTACCGCTGGTTCCCCAGTAATCAGAACCAGGTAGATTTACTTCGCCGTTGGTAATGATAGAGGTATTAGTATCATTTACCGATACCTCGAGGCGATAACTTATACTACCTGAAGGAAGATTTGTGGTTGAATAACCGGCTGAAATTAAATAGGTACCGCTTCTTAAAATTTCGATTTCTCCATTGTTCTCTGAAAGCGTATAAAATTGCTCATTTGTTGACAGAGCATGGTTTTGATTGAGAGGAAAAGGAGTAATGGTATTGGTGTTGGTGATGACAAATGCATTACTGGTACTCCCCCTGTTTAAAATTACTGAAGGAGTTTCAATTCGTACAAAACTTTGCCAAATACCGTCTTTACGGATAAACCAGTTATTTTCGGTAGTGTTAAAAACAAAGGCACCGTCTAAAGGCGTGGGGATAGCGTTCATTTCTGCCGTGGTCATTCTGGGCTGCACCATTCCGCCGGTTGTACTTTCAATCTGCAGTGCAGAACCGGGCGCAAGATTGGTAGTGCCTATACCTACCCCTTTTGTAGCATTTTCATCCTGACCATAAATGCCAAAACTTCCAACCAGAAGTATGTAAAAAGCAGAACAGATTTTGAAGCTTACAGACATTATAATTTTACGATTCCGATATTAAAAAAACGGGCATTCAACTTAACTCCTCCATTATTTAAAACATATCGGAGACTAAGATCATCGTTGGTATTTAAGGAAAAAACGAGTACTCCGCTGGTTCCCCATTCGTTGGGGCCTGATGGAAAATTGACATTTCCGCGCACCAGATATCCAATAAGTGTATTATTGCGATAGACGCCAATAATAAACTTTTTGTTTCCTGCGGGGAGATTATTAACTGCAAAACCAGAGGAAATCATATAATTTCCTTTTTCTAGAATCCTTATAGTGCCATTGCTGACGACCCGAAAATAGGAATTGTCAATAAAGGTCACGTCAGATTGATCCAGAGGAAAATTAGAATATTGATTATTATCTGTATTTACGATGCCATTTGTTGAGGTCTCCTCATACTCCTTTCTCAATACTGCCGATGGTAAATCAGGTCGTGTAAGATCATTCCACTCTCCCGAAGAATAGAGGTATAAAGATGAAGTAGTGTTGTTATAGACAATAGAGCCGTCTAAAGGAGATGGGATTGCCAGCATTTCAGCATCTGTCATTCGCGGAGGAACAAGAGCTCCTACTTTACTATCTACCTGCAGGGCGCTGCCGTCATCTGGGGTTGTGGTACCTATACCTACCTGGGCGGTTGCCTCAAAGCTCTGTAAACCAAAACCTAGCAATAGAAGTAAGGCGAATAATTTTGCTTGCAAACGATTTAATTTTCCGTAAAAATAGGAAAATTTTTCACTTGTACAAAAGATGTGTATTTAGACGGTTAAAATTATAGTTTTAAGGATGTTAGTGACACCCGCAATTATCGCTTCCGCAGGATTTATCTTTTGACTTTCCGCCTAAAAATGCCGGTTTCCAGACGTATTTAGTTACTAAATAGCCCAGGGCGATTAGAAAGATCAGAATTACTAAACTATTTTGAATCATAACATTTTTCTTTTTCTATTAGCACTTTTCGCTGAAGTGAAACTAAATCAATAACTGGTAAGCCACTAAAGCTACAACATAAGCAAAACCACTCATAATTACAAGCTGAAGCACCGGCCATTTCCAGGTATTGGTTTCACGTTTTACGATCGCCAGCGTACTCATACACTGCATGGCAAAAGCATAAAACAGCAGTAATGAAATTCCGCTGGCCAGGTTGAAAAGCGGTCCGCCCAGAATGGGATTAATTTCTCCCGCCATTCGGTTTTTAATAGTTTCTTCCTCATCACTTCCCACGCTGTAAATCGTGGCAAGCGTCCCCACAAAAACCTCACGGGCAGCAAATGAACTTACAATGGCAATACCTATCTTCCAGTCGTAACCCAGCGGGCGTACCACTGGCTCGATAGCTTTGCCCACATAGCCGATATAGCTGTATTCCAGCTTTTCTGCAGAAATATGCTTGTCAAGTTCCTCCTGAGGAAATGCACCGGCTTCCATACGTGCGGTTACGTTTGCTTCAGCATTTCTAAAGTTTTCCCCGGGACCGTTAGAGGCGAGTACCCAAAGCACAATGGAGATCGCCAGGATGATTTTTCCGGCGCCAAACACAAAGGATTTGGTTTTTTCAATCACATTAAAAGCCACATTTTTAAAGAGCGGTAATTTGTAATTGGGCATTTCGATCACGAAAAATGTACGTTTTTTGATCTTTAAAATACGATCCAGAATCCAGGCTGAAAGAATTGCTGTTCCAAAGCCAATGAGATACAGCAGCATCAGGGTGAGACTTTGCAAGCTGAAAATATAGAGCACATTTTGATCTGGAATGACCAGCGAAATGATGATCAAATACACCGGAAGCCTTGCGCTACAGGTCGTAAATGGAGTTACCAGGATGGTTATGAGACGCTCTTTCCAGCTTTCAATATTACGGGTAGCCATAATTGCCGGGATTGCACAGGCTGTACCCGATACCAGGGGCACCACACTTTTTCCGCTAAGGCCAAAACGCCGCATAATGCGATCCATTAAAAATACCACGCGGCTCATATAACCGCTTTCTTCCAGAATGGAAATAAACAGAAATAAAAACGCAATTTGAGGTATAAAAATGACGATTCCGCCCAGGCCGGGGATGATTCCTTCGGCTATAAGACTGGTGAGCGCACCGGGCGGCAGCGTGTTGCGCACCCATTCGCCCATGGCGGCAAAGGCCTCGTCAATAAGATCCATCGGGTAGGATGACCAATCGTATATCGCCTGAAAAATAAGCAGTAAAATTGCCAGAAAAATCACATAACCCCATATTTTATGAGTAAGCACACGATCGAGGCGGCTGCGTAAATCTTTGGCAGCCATATGATCTACCGTGAGGGTTTCTTTAAGCACACCATTTATAAACTGATAGCGAACAATGGTTTCCTTTTGCTGCAGCCGCTTTAAATTGGATTTACTTTCAGTCTTAAAGCTTGAAATGCCCTGCATTTCATTTCGGTCTAACTTACCAAAGTTGACATCCTGAGTGATTACCAACCAGAGCTTATAAAGGTCCTGCTTAGGAAAGGCTTTGCGCAACCGGTCAAAATATTCAGGAGCAATGACCGAAGCATTGACACACGGTTCAACAGACAGACTTTTGTAATTGGCGATGAGCTCTTTTAAATAATCAAAGCCCTGATTTTTTCGCGAGCTCACCAGCGCAATTTTCGTTTCCAGACGTTCTTCGAGCTTTTCAATATTGAGGCTTATGCCTTTGCGCTCCATCCGGTCGGCCATATTGATGACCAGGATCGTTGGGATTTTTAAATCCTTGATTTGGGTGAAAAGGAGCAGGTTACGCTTTAGGTTTTCAACATCTGAAATTACAACGGCTACATCGGGATAATCTTTATCGTTTTTATTTAAAAGAAGCTCAATTACCACATTTTCGTCTAGCGAACTGGCATTAAGGCTGTAGGTGCCCGGAAGATCAAGGATGTGAGCCTTTACTCCACGGGGCAACTTACACACGCCCTCTTTTTTTTCAACGGTAATCCCGGGATAGTTGCCCACCTGTTGATTGAGGCCGGTAAGCTGGTTAAAAACAGATGTTTTTCCGGTGTTGGGATTGCCTATCAGGGCTACATTGAGCTGTTTACTCATAGTTACAGCGTTTCTACGGTAATATGAATGGCGGTCTCTTTGCGTATGGCGAGATGACTGCCGTTTATATTGAGGTACATTGGGTCTTTAAAGGGAGCAATCTGTACCAGTTCAACCTCATTACCGGGCAGGCAGCCCATTTCTAAAAGTTTTAGGGGAACCCTGTCTATGGTAAATTCTTTGATAATGGCCTTCTGGCCCCGCTTCAAGGTGTCTAATGAGGTTATCAATTTATTTAGATTGAATTTAAACAAGGCAAAAGTAACGGAAATACACGTAATGAGAAAAGATTTTAGTCAGGAATTGGAACTTCACCAACAAGTAAGTGGTCTTAAGTAAACAGCAGGCAGTCTCAGCAGGCAGAAAGTTGAAAATTAGAAATAGGAAATATAAAATGCGGAATTCTGAGTTCTGAGTGCAAAGTGGGGAGTTGAATATGGATGTTTTAATGACGGCTTGAAAAACATCCCTCTAAATCTCCCTTCAAAGGGAGACTTTTGCTTAACGTAGCCGAGAGGTTTTCTCCCTTTCTTTGAAGGAAGGGTCGGGGATAGGCTAGGCAAGTCTAATTTACGTTTTGTCCACTACAACCATTAATTCTTTGGTCTTTCGTCAATGTCCAAACATTGATGGTTTTATACTCCAGTTTATTTTCAGAATCAGGTTCGACCAACTCAATGTCTACGATGCTTTTCGTTGAAATTTTATAATTGGAATCTTCCAGCAGATATCCATTAACATAGACATTGTTATCTTTATTGATTCCGAAAAAAAGATTTAGTTCAGATTGGGTTTTATAGGGGATTTCCTCTTTGATACTGATGAAAATGATTCCGTTTTCAGTCAAATTAAAGAATTCATGCTGTTTCCGATTTGGTTTGTCTTTCAAAACAGATACTTCATCAATCAAATTTTTTGATGCTGCAAGTACACTTTCATTTGCAATAATATCTTCTGCGATAATATAGGTGGGACATGAATTTTGCGTAAGAGGTAACTTCACATAAGTGTTCTGAGCATAACTAGTTGCAAACAATAGATTGAACAGTGTAATAAAAAATATGCTATTCATAATCTTTACTGATTGTATCCAACACGAAATGCAAAATGAATCTTTCATACAAAAAGTGCTATTAATCTTACTTTACTTTCCACTACGCCCTTCAATCTCCTTTAAAATCGCGATATCTTCCAGCAACTGCTCAATGGCTTCGGGGTCTGTACCGTCGTAAAACCCGCGGATGCGTTTCTTCGAATCGATAAGCATAAAGTTTTCGGTATGAATCATATCGTATTGGTCCCCGTTACCCTGGGTTTTTACCGCCAGATAACTCTTTCGCGCCAGCTCATAAATCTGCTTTTTGGGACCGGTAACGAGGTTCCATTTAGCATCGTCCACGCCCTTTTCAAGCGCATACCGTTTAAGTTGGGCTACGGTATCTGTAGCCGGGATTACGGTATGAGATAGCAGTTTTACCGAAGGATCGTTTTTCAGTTTTTCCTGAATCTGCAGCATATGATCGGTCATGATGGGGCAGATGGTCTGGCAGGTAGTAAAGAAAAAATCGGCTATATAAATCCCCGGATAATCATCCTGAGTGATGGTGTCGCCGTTTTGGTTTACCAGTTTAAAATCGGCAATCCTGTGGTATTTTTTTACAAACTGAACGGTGCTGTCAACCAGTGAACGGTCAACCATATCCGGCTGATAGACGGGGAGGCTGGGCGCAGGCTTCATCAAAGTGTAAAAGGTATAGAGAATGACTGCGGAAAGAATAGCCATCACGATGGCAAACTTTTTGTATTTAGCAAAAAACTGAAGCATAGCGGGCAATTTTTTTGCAAAATTACGATGCAGCGGTCTGCTTACAAAGTCAGAAAGGGCTTATTAAGCCTATTTGACTAAACGTGCACGTTTCAAAGTTTTGATTACGCGAGTAAAAGGTTACTTTTGTGCACTTTTTGAGGCACAATGCCTTTTAAGAACTATAGAAAATACCGGCAGTATTAAAAGCTGCTTATTAGATACGATTTATGGATCCATTTTTTGTAAAAGGTGCTCAGTTATTTTTGAGCCTTTCAATACTCATTGTACTTCACGAGTTTGGGCATTTTATACCGGCCCGGCTTTTTAAAATACGCGTAGAGAAGTTTTTCCTCTTTTTTGATGTCAAATTTGCCCTGTTTAAGAAAAAAATAGGCGAGACCGTTTACGGCATTGGCTGGCTTCCG
>CAYNMH010000035.1:27748-31467 GCA_964398145.1 uncultured Flavimarina sp. | reverse complement strand
TAAAAAAATCGACCGCTCTTTGAGAAGCGGTCGATTTCCTAATACCATTTAACCCTTAACCTGTAACTACTCAATCCGCGTAGGCGTGTTTATAGGGTTTGCCTTTTAAAATCTTAAGCATATCGGCTTCCAGGCTTTCGATAGGGTATTCCACGATACGGCCCAGTTCTTTGCCGTCTTTGCTTAGAATAAGGGTAGGTACGCGTTTGATGTCTTTACCTTCCTCCAGTCCCTGCGGAGTGGTTTTGGAGCGGTCTACCGTGATGAGTTCTACATCATAAGCTTTGTCAACCGCATCAAAAATCTTGTAGATACGTGGGGTTTCGCGCTTGCTGTCGCCGCACCAGGAGCCCATAAACAGGGTGATGTCAACTTCTTTAAGCAGCGGTTTAAGCTCATCGACCCGGCTTTCATCCACCCGATAGGACGCGTAAAACGGGTTAAACCATTCGCCAAAAGCACCACGTTCCAGCTGGCTGCGCTCGGCGGGACCGGTTAGCATTTCGGGTTGCGCTGCCGGTGCCGTGGTTTCTGTTGTTTCGCTTTGCGCAACTGTACTTTTCTGCGAGTTGCAGGCAGTCATAAATACGGTTACGAGCACGAAGCTGAGGTATTTTAAATTTTTCATAAGTTCTGTTTTAGCTAACGAGACTCTCCTGATCCATTTCCTGGGGTTTGGCTACGCCCATCATATCCAGAATAGTCGGGGCTATATCGCCCAGAATTCCGTTTTTTACCGTTTTGATGTCGTTGTCTACCACAATTACCGGTACGGGATTGGTAGTGTGGGCGGTGTTTGGCGAACCGTCTTCGTTTTTCATGGTTTCGCAGTTCCCGTGGTCTGCAATCACAATGCTGCTGTAACCGTGTTCCTGCCCGGTGGTGATGACATCCCTTGCACAGGCGTCAACCGTTTCACAGGCCTTAATGGCGGCCTCGAGTATCCCGGTGTGCCCCACCATATCGGGGTTGGCGAAGTTGAGACAGACAAAGTCAACTTCCTCTTTTTTGAGTTCGGCCACTATCTTATCGCGCACTTCATACGCACTCATTTCGGGCTGTAGGTCGTAAGTTGCCACATCGGGCGACTTTGCAATCAGGCGGGTTTCACCTTCAAAAGGCTGCTCCCTTCCTCCGGAAAAGAAAAAGGTCACGTGCGGGTATTTCTCGGTTTCCGCAATACGGATTTGCTTTTTCCCGGCTCTGGAAACCACTTCTCCCAGCGTATTGGTCAGGTTATCTTTATCAAAGATGATGTGGATATTCTCAAAAGTCTGATCGTAGTTGGTCATCGTAACGTAGTACAGATCCAGTTTTTGAGTGTTTTGCTCGGGGAAATCTTCCTGCGAAAGCATACGGGTCAATTCGCGCCCGCGGTCCGTTCGGTAGTTGAAAAATACCACCACATCGCCATCCTTGATTGTGGCAACCGGCTGCTCATTTTCGGTAACGACCAGAGGCTCCAGGAATTCATCTGTAATCCCATCTTCATAGGATTTTTGGATCGCGCCTACGGGATCGGTTGTTTTAGCACCGATTCCCTTTACTGCAGCATCGTATGCTTTTTTCACGCGTTCCCAGCGGGTATCACGGTCCATCGCAAAATAGCGTCCGGTGATGCTGGCCAGTTTAGCACCGTTATGTTTTGCGTACTGGTCTATCTCTTCAATAAAACCGGCACCGCTTTGCGGATCTACATCGCGGCCATCGGTAAAGGCATGAATGTAAATATTCTGTACGCCCACCTCGTTAGCGGTTTTGATCAAACCTTTGGCGTGATCAATATGTGCGTGCACCCCTCCGTCTGATACCAGACCCAGCAGGTGAACGGGTTTGTTATTTTCTTTTGCATAGGCTAAAGCGGCTTTCAGTTCGGGCTGCTCGCGCAGTTTGTTTTCGCGCAGGGCTTTGTTGATTTTGGCAAAATCCTGATAGACGATGCGCCCGGCACCCAGGTTCATATGTCCTACTTCGCTATTACCCATTTGTCCATCGGGCAGGCCAACGTTACCCCCGTGTGTAAGGAGTTGGGCGTGCGGGTATTTTTCATAAAGAGAATCTATAAAAGGCGTGTGAGCAAGATCAACTGCTGAAACCGTTTTATTTGGTGCAAATCCCCAACCGTCGAGGATCATTAAAATAACTTTTTTATTCATGATTATTTGAGTTGTACCACAAAGATACGCACTCTTTAGACTAAAGCCCTGAACTTTAGAAGCCAATCACGATAGCGTTTGAGGAGGGTATTCGTATTGCTATTATTATTATTATTATTTCGAGCTTGGAGGGACATCCCTCCAACCTCCCTTAACTCCTTCCTACGTCGGAGGGAGGCTTTTAAATTTCAACTACTAGCAAGTTCCCTTCCTTCGAAGGAAGGGCCAGGGATGGATGTTTCTCAAGTTTTCTTTTAAATATCCCTCCCTCTTTTCAGTCAAAATTAAGCTCCTCTCTCTCCTTACCATCCTGCAGTGAAGGGCTAGGGGTTGAGGCGACACTAACACTAGAAATAATAATAACAATAACCCGGTTTAGGGTACAAGTTTAGGATTGATGTCCAGAATATTTTCGGTGCGGTATTTTTCTATAAAGGCGGAAGTAAAGGCTTCGCTGCCCAGGAGCTTATTCTGCTGAAGGATTTGAGCGATATCCAGTTTTTTATAGTCTTTAAGATAGTCTATGGAAAGCGGAGCATAGCTAAAATGCCAGGGCTCGTAGTTGAACCCTTTTCGGCCGTAATCATTGGTATAGACTTCGTAAAAGCCAAAGCTTTCCGCGTGTTTGTCAAGCCAGGCCTTAAGTTCGCAAAAGGGACCGGTACCGTGAAATTTATCGGGGTCCAGTACATTGCTGGTGACTCCTGTTCCCGCCTGAATGATATCGAGATCGGTAGCCCAGTGATGACGCGAAGTGCCGGGAATGGTGCTGTACTCAATGATTTTTTCTATAGCTGCTAAGGGGTTCATTCCCCGGGCTGTGTAATCTCTGTATTTGCGCTCCCAGATGCGATTTTGATGCGCATAATCCCGGTAGCTCGATACCACCTGTATGCCAATGCCTTCTTTTTTTGCCGCTGCCGCCATGCGGTCAAATGCCTCTGCAGCTTCGGGTCTCAGGCGATACCCGTTCTTTTCGGTTAAGGACGGACTTCCACGTCCCATCAGTTCTTCTTCCGGGATGCGGGTTGCAGCTTTTAAAAGTTGGGGGAAAGCTGCTAGGGTAGTGGTGGTTAACAGCGTATTTTGTATAAACCGGCGTCTTTTCATTACAGATTTTTAAATAATGCATAATGCGTGCCTATGGGTTCGATTTCAAAGGGCTCTCCGTAGATTTCAAAACCTTTCCGCAGGTAAAAATTAAGCGCTTTGATGCGGGCATTGCACCACAGGAGTTCTACCTGTTTTTGCCGTAGGAGTTTTTCGGCTTTGTCTATCAGAATATTGCCCAACTTTTGCCCCTGATACTCGGCTAAGACCGCCATACCCCGCAGCTGGTATTGATTTCCTTTAAATTGGGGGTTGGAATTTTTCATCAGGCTTACCACCCCAATGAGTTTTTCAGCATCAAAAAGACCCAGGTGTAAGGTGTCAAGGGAATCATCGCCGGGCATAGCACAGGTTTCCACAGGTCTCCCTTCGCGCAAAACCGGATGGCGTACGGCATGGGTTTCAGCTGCCGTAATTTGGTGAATTTGCAAATGGGGATTGGTACTAGGCTCG
>CAYNMH010000035.1:12894-27648 GCA_964398145.1 uncultured Flavimarina sp. | reverse complement strand
GGTTTCAGCTGCCGTAATTTGGTGAATTTGCAAATGGGGATTGGTACTAGGCTCGAACGTCTGCATACTCCGGATTTTCATCAAATTTGACTTCGGCAAAAGGGCAAAGCGGTTCGATTTTAACCTTGTTTTCTCGGGCCCAGTTTACCACATAGTCTAGCAATTTGCTGGCATAGCCCTGGTGTTCATAGCCCATTTTGGTTTCGGTATGATCTACCTGTATCAGGTTTTCTTCTTTTTTATGGTAGGTAAGTTCAGAAACTTTTGTTCCGTTATCTTCTATATAAAATAAGCCCCGGCTTCTGTTCTCGCGGTGGTGTACGGTAATATCCATTACTTTTGTGTGTTTATCGTGATTGCTTTCGCATTTCATTTTAAAAATAGCCAATTATGCTCAAAATTAGGATTAGCCAATTCTTTAAAGATGATATTAACATGTTTTTACCACTGGTGCAGGAATTGATGGAACACAGTGTGGAAGAACCGCTATTGAAAACGCGTTTTGCCGAAATGTTTGAACACCGTTATGAGTGTCATGGGGTGTATGTAGAAGGGGGGCTGGCGGGAGTTTTTGGTCTCTGGTTTGCTACCCGGCATTATTGCGGGAAAACCTGCGAAGCCGATCACGTCTTTATAAAGCCTGAATATCGAAATAAAGGGCTTGGGAAACAGATGTTTCAGTGGATCTATGACTACGCGCGGGAACGTGGGTGTGAGACCAGCGAACTCAACGCTTACGTGCATAATTTTGCCGGGCATAAATTCTACCTCAATGAGAACTACGTGATTAAGGGGTATCACTTCCTTAAAAAACTCTAACTCACTGTGATTTCAGAGTCGGGTTCTAATTCGTAGGGAGCTTTTCCGCTTTCAAAGATACGGGCGCTGTGTGGCCCCCTTAATGTATAAACACGGCGTAGAGCCTCAATCCAGCTGCCTTCCCGAAGGCCTACCACGGGAACAGTATTAAACTGATGAAATTCTTTAATACGCGTTTCCCGGGTTTCGCCCATATGGGTACTGTTGGGGTCCGGATCCTGATAATGCGCGTTGATGTTAAAGGGCATCGCCCCCAGGGTTTTAAAACTGGGTGGATAGACGATGGGCATATCGTTAGTGGTTTGCATACTGATGCCTGCAATATTAGAGCCTGCGCTGGTACCCAAATACGGCATATTTTCATAAAGCCGGTCTCTTAAAACCGCCATTACTTTATGGGCATATAATTGCTCGACCAGTAAAAAAGTATTCCCGCCTCCCGTAAAAACGGCCTCGGCATGCGAGATGGCTTTTACAGGGTCTTTAAACTCGTGCAGCCCCACCACCTCAATATTTAATTCTTTAAAAAACTTGCGCGCCTTAGCAGTATAAAGTTCGTGAGATACCCCGCCGGGCCTTGCAAATGGAATAAACACAAGACGTTTTACTCCTTCAAAATGTTTAGTGAGGGTTGGTTTGAGATAATCCAGATATTCACCTCCATGCACGGTAGAGGTACTTGCAAGTATTAATTTCTTCAAAATGAAACATTTTGTGTCAAAAGTACACAATAGCACATGTAAGAACATGCATTTAACAAAAAATTACCCTCTTTTTGCCTGCAAATTTGACTAACTTGTTGTTACTTCATAACATCAACAAACACCCAAAAACCTGTCAGGATGAAAAGGATTACTTCGCTTATACTGCTTATTTTTATAGCCACCGTGTCTCAGGGGCAGCAACTGGCTCGGGTGATGGTAGATGGGCAAATTATTGTTCCTGCGGGCGATGACCCGGGCGGGATTGTAATTTACAACAATACCTCGCAGCGCGGTACCGTGACTTCAGAAGCGGGAACCTTTGACATTGCAGTCGCCCGTAATGATGAGCTGGTTATCCAGTCTTTACAGTTTGCACCTATAACTGCTATTGTAGATGCGGGTATTGTAAACTCGAGACAGATAAGTATCACCTTACGGGAAACGGTTAATATACTTGAAGAAATCATTGTGCGACCCTACGATCTAACAGGAGATATTGTAGCCGATGTTAACCGGGTACAAACTATAGACCCTGTTCCGTTTACCGGAGGGCAAATACGTGCCGAAGAGAACGCGCCTGACCGCTATACTGCGCCTGAGAATATAGCCCTGGATGATATGCGCTGGCGGTACGGCCTCAATTTTATCAATATTTTTAAAGCAATTTTTGATAAAAAGGATGATCAAAAGATGGAGACGAGTGCTGAAGATGAACTGACAGCGATGTACTCTAATGAGTTTTTTCAACAGAATCTGGATATTGAGCGCGAACATATTGGGGCGTTTATGGATTATGTGGCAGAAAACGGACTTACCAAGCCTATGCTTGAGCAGGGAAACGAGCTTGCATTGATTCAGTTTTTACTGCAAAAGCGGGATGCCTTTAAAGCTTCACTTAAAGAATAGCAGGTCTTTAACATCAGGAGAGGTAACCGTGTTTTCATCATTTTTTAAAGATTTTGTTTTTTCAATGTTGTAACCGGTGTAACATGTTTAACTTTTAAGCGTACTTAAGTTGAATTCATATAAACCGTCTGTGTGTTACGACTTCTACCTCGCCTTTTAATCATCCTGCTTTTGGCAATTTGTAGCCAGAGCACTGTTACAGCCCAGGAAGTAAAGCTTCTTGAGGGCAGGGTCGTTAATGATTCTATTGAGCACGAATACCTTCATATTTTAAATTTAAGCCTGCAAAAGGGAACCATCACCCGGGAAGATGGCAGTTTTACTATCCCCGCCAGACTGCAAGACACCTTGTACATTTCAGCCGTTCAGTTTAAGCATAAAGAAATTGTCGTGTCTGATGAAATTCTTGATCAAAATTATCTGAATATTGAATTAGAGCCGGAAATCACAGAGCTTGAAGATGTGCAGATCAGTAATATTGAACTCAACGGAAGGCTGGGAGATGATATGAACCGAATCAAAGTGGAAAAGCCCTTTGACCCTGCAGCTGCGGGTCTGCCCGTTTATAAAGGACCTGTTCTTACCCAGGAAGAACGCCGTCTCTATACTGCAACCCATAGCGGCGCAGGCATTATTCCTGTAGATGCCGTGATTAATGCGATTACCGGGCGTACCAAAATGCTCAAAAAGCAGGTGCGTATTTCCAATATGGAACGCCGGGTACAAAAGGCCCGTAATCTGGTTGCAGACACGACCTACATCAAGCAACTGCAGATTCCTGCACGTTTTATAGATGATTTTGCGCATTTTGTGTATTTTGACCAGCCGGAAGCTTTGGCAGTGGCGGCCAGTGAAAATCCGCTGTCTCTTATCGAATTATTGATGGAGCGGGCGCCTGAATACCTTCGGTTTAAAGAAGAGGAAGGCGTTTCTATTGAATCTGGAGTAGAAGAAGAGGAAAACTAGGTAAGTCTGGAATGACTTTTGCAAATTTTCTGAAAGTAACACGAAATAGCGTAATGAAATTAAAAAAAATAGCCCTTCTGGTGGCTTTGGCGCTTCCGCTTTTAGCCTTCACCATTCATAAATACTACTTCAGCGTCACACAGGCTGATTACGACAGCAAATCCCATTCTTTAAAAATTGTGACCCGGGTGTTTTATGACGATTTGCAAAAAGTTTTTCAGGAGCGTTATGATGAATCCATCCGGGTTGATGCTTCTTACGATCAGAAAAAACTGGATGGCTATATCAACCGGTATTTTGATCAAAAATTTATTGTAACGGTTAACGGCGAACAAAGACCTATTACCTATATCGGCCACAAAGATGAGGTAGATTATGTGGTTTGTTTTATAGAAGTTGAAAACATTAAAACCCTCAAATCGGTAAGTATTGAAAACACATTGCTGATGGATTTGTTTCCCGATCAAAAAAACGTGGTACATCTCAATACCGGAGGTGTCAAGAAGAGTTTCCTGTTAACCCGGGAAAATGATAAAGCCGTGTTAAAAGTTTCTGAATAATTTATTAACATTCCGCTAATTTTTACTTTTATCACATTCACAAGCACAAATAGATTTATACTTTATGAGAAAAATTAAGTACAGCTTTATGGCTGTTTTATTTCTGGTGGGAGCCGGCGCTTTTGCCCAGGAAGAACAACAGCCGAAAGAAAGAAAGATGGGGCATTCTAACACCAATAAGTTTAGACAACTTTATGATGAGTTTGCTACCCCTAACCAATACCGTACTGCCTCTGGAGCTCCGGGGCCTGCCTATTATCAAAATGAGGCAGACTATGAGATGAAGATAGAACTCAATGATGACAATCAAACCATCAAAGGTTATGAGACCATCACCTATAAAAACAATTCTCCCGATCGTCTGGAATACCTATGGGTGCAGCTTGATCAGAATATCCGCAAGAAGGATTCTCCTGCGCTTGAGAAAGACGGCAGCGGGATGGCTCCCGTGATTCAACCGGGTTCTATCGTTTCCACCTATATGAAAGAACCTTTTGATGGAGGATTTAACATCACGGAGGTTTCTAAAGATGGAAAACCTCTGAAACACACGGTTAATTTTACCATGATGCGTGTAGAAATGCCGCAGCCTCTGGAGCCGGGTGAAGAATTTGAGTTCAGCATAGGCTGGAATTTTAATATTGTAGAGCACACGGTTGACCGTGCCCGCTCCGGTTATGAGAGTTTTCCTGACGGGAATAAAAACTACATCATCGCACAGTTCTTTCCCAGAATGTGTGTGTACAATGATGTGGAAGGCTGGCAAAACTACCAGTTCTGGGGCAATGGCGAGTTCGCCCTGCCTTTCGGAGATTATGAAGTGGAAATTACCGTGCCTGCCGATCACCTGCTAGATGGCACAGGAGAGCTGGTAAACCGTAAGGATGTATATAGTAAAGAAGAATACAGCCGCTGGGAACAGGCGATGAAGAGCTATGATAAACCGGTGATCATCCGCAGTCAGGCAGAAGCAGAACAAATTGAAAAAGGAAGAAGTACTCAGAAAAAAACCTGGAAACTACAGGCCGAAAACGTACGGGATTTCGCCTTTACTTCTTCACGTAAATACATTATGGATGCGCAGGCGGTTAAGTTTCCAAAAGGAGATGTAATGGCCATTTCTATTTATCCTAAAGAAGGAAATCCACTTTGGGAAGAGTATTCAACCAAGGCGGTGGTACAGACCTTGAAATCATACAGTCGTATGACTTTTGATTATCCCTATCCTAAGGCGATTTCGGTTCATGGTCAAAATCAGGGGATGGAATACCCGATGATTTGCTGGAACTACGGGCGTCCTAATGAAGATGGTACCTACAGCGACCGTACCAAATACGGAATGATCTCCGTAATTATTCACGAGGTAGGTCACAACTTTTTCCCGATGATTGTAAACAGTGACGAGCGTCAGTGGGGATGGATGGATGAAGGAATCAATACCTTTGTACAGTATGTTGCCGAGCAGGATTTTGGTGAAAATTATCCGGAAGCGATAGCGCCAAATGCCAAGTATCCTTCCAGAAGAGGAGAGCCTTCACAAATTACAGGTTATATGGGCGGTGAGCAGGATTTTATAGCTCCCATCATGTCAAATCCCGAAAATGTTTACCAGTTGGGTAATAATGCCTACGGAAAGCCGGCAACAGCTTTAAACATTCTTCGTGAAACCGTAATGGGGCGCGATCTGTTTGATTATTCGTTTAAAACCTATGCTCAGCGCTGGATGTTTAAGCATCCAACTCCTGAAGATTTCTTTCGTACGATGGAAGATGCTTCTGCGGTTGATCTGGATTGGTACTGGAGAGGCTGGTTTTACAGCACCGAGTTTGTAGATATAGGTGTGGAAGAGGTAAAATCATATTACCTCACCAGCGAGCCTACAGCTGCAGGGAAAGAAATTCTAAGCCGCTACGGTTATGATCCTTCTTCAATTGATGCCGTTTATGTGGTAGAAGAAGATGGGGAAGATTATGACGCTGCTATGAAAGGGAAAGACATGCTTGAGAATGCTCCAAATCTTAAGGAGTTTATGATGGATAATTTTACCCCTGAAGAGCGTGCTAAACTTAAAACACCAAAGCATTTTTATGCGTTGAAATTCAATAAACCGGGAGGAATCCCAATGCCTTTAATTGTTGAATATAGTTATGCCGATGGTACCAAGGAAAAAGTAACCTATCCGGTACAGGTTTGGCGTAAAAATGACGCAGAAGTAACTAAAGTTCTGGCTACAAATAAGGAGCTTGTGGGCGTTGTTGTCGATCCTGATCAGGAAACAGCAGATATCGATGTAAGCAATAACAGCTGGCCACGTCAGGCTCAGGAGAGTGAGTTTGATAACTTTAAAGAAGAAACAGAAGACTAAAAAAGTCTGGTAAACTCAGGTGATTGGTATTCCCTGAGATTTAAGAGTTTTGATTAAGAATTAACTTTTCAATACAATAAAAGCCGATGATCACTCATCGGCTTTTCATTTTTCCCGTTATATTTGCAGTATGATGACGTTACCTTTATTTATTAGCGGAGGAGAGATTGCCTTTATCGTTTTTATCGTGATAATGGTGTTTGGTGCAGATAAAGTTCCTGACATTGCCAGAGGACTGGGTAAAGGTATGCGTACCCTGCGCAATGCCACCGATGATATCAAAAATGAAATAACGAAAAGCGCGGAAAAACAAGGCTTTGATACAGATATCACCAAAGATATGAAGAAGGAGATCGAAGATGCCAAGCGTAATATCGAAGAGATCACCGGTCCCGTAAAGCGTAAGTTTTAGATTTTACCCATTTCCGTAAGACGTTCTGAGTCTTTTCAACCCTGAAAATTAACTATCTCGTATTATTTTAGCTAAAAATTGCATTTTATCCATTTTTTGATGTAATTTAATCAACAATTCAAGAATTTGAATTTTACTTTAAAAACAGATAGCAGTGCGTGTTTCAGGTTAAAAGTTTGAAAGGTTTTACCGGCTAACACGTATGCTGTTATCTTTTTTTAGATTCTTCTAAGTGTTAATTATACTTCCCGTCAGGATTAACCTCCGGCGGGATTTTTTTTCACACTGCCAAAGAATTTAACAGCCCAGGCCTTACTGCAATATGGAAAATGTGTTCTTGGTGAATACCTCGTAGGCTGGCCCGTGATAGTTTATCCTATTTTACGGCTTAAGGTGAGCCCATCGCGAACGGTAAGTAAGACCGTTTCCAGGGATTCTTCCTCTGCGAGTAATTTATTATACTCCAGCAGGGCTTTTGTAGAACTGTCTTTAGGATCTAACGGCTCAATCACTTTACCGCTCCACAAAACATTGTCTGAAAGCAGCAAAGCCCCGGGATTCAGCCGGTTGATGATAAGCTCAAAATAAGCGGGGTAATTGGGCTTATCGGCATCGATAAACACCAGATCAAAGTTAGCCTCTAATTGAGGGATGATGTTTAAGGCCGAACCCAAATGCTGCTTAATCTGCGGGCCATATCCTGATGCGTTAAAATACTTACGCTGAAAGTCTGTAAGCTCTTCATTGACATCTATGGTGTGTAATATCCCATCGGGTTGCAGGCCTTCCGCAAGGCATAGCGCCGAGTAACCGGTATACGTGCCTATTTCAAGAATGGTTTTAGGTCTGGTAAGTTTTGAGAGCATACTCAATATGCGTCCCTGGTAATGCCCGCTAAGCATACGGGGCTGCACCATTTTTTGATACGTCTCCCGGGTCAATCGAGCCAAAAGCTCGGGCTCTTTGGAGGAGTGTGCTACCGCGTAATCGTCCAGATCTTCAGAGATGAAATGCATAATTAATCTTCTTCAAGTCCTTCCAGTACTTCCTCGTCGTGAAGCATCTTGCGGGTTTCCTGTTTTAAAAGGATCAGTTTGTCGTGCAGGCTCATCGTTTCGGTAAACCTCCCGTCGTGGATCAGGTTTAAGATGGCCTTGTCCTGCACACGACCTCTTCGCATGGCTTCCGAATAACGCAAATCTTCTCTAAAGGTTACCAGACTGTATTTGGAAAAGTATTCTTTTGGAAATTGTTCCTCAAAGGCGATTTCCAGTTTTCGCTTTTCCTGAAATATAGGCCGTGCTGTATGCGCTTTCATCTCATGGAAATTATCTACAGCCAGGTCTGCAATGGCATCGGTATCTTCCTTCCGCTCTTCCTGATACGCTTTAAAAATGGCTTTCCAGTCTCCCTTATGCTTATCTATATATTTATCAAGCACATGAATGTCTTCAAAGGCAGAATTCATGCCTTGCCCATAAAAGGGGACAATACCGTGAGCCGCATCGCCCAGAAGTAAAACTTTACCGTAGGCGTGCCAGGGCGAACATTTTATAGTGCCCAGCGGCGAGGTGGGGTTTGCTTTAAACTCTTCGAGCAGATGAGGCATCAGTGCCAACGCATCTGGAAATTCCCGCTGAAAATACTCAACAACTGCTTCATCGGTCTTCAGGCTGTCAAAACTGTCTGTCCCTTCTTCCCAGGATAGGAACAGGGTGACGGTAAAACTGCCATCCAGATTAGGCAGGGCGATCATCATATCTTTACCACGCGGCCAGATATGAAGGGCGTTTTTTTCCACCAAATAGCCGCCATCGGCATCAGGAGGAAAAGACAATTCTTTATAACCGTGGGTTAGAAAATCCTGCCCATAGCTAAAAAGGAATTTACGATGATCGAGCATACTTTTGCGTAAGGCCGAGCCTACACCATCTGCACCCATAACGATATCCGCCTGATAGGTTTTGGTTTCTTTGGTATAAAAATCTTCGAAAGTTGCTTCTGCGGTTTCCAGTACGACGCCGGTACACTTTTGATTAAAAAGCATGGTGATGCCCGGCATTTTTTCACATTCATCCAGAAGCATAATATTGAGATCCTCCCGGGAAATCGAATTGATGTATTCATAATCCCTGCCGCTGTAAGGGCTTAAAAAAAGTTGTCCGTCTGAACTGTGTATCATACGTCCACGCATAGGAATACACAGGGGCTGTACTTGTTCTTCAAGCCCGGCCAGGCGCAGGCCTTTCATCCCACGGTCTGAAAATGCCAGGTTGATGGAGCGGCCCCGGTCTATGACTTCTTTGCGAAGATCGGGGCGTTTTTCCATTAGGGTTACTTTATAGCCGCGTTGAGCCATGCGTAGCGCGAGAAGCGAGCCGCAGAGGCCGGCACCGATGATGAGTATATGTTCCTGATTTTTCAAAAGAATGTTAGTTGGTAACGTTTATAGTAACGTAAATTATTTTTTGGCTAAAAGTTGTTTAAGGCGCTGTGCCATCTCGTAAACATCTTCAAAACTGTTGTAAAGCGGCGCAGGTGCCACCCGTATCACATCGGGTTCCCGCCAGTCGCAAATAATACCAGCCTGCATAAAACCATCGTGCATGCTGCGGTCTGCGTGTTTAACCTGAATAGAAAGCTGACAACCGCGCTCTTCCGGGTTTGTTGGGGTTAAGATGGAAATGCGCTCGTCTTTAATCTCGTTGATGAGGTATTCCAGGTACCCCGTAATTTTTTTAGACTTGGCCCGTATATTTTGAAAGCCCGCTTCCGCGAAAATTTCAAGCGACGCGCGTATGGGAGCCATCGAGAAAATAGGCGGATTGCTCAGCTGCCAGCCTTCGGCTCCCGGAATGGGATCAAAATCTACCCGCATATTAAACCGGCTTTCCATTTTATGGCCCCACCACCCGGTAAATCGCGGGATGTCAGGATTGTTTGCGTGGCGCTCGTGAACAAAACAACCGCCCAATGCACCCGGGCCGCTGTTTAGATACTTATACGTGCACCACACGGCAAAATCAGGGCCGTTCTCGTGAAGGTCTGCATCGATGTTGCCTACCCCGTGTGCCAGGTCGAAACCAACTTTACAGCCGTATTGGTGGCCTAATTGGGTGATTTTTTTGATGGGATATTTTTGACCGGTATAGTAATTGGAATTTCCAATCATCACCAGTGCAATTTCCTCACCGTGTTGCTGCATCAGTGCCTCCAGATCTTCAAAATGGCAGAGGTCTTCGCCCGGTCTGGGTTTCCAGAGCACTAAAGAAGTTTCAGGATTGTAACCCTTTTCCTTTATTTGAGATTTTACGGCATAACTGTCTGAAGGAAAGGCATCGCTTTCGATCAGAATTTTATGGCGTTTTGATGTGGGTCTGTAAAAGGAAACCATCATCAGGTGCAGATTGGTGCTCAGGGTGTTCATGATAACCACTTCGCCGGGTTTAGCGCCCACGATCGCTGCCATAGGTGCTGATAAAATCTCATGGTATTCCGTCCACGGGATTTTAGCTCTAAAATGACCTTCTACAGCGATGTTTGCCCAGTTGTCCAATTCTTCGGCAATGTATTCTTTTGCTTTTTTAGGCTGAAGCCCCAGCGAATTGCCGCAGAGGTAAATCAGGTTTTTACCATTTTCATCTTTGGGCAGGTTGAAGCGCTCCCTGAAATGGGCTAAAGCATCTTCGGCATCGGCCTGCCTGGCAAAATCTAAGGTATTTTGATACTGCAATTTTTCTTTTTTTAGCTTAGGCTGTAAAAATAGCAATTAAAATAGTTTTAGGCCGTCAGTAGATTTTTGGTAATTTCCGCTCTTAAATTTTTGCTTATGCAGGCCTTGCGTATTGTTTTTGGAAGCTTGCGGTATTTTGCACCGGCTTTTTTATTTGCCACCCTAAATATCATTTTTGGGACCTGGGCTATCTACATCCCTCAAATTACCAGGAAGCTCGATATTTCAGAAGGTGAACTGGGATTTGCCGTGTTTTTTATGGCATTGGGAACTTTATGTACCATTCCTTTTGTACCCAAAATAATCAAGGCTTTCCAGCTGGGGAAGGTTGCAGTAGTAGCTGTTTTGGGATTTTGTCTGGTTTTTCTGGGCCCCTTTTTAGCTGCTTCGTTTGCACAGCTGTGTGTGGCCTTGTTTTGCGTGGGTGTTTTTTCGGGTTTACTTGATGTAAGCATCAACACCTTAGTTACTGAAATCGAAAAGCGCGACGGTATTCATTTTATGTCGGTCTCCCACGGTTTTTTTAGTTTGGGAGGCATGTTGGGTGCAGGTATTGGTTCTCTCGTTTTAACTGAAATTGAGCTGCCGCTCTATCATATAGGCGGGGTGGTGGTGCTTATGATTGCTATCAACCTGTTTTTATCCCGTAACTATATTTTTATAGATGCGGTACAGGAAACCAGTGAAGGAAGTTTTAAGCTGAAACATCTGCGTCCGCTCGTGGGTCTGGCTGTGATTGGTTTTCTGGTTATGGCTTCCGAAGGGGCAATTGTAGACTGGAGCGCGCTATATCTGGAGAAAGTTACGTTTGCAAGCCTGGCACTGGCCGGTTTAGGCTATACTATTTTTAATGGTATGATGGCCCTGGGTCGATTTTTCGGGGATGCGGTAAGCGCGCGTTACGGTTCGCGCTTTATTTTGATTGGGGGTTGTTTTACGGCCACTTTGGGTTTTGGACTTACACTCACTGCGGTCACATTGTGGGCATTAGCGGGTTTTGGTCTGGTAGGAATAGGACTCTCTCTGGTAGTTCCGGAATTGTTTAGATACAGCGGAAAACTCAAAGGAATCCAGGCGGCAGAAGGAATCAGTTTTATTGCGGGTACCGGGTTTGTAGGTTTGTTGATCGGGCCGGTTTTTTTAGGATTTCTGGCGGAAACCTTTAATCTGAAAGGCAGTTTTATCGCTTTGATGAGCTTTACCGGTCTGGCGGGATTACTGGCGATAAGCCTAAAGCGAAATGGCTAGGAACTACTTAAAATGAATATTTCGGCCCGGTTCAGGTATAAAAAAAGCCATCTGATTGCTCAAATGACTTTTGTATAGGTTAAAATCTAAAAATTTATTCCTCAGTCTTTACAGCTACGTCTGTAAAATAAAGTCGAAATTTCTCATCTGCGGTTTTATGGTCTGATGCGATCTTGATGCCTTTATAATCCTGATAGTCCTCCCAGGTTGTAACCATTGAGAATTCTGAAACATTACCCCTTCTAAAAATCCATTCGCGCACCATAAAGTCGTCATCATAAAAGAAATCGTATGCATCTCCCGGGGTATAACCTCCTTCTCCCCCATAAGTAAGAGTGATTTTGTGCATCAGGGTTTTACTCAAGGGAGCCGTAGCGGTATCCTGCACGGTGAGCGTCGAGCTTTCTTTATCCCACACCATATGCATAGGTGCCAGTAACCAGAAAGAGTCGTTAATAAAACCTTTATCGGCTTTCATACTTGTGCTGTCCATTTCCATGCGGTTGTATCGTGTAGTGTCCTGCTCGGTAATTCTTGTGATATCCTGACTTTTGGGTTTCCAGATCCACGATTTTTCAAAGTGTTCGTCACCCCGGTCTACGTTAAAAGTAAACTGAATTTCAGAGACCTCGTCCCAATTTGCAAGGCCGTTAGCTTCAGCAATTTTATAAGCGGTCTCCTGCTCCGGGGTTCTGGGTTCTTCAACCACTTCCTCAATTTCTACAGGTTCTTCGGTTTCGGTTTTAGGTTCATTTTTGCAGGCGACAAAAGTAGCTGCAAGAGCAAACACAAGTAGCGTTTTTTTCATTAGTTCTGATTTTAGTATCTAAAAATACAAAGCTTTAGCATAGCTTTTTAGGGAAGAGCTTAAATTTAAGGAATTGACAACCCCGGCCTCATTAACAAGTGTAAGTTTTACGTTTAAAACCGACTAGTTATCTGTAATCCTAAACATCGGTATTCGGTGTTTTTTCAATCTTATTCCGTATGAAAACAGTACTTCATAAAGCAGAAACCCGTGGTGATGCCAATCACGGCTGGCTGCACAGTAAACACAGTTTTAGTTTTGCCAATTATTACAATCCGGAGCGCATGAACTTTGGCGTTTTACGTGTGCTCAATGATGATAAGGTGAGTGGAGGTATGGGTTTTGGCACCCATCCGCATCAAAATATGGAAATCATCTCCATTCCCTTGTCGGGTGACCTGGAGCATAAAGACAGTATGGGTAATACCACGGTCATTAAAGAAGGTGATATTCAGGTGATGAGCGCCGGTACCGGGGTGCAGCATTCCGAATACAATAAAAACAAAGATGAGGAAGTACGGTTTTTACAGATTTGGGTGATCCCCAATAAACAAAACGTAGAGCCGCGCTACGATCAAATCACGCTTGAAAAAGCAGATCGTAAAAACAAATTGCAGCAAGTGCTTTCACCTGATAAAACGGATGCAGGTGTTTGGATTCATCAGGACGCATGGTTTCATCTTGCTGATTTAGAAGCTGGCAAAGAGGTTGCCTACGACTTTAAAAAAGCCTCTAACGGCCTCTATATATTTGTCTTGGAAGGAAGTGTAACAGTGGGTGATGAGGTTCTGAGCCGTCGCGACGGACTCGGGATTTATGAGAGCAATCCGGTTGTAGTTAAGGCTGCTAAAAATGCATCCATTTTATTGATGGAAGTGCCTCTGTAGGGAAGTTTTGTATCCTGACAATTAGATATTTATCCCAATTTTTGAATTTTGAAATGGTATAATTTTTGCTAGTATTTTTTAAAATCTATTAATTAAACCTTAGTACTATGGAAACACCCATTGAGTTAGAGTTAATAGGAAAGAGGGAGGATATGTACGCCCTATAGTATCCTGGATTACAGGTTCCTATTCATGTAAATTTTGAACTGCTTGAAAAGTTCAGAAACAGTCCGGATTATGTGGTTCGGGAGTTCAGAAATCCGGATCATCATCCTGACGAACGCTCAATGGAGCACCTGCCCATTCCCCGGATGCAGGTCTAATAATCACTTGAAAGAGATGCATATGCATCTCTTTTTTTATTGGGGGTTTACGATATCGTTACCTTAAGAAAATCCGGGTCTGTTTTACGATTTTAATAACATTCTAAGCCTCGTTATTGCTGCTGCAAGGCGTAATTTTGCACTTGCAAATGTTATGACAAAACGATTCACCACATCTTCGCGAAATTTAATTGTACTCATCCTGGGGACCCTTATCGCTATAGGGCCTTTTTCCATAGATATGTACCTGCCCGGCTTTGCAAATGTTGCTGATGATTTTGGGGTAGATATCAGTCAGGTGGGACTTACACTTACGAGTTATCTCATTGGGATAGCCTTGGGTCAGTTGGCTTACGGTCCTTTAATGGACCGGTATGGACGCAGGCGACCCCTTATAGGCGGTTTGTTACTTTTTGTAATTACTTCCCTCATTTGTGCGTTTAGTATCAATTTGAATATGCTTATCGTAGCCCGCTTTTTTATGGCTTTGGGCGGTTGTGCGGGGATGGTGGCTTCCAAGGCAATTGTTCGAGATCTTTTTGAAAAAAAGCAGGTTGCCGATGTACTCTCGACCCTTATGCTTATTATGGGTGTGGCACCCATCATCGCACCCACAGTAGGTGGACTCGTAATCGCTGCATTTGACTGGGAAGCGGTATTTTTTATCCTGGCGAGTTTTGCAATTCTTATGCTGGTGCTCATTACCTACGTACTGCCTGAAAGTGCCAAACCTAATAGGGCGACCAGTCTGAGACCAAAGAAAATTGTACGGGAATATATTTCCATTTTAAAAAATCGCGAGTTTTTCATCTTTGCGATGACACGTGGCTTTACTATGGGTTGTCTGCTCACTTATGTAAGCAGTGCACCTTTTGTGTTTATCGAATATTTTGGGCTCACCGAACAGCATTTTGGATGGGTTTTCGGGAGTAATGCTTTAGGGCTGATCCTGGGGAGTCAGGTAAACCGGCTTGCACTCAAGCGATTTTCACTTCTGCAAATCACCACTGCTACCTGCGCAGG
>CAYNMH010000035.1:8818-12794 GCA_964398145.1 uncultured Flavimarina sp. | reverse complement strand
GAAAGCGTCACGCCATTATTGTATATTTTATTTGGAAGTGCCGTTTGCAGTTTGTTGCTGGTATTGGTGTACCGAAAGAAAAGCAAACCACTTGAATTACAGACTTCCTGATAGTTATTCCGGGAGGGGGACATAGGTGTGATCTCCTTTTACTTCGGGAAATTCCTTATTTTTCCAAAGCTTTTTTGCCTCTTCGATACGCTCTTTTGAAGTAGCTACAAAGTTCCAGTAAATATGGCGCTCTTCCTCAAAAGGTTTTCCGCCAAAAAGAAAAACGTGTGCGCCCTTAAGTAATTTAATTTTACAGACTTCATCCGTTTTACTCACGAGCATATGACCTGCAGTAAAGATTTCGCCGCAGGCTTCAACTTCACCGGAGACCAGGGTTACTGCAATTTCTCCTTCTAGCTTTCCCGCAATGTCCAATTTGTGATCTTCATCGGCTTTGATTTCTATCATAAACAAATGAGAGTGTACCGGTACCGGACTTGTTTTACCATAACCTGTACCGGCGATAAGCTTGTATTCAGAGTTATTTTCGCGCCAGCGGGGTAAAACGTCTGCATCTATATGGTGAAAGGCAGGCTCTGTAAGCTCCAGCATTTTAGGCAGGGCGACCCAGATTTGATAACCGTGCATCGTAAACGTTTTTCCATCGCGCATATCCTGAGGAGTACGTTCGGTATGTACCACACCTTTGCCGGCCACCATCCAGTTAACCGATCCCGGCCTGATGCGCTGGTAGGTACCTATGCTGTCTTCGTGCATAAGTTCGCCTTCTATTAAATACGTAAGTGTAGAAAGCCCAATGTGCGGATGCTGGTCTACATCCATATAAGCATCCGGTCCCAGTTGATTAGGGCCCATATGATCAATAAAGATAAAAGGCCCCACCATCCTTTTTTTGCGAAAAGGTAGCAGCCTGCCTACGAGAAAATCTCCGATATCCCGGGCGCGTTCTTCAATGATTAATCCGGTATTAGACAATTTTTTAATTTTTTAGCGTTATAAACTGAAATAGTTTTATTTTGAAAGTTAATAAATTAGCTTAATTCCGTTACTTTTTTCAGCTTTTTTGTTCGCCCCCTTATCTGCGATTGTACAGGAACTTCAACCCACCCCGATGATCGGCATAGCGTGCCCACGGGACCGCCTGAAACCGAAAATTCAATGTATCGTATTGGATTTGAGCGTTTTTCAGGTTTATTACTTTAAATACAACCTCTATGAGATTAAAAGTTCTTGTTGCTGCATTTTGTTTTGTTATGATTAATCTGGGTTCGGTAAGTGCTCAGACCACCTACGATCTTGGCCTTTATCTGGGTGGTGTAAATTATTATGGTGAAATAGGAAAAAAGTCATTTGTAGCGCCTAACCGGGCTTTTGTGGGTGTCATTGGTAAAATGAATTTTACGGAAAGCCTGAGCGCACGTGCCAGTGTAACCTATCTTACGCTTGCCGATGATGATCGGGATGCCAATGATGGTTATCGCGGTAATGGTCGCAATCGCAGTTTATATTACTCTTTTGAACATAGCAATATTGAAGCTGCCGTCGCTCTGGAATTTGTTCCTTTTTCGTTCTTTAAAAATAGTGGAAATCCAATTGACTTTTATGTGTATGGTGGCCTGGGAGCCATTTACAGTGATGAAAGTTATTATCCTCTTACAGGTAGTTTTGAGGATGTGGCTGCCGTACAATACGGAAATCGCACGCATCTAACCCTACCTATGGGCGCGGGTTTGAAAACCTTTGTGGGCCGTAATTTTATACTGGGCGTGGAGCTGGCTCCCCGTTACAGTCTTACCGATAATCTGGACGGCTCATACCCCGATGATGATCGTTTTGAAGCGAATCGTTTACCTAATTTTGAAGATAACGACTGGTACACCTATCTGGGGCTTACGCTTACGTATCGTTTTGGTAAAGGCAGTGATGCCTATTGCGATTGCGGTCCCTAGAAAACTTTAAGCTTAGTATTCGGCTGTGGGTTAGGAGGAGTATCTTTGCAGTATGGCAAAAGGTTTAAGCAGTATTCAGGACTCTAAGAGGACCAGTGTAAAGGCTTCGTTTCAGGCGTTGCGTTTTATTCCGCGATTTTTCAGGGAGATATGGGAAGTGAGTCCGTCACTTTTTTTAACCAATTTATTCTGCAGACTGGTCAATGCATTTGCACCGGTTGTCATTTTGTGGGTGGGCAAACTCATTATCGATGAAATCATTGCTCAGCTTGACGCTTCAAATCCCGATTATACACAACTGTGGAATTACGTACTGCTCGAATTTGGCATCGTCATCCTTTCCGATGTATTGAATAGACTTACCGGAATAACCGATGGTTTGCTGGGTGATCGTTACAACATTGATTCTTCTGAAAAAATGATACGCAAGACCAGTAAAATTGATATTGGTCAGCTTGAAGATTCAGAGTTTTACGATAAATTGGAGCGCGCCCGGCAACAGACGCAGGGCAGAGTAGGACTTATGAGCACCGCACTGGCTCAGGCGCAAAGCATCATTTCTATAGCTACACTTATAGCGGGGTTGATTTACTTTCAACCCATATTAATTGTGTTGCTCGCCCTGAGCATCATTCCGTTATTTATCAATGAAATTCGGTTTAGCGGGCAGCAGTACTCCATTTCCCGCAGTTGGACTGCAGAGCGTCGTGAACTGGACTATCTGCGTTATATAGGTGCCAATGATAAAACTGCTAAAGAGATTAAACTCTTCGGCCTTACCGATTTTATTGCCAAACGCTTTAGAAACCTGAGTGAAGAATACTTTGAAATCAATAAAAAACTCACCATTAAACGCAGCGCATACAGTGCAGGTTTTAATGTACTTGGGGTAGTGTGTTATTATGGGGCGTATCTGGTAATCATACGCAGTGTGTTGATTGGTGAAATTACCATAGGTGAACTCACTTTTCTTTCGGCCTCCTTTAACCGCTTGCGTACCAATCTGCAAACGTTCTTCACCAACTTTACACGTATTACGGAAAGCGCGCTCTACCTAAAAGATTACTTTGATTTTATTGATTTAAAAATAGCTGATGAAGACCGCGAATTTTTGGCTTTGCCCAAAGAAATACATACCGGTTTTGAAATCAGGGAGGTGCATTTTGCCTATCCCGGAAGCGATCATGAGGTTTTAAAAGGGATAAGCTTTAAGCTGGAAGCCGGAGAGAAAATGGCTTTTGTAGGTCAAAACGGTGCCGGTAAAACTACCCTGATTAAACTTATGCTTCGGTTTTATGAGCCTACGCAGGGCGAAATTTTACTGGACGGGATCAACATCAATACCTACGATAAGGCCGAGTATCAGCAGTTTTTTGGAGTGATTTTTCAGGATTTTTTCAGGTATGAGTTTACGCTTCGCGAAAACATTGCGGTAGGGGATATCCTGGCGGTGCACGATGACCATCGTATCGCAAACGCAGCACAATTGAGTCTGGCCAATGAGGTTATTGAAACCCTCCAAAGCGGTTACGATACCCAGCTGGGGAAACGGTTTAAGCAGGGACAGGAACTATCGGGCGGACAGTGGCAAAAAGTTGCCCTGGCACGAGCCTATATGAAAGACGCTAAAGTGATGGTTCTCGATGAGCCCACATCGGCGCTCGATGCTAAAGCAGAGTATGAAGTATTTGAGCGTTTTATTGATTTGACTAAGGGCAAAACCAGCATCATTATATCGCATCGTTTCAGCACGGTACGTATGGCAGATCGTATTTTGGTACTTCAAAACGGTAAAATCCTGGAATTGGGTACGCATCACGAACTTATGCAAAACCCAAAACTTTATGCAGAACTTTTTGACCTGCAGGCGCAGGGGTATAAGTAAAGTGGGAAGTTAAGAGTTGTGAGTTAAGAGTTATGATTTTTTTTAAAGTGTTAAGCACAAGACTCTTAATGCTGTTTTAAAAGTTTATAATAAATAGAAGTTCTAGGTGCTGAGTTAAACTTTATAACTC
>CAYNMH010000035.1:0-8718 GCA_964398145.1 uncultured Flavimarina sp. | reverse complement strand
AACTTTATAACTCTGCACTCTAAACTCATAACTCTTAAAGCGCATTCGCGCTGAGTCCGCCATCTACCTGCAGATTTTGACCGGTAATATAAGAAGCTTTGTCCATCGCCAGGAAAGCGATGGTGCCCGCCATTTCTTCGGGCTCTGCAAAACGTTTTAACGGGGTGCGCTCTACAATTTTGTCGTAACGCTCTTTTTGATCCATCACTTCTTTTACCAGTGGGGTGGCGGTGTACCAGGGAGAAACTGCATTTACACGTATGTTGTGCTGTGCCCATTCACAGGCAAGACTTCGCGTTTCCTGAATGATTCCGGCTTTTGACATCGCATAAGGCGTACCGCTCTTTACATCCTGTGAACCGGCAACGGAAGCTACGTTGATAACGGAAGCTTTTCCGGAGCGTTTAAGCAAAGCGAAAAACTTACGGGTAAGTTCAAAAGGGGCGATGAGGTTTACTTCAAGTATCTTGCGGTATTCTTCGGGCTCAAAAAGATGTGCTTCCTTGCGGATGTTTGTCCCCGCATTGTTTACCAAAATATCGAGTGTGCCACTGCGTTGAAAAACAAAATCGGTAAGACGGTCCTGATCGTCCTCATTGGTAATATCGCCTGCCATCCCGGATGCTATATAGCCGTCTTCACTGAGTTCCTGTTCCAGAGCTGCAACGGCGTTGCCATCCCGGGCGGTAAAAATAACTTTAGCCCCCAGTTTTGCAAACTCAAGTACGGTAGCGCGTCCTATGCCCTTGGTTCCGCCGGTGATGAGAGCGGTTTTTCCTTCTAAATTCCACATATGTTAAAAAATGCTTTAGCGGCAAAACTACAAAGTCTCTTATGCTTAGCCGGTCTAAATGTGCAAAAATCTTTAAAGCAGAACTATTAAAAAACCCGCCACAAAGGCGGGTTTAGTATTGAAAATAGGAGATAATTCTTAAAAATCAAAGTTATCAGGATCTGGACCAATGCGCTCCCCTTTATCTAAGGCGTTGATGGTCTTCATATCTTCTTCCGAAAGTTGAAAATCAAACACATCTGCATTGCTCTCAATGTGCTCTTTTGAAGTGGATTTTGGAATGGTAATAACTCCATTTTGCAAATCCCAGCGAATTACAACCTGTGCCGGTGTTTTTCCGTATTTCTCACCTATTTTTTTTAGAGTTTCATTTTTGAAGGCTTTGCCCTGCATTAATGGAGACCAGGCTTCATACTGAATATCATTGGCTTTACAAAATTCCTGCAAATCTTCCTGTAGCAACCAGGGATGGAATTCCAACTGATCTATCATCGGTTTTATTTCGCTGTCTTTCATCAGATCTTTGAGTTGATGCTCCAAAAAGTTACTTACGCCTATGGCTTTGATTTTGCCATCCTTATACAGTTTTTCCATCGCCCTCCAGGTATCCTTATACTTCCCTTCTACGGGCCAGTGTATAAGGTATAAATCCAGATAGTCTGTATCCAGACGCTGCAGTGTTTTCTCAAAAGCCTTTAAGGTACTGTCATAACCCTGATCATTGTTCCAGAGTTTGCTGGTAATAAACAAATCCTGGCGTGCCACTCCGCTTGTTTTAATCCCTTTGCCTACGCCTTCTTCGTTATCATAAGCCTTGGCAGTATCAATGTGACGGTATCCTGCATCAATGGCCCACTTTACCGCGTTTATCACTTCGTCACCATCTTCTGCTTTCCAGACCCCGAGTCCTACATAAGGCATTTTATAGCCGTTATTGAGCTCCCAGGTTCCCTGGAGATTGGTAATTGTTTTTATTTTGGTTTCTGTTTTCATACTATTTGGTTTTTAATTGAAGTTAAGAATCGAGGGTTGCTGCTTCCAGAAATTTAACCCTTCTTAACGCGGTTTTGTTAAGCTTTCTTAGATAAGGTGAAGCATAAAAAAAACCGCCTTCAAAGCGGTTTTAGTAATAAATCCAATTATATACTGTTAATCTACAGCATCTTCCACTGCATCACCTACATCGTCAGCAGCATCTTCCACTTTATCTCCTGTTGTTTCCCGGCAACTTTGAAAGGTAGTCGCCAAAGTTCCCATAAGGGCAAAAATTAAAATAAATCGTTTCATAATTCAAGGTTGTTTTTGATTAGATTAAAGACGTCTTCCGGTGGCTAACTTATACAGTATTGCAATGACTGCAAGAACTAATAAGATGTGAATTAAACTTCCTACCGATTCGGCAAAGCCAAAATAACCTACAAGCCAACCGATTAATAGGATCACCACAATAAGCCAAATGATATCTCTCATAATTATAAATTTATTGGTTAGTATTATAAAAGTAATAGATAAGTTGGTGAGTTGTTTTTTGCTTAACAGTGAATTAACTTGAAAGTCAGAAGTTTTGTGGATTCTTTATGATTTCCTGAGCACGATTGACTAAAGCCTCCAAATCTTTTTGATCTTTCTTTTCTAAAAGGCTCATCATCATATTCATACGTTGATTGTCTTTGAAAAACTCTTGCTTTTCATAGAGAAAATTCCAGTACAGGCTGTTGAATGGGCAGGCATCATCCCCTGTTTTTTTGGTGACTTTGTAAGTACAGTCAGAACAGTAATTACTCATTTTATTGATATAGCTTCCGCTGGAAACATAGGGTTTTGTAGCTACCAAACCTCCGTCTGCAAACTGACTCATCCCACGGGTATTTGTGATTTCGACCCACTCAATGGCATCTATGTAAATCCCAAGATACCACTCATCTACTTCATCAGGATGGGTTTGTGTGAGCAGGGCATAATTGCCGGTTATCATCAGGCGCTGAATGTGATGTGCATACGCATGATCGAGACTTTGCTTTATGGCATGGTGCAAACAATTCATTCGGGTATCTGCCGTCCAGTAAAAATCGGGAAGTTTGTTTTGATTGTCGAGTTTGTTACTGCGACGATAGCCCGGCATTTTCATCCAGTACATACCGCGCATATACTCACGCCAGCCCAAAATCTGCCTCACAAAGCCTTCAACCTGGCTGATGTCTATATCATCTTTATGTTCACGCCAGTGTGCGATCACCTTTTCAATTACTTCTTTAGGATGCAGCATTTTACTATTCATTGCAAAGCTAAGCCTGCTGTGAAACAGGTAAATCTGGTCCGGATCCATCGCATCCTGATAATCACCAAAATGCACCAGTAAATTTTCGCAGAAATAGTTGAGCACGCTTAGGCAATCAGGGCGGGAAGTGGGCCAGTTAAATGCAGATGCATCAAGGTTACCGATGGTTTTAATACCGGCTTCTTCGATTTGGGCAACTGTTTGGGAAACATCTTTTCTAAAGCCACGTTCGTGCGGGATTTCAGGCTTTCCTTTCCATTTTTTACGGTTGCTTTGGTCAAAATTCCATTTCCCGCCTTCGGGGTCTTTGTCATTTACCATCATAATGTCATACTTCTTGCGCATATCGCGGTAGAAATATTCCATGGTGTACGTTTTTTTACCCTCGTAGAATTTCTCCAGATCGATGCGTGAAGTGAGAAAATGCTCGGTGTCAAAAGCTTCGGTGTTCAGATCCAGATCTTTACAAAAGGTTTTGAGTTGTTCATCCAGCCGGTACTCATCGGGAAGTTGGTATTCAAATTTCTCAATACTGTAGGCTTTGAGAAGTTTGTTAAGATTTTTGACTAAATCCTGCTCGTTATCGGGATGGTCGATTTTGAAATAAACGACACTTTTGCCTTGCTCTTCCAGCCAGGCTGAAAAGTTGCGCATCGCCTCGAAAAAAGCCACAACTTTCTGAATGTGATGGGTGACGTAATCGGTTTCCTGGCGCATTTCGGCCATAAAGTAGATGATATCATTGTCGTCCTGATCGTACCAGGAATGTTTATGATTGAGCTGGTCTCCCAGAATGAGGCGTAAAGTTTTCAAAATTTAAAGTATATAAAAGGTCTCATTTTGGCTCTGCCAAAAAATTAATCAAATAAGGTTTTTGATAACCAGAGATCGCGATATTTGCGATCACCATCATAACGATCTGCCTGGCTTTCTATATTGAATTTACGATCGCGCGGATCGTTGCCCACTCCGCTGTTGTAGAGCCAGTTGCCGTAGTTGCTGTGTACATCATAATCTATGAGTAAACTCTCAAAATAAGCGGCACCCACGCGCCAGTCCTGTTGCAGTTCTTTAGCCCAAAAGCTGGCGACATTCTGCCGCCCGCGATTGCTCATAAAACCGGTTGCCGCGATTTCTTTCATATTGGCGTTTACAAAATCGTATTTTGTTCTACCTGCAATCCACGCTTCTCGTGCGGCCTTATTACGGCTCCAGTCGTAGTCTTTATCTAAAATTCCGCTGAGGTGAAAAATTTTATCGCCGTGTTTCAACGAAATGTATTTAAAATAATCCCGCCAGTAGAGTTCAAAAATCAGCCAATAGGTACTTTCGTTTTTAGTTTCTTCCTGTTCAAATTGTTGCACTTCGTGATAAATAGTTCGGGGCGAAATGCTCCCATTAGCGAGCCAGGCCGAAAGTTTTGAACTGTAGTCTTTACCCACGAGGCCATTGCGTGTTTTTTTATAGCGCGCCAGATTTTTGGTCTCCCAGAAATAGAATTTCATTCGTTCCAAAGCCTGGAGTTCTCCACCTTTAAAGGGGAATGATGAACGTTCATCTGTTTCAAATGGTTCCAGATTTAAGTCTTTCAGGGAGGGGATTGCCGTGTTTTCTTCAAGGATATTTGTAGGTGGAAGGGGATCGATTTCAACCGTTTTTCTGATGTTTACCTGTTTTTCGCACGTTTTACGCCATTGGGTAAAGACCTCGGGAATTTTAGAAAACGAATCGTATGGCAAATCATCCGGATGAATTAGAAACTGATCGTAAGTTTTTTTAAATATAACCGAATCCGGACAGTTGGTTTTAACACCTTCGATTACCAGACGCTCTTCAAAAGTCCATTCCTTCTGAAAGAAAATTTGTTTAGCCGTGTACTGCTCAACGAGTTCAGGCAGTTTTTTTTCAGGTTCTTCCGTATAGACGAGCAGGGAAATGTTTAATTTTTGAAGTTCGCTGCGCAGCTCGGCAATTGTTTCAATTAGAAATTGAGCCCGGTATTTTTCCGTCTTTTTAAAGCCAAAACGATCTTTTTTAAATTGCTTGGGATCAAAAAAATACACCCCAATAACCGGTTCGCCTTCTTTCCCCGCCTTTGCCAGACTGTGATTATCGCGAGTTCTTAGGTCGTTTTTAAACCAGATGATATTCATGTATTAGATTTTGATCTGCGGCAGCGTTCACTGCAATACTGGACCTTTTCCCAGTTCTTTTCCCATTTCTTTCTCCAGGAAAAAGGTTTGCCGCAGGTTTTACAGATTTTTTCAGGTAGATGTGGTTTTTTATGAGCCAAGATCAGATAGAGAAGTTACATTTTCGTCAGGTTTTGCGTACGAAAAGCGATTTAAAATTTGGGGTAAGGCGTAGCCGTCCAGGCCATCAATGCAAACCGTTTGAGCTGTTTCCAGATTAAGCCAGCCATCTTCAGCCTGTATTTCTTTATCTACATACACATGTTTGATCGCGCCGATGATGAAATGACAATTATTTTCTTTAATAAAATATTCATTTACAAATTCGCAGCCCAGTTTGACACGGCTTTGCTTTACATAGGGGGCTTTAAAGTCATCCAGGTATTCTTCCTTAAGTAAGGTTCTGTCAAATTCAGAAATACCACCGTCATACTTGGCGGAGGTGCGATGTGCTTCCTTAATAAAATTTTGATTTACATGATTTACTGTGAAAACTCCGCTATTGAGAATGTTGTCGTAGGTATTGCGTTTTACGGTATTGGGACGCAAAATAAAGCTGAGTAGGGGAGGATTGCTCCCCAGGTGGGTAACCGAACTGAAAATGGCAACATTTGTAATCCCGTCTTCCGATATGGTACCCAGCAGGTTTGCCGATTTAAACCCGGTACAGCTGTTTATAAAATGGGCGCGATACCTTGACGGAAGATTCTCAAGGTCTTGTGCAGAATAATGTTTCATAAAAAAAGGGTCAATTAGGAACTGACCCTTAAATTAGCTTTTGCCTATACATCAAGCTGTTAACAATTAACGAAATAACATAACATTTGCATATTACGCTTCTTGCTTATTGGGTTTATACGCGGGGTAATCGGTATAACCTTTAGGCCCCTGTGAGTAAAATGTATCTTCATCCCATTCTGCCATTGGGGCATTTAGCGCAAAGCGCCGGGGTAAATCAGGATTGGAAATAAATAATTTACCAAAAGCAACCAGATCTGCGTTGCCCTCTTCAATCACTTTATTGCCGGTTTCCTGATTAAAGCCTGCATTGATCATCAGATTTCCTTTGTATATAGGGCGGTAATGTTTGGCAATTTCACTTTCCAGATAGTCGATGTCACTTACATCTGTAAACGGTTCTGAAAGATGCAAATAGGCGAGATCATAATGATTAAGCCGTTCCACTATATGATCAAATGTGGGAATGGTCTCCTCGGTGGCTTCTATCCCGAAGGTTCCATTCAAAGAAGGATTGAGACGTACACCAATTCGGTTTTCAGACCATACTTCTTTTACTTTGTCCAGGGTTTCAAAGAAAAAGCGCACGCGGTTCTCGATACTTCCTCCATACCGGTCATCCCGCAGGTTTGCATTTTTATTAAAAAACTGATGGAATAAATAGCCGTTTGAACTGTGAATTTCAACGCCGTCAAAACCTGCTTCTTTAGCGTTTTTTGCGGCCTGAACAAATTCCTGCTGCGTCTCCTCTATTTCTTCTAAGGTCATCGCTTTAGGCTCTACAGTATCTTTAAAGCCTTCAGGAGTAAAGGATTTTGCGTTAGGGTTTACGGCACTGGGAGCAATGGGTTTATCGCCATTGTGGAAATCAGGATGAGACATACGGCCTACATGCCACAGTTGTATAACTATTTTACCGTCCTTATCGTGCACGGCATCTACCACTTTTTTCCAGCCTTCAACCTGAGCTTTATTGTAAATTCCTGCTGTGTAAATGTAGCCTACAGCCCGTTTAGAGACTTGTGAGCCTTCCGTAATAATCAGACCTGCGCCGGCACGCTGACGGTAATATTCCACATTTAAATCTGTAGGAGCAGTATCCGGGTTGTCTGCACGGCTCCTGGTCATAGGAGCCATTACCACGCGGTTCTTTAAGGTGATGGCACCCATTTTAAACGATTCCAATAAGGCTTGATTCGTTTTCATAGCAATTCTATTTTGGTTTTAGGAGTTTGGAACAACTCCAAAGTTAGACTTCGATTTTAGTCCATAAATTACTGCAGCCTGACATCTAAGGCTGTTAAACGTTTAATAAAAAAGGGAGCTGGAAATCCGGAAGCCCTGACCTGAGGGGTGCTGTGAGGGATAATTAAAGCTGAGGCGCGTAAAAAACAGAAACGAATTCTGAACGCGGAAGTTTAAAAATGTTTCCTGAAACGGATTTTAGTTATCTATATTCTGACGCATTTCCTGCTGGCGCATAGGCATTTGATCTATAGCTTCAAAAAACACACGGGACTCCGTATTTAAAGGTTTTTGTAGTTTGACCCCGCCGTCTTTACCAATAAGGGTAATCCCTTCATAGGTTTGAGGGATGTTGTATTTTTTACGAAGGGGAGCAATAAGATAGGTAGGAATCACTTTAAGCTCTTTATCGAGCAGCCGGCCTTTTGAGAGTACAAATAACAGGATGTTGCGGTCATCCAGTTTTTTGGTGGAACTTTTATACGTGTTGAACTGAGCTATAAACAACTCATCTTTTAGGTTTTGGGTGGAAAACACCAAAATGCGATGGCGCCATTTTAGTTTGGAAAAATCCTCCTGTGCACCGGCTGCAAGAGAGAATAATACAAGGGCTAGATTGGTAAAGGTTTTCATCAGTGTGCAGTGTCTTTTAAAAGGTCGGGGAATTGTTTTTTAAATTTGTTGTATCGCGGGATAGATACTCCCTGAATGTAGGGGTCTCCCGGATTTTTTTCTTCGTAATCCTGGTGATAACTTTCTGCTTTCCAAAATTTCTGAAAAGGTAATACTTTGGTTACAATTTCTCCATCATAATCTTGCTTGTTAAGTTCCTCAATAGTATTATCGATTATTTCTTTTTCCTGCTGATTTTGGTAAAAGGCAATAGAGCGGTACTGTCTGCCCCGGTCGGGCCCCTGGCGGTTTAGGGTTGTGGGATCGTGCGAACCAAAAAAGACCTTAACCAGCGTTTGATAACTAATGACCGAAGGATCGTAAAAAATTTCAACTGCTTCCGCGTGATTGGTTTTACCGTAACTTACCTGGCGGTAGGTAGGGTTTTGTTCGGTACCTCCGCTGTAACCGCTTATCACTTCCTTTACACCTTTCAGGCTTTCAAATATCGCTTCCACACACCAGAAACAACCACTAGCAAAATAGGCGCGATCGTAGCCATTTACAGGTTCGGTTTGCACGGGATCCCGCTGAGCCATTTTGTTATCAGCTTCATTTCCTGAATTGCTGTTACCGCAGGAGACCCAGAGTAGTGCGAAGGCGAATACACTCAATAATCTCATATCATAGGAATTTTACTAAAAATAGTAGAATTCTAAGAGGAATGCTGCTAAGAGCCTGTTAAACTAGAAGATGGTGAACATAAAAAAGCCCCGATTTTTCGGGGCTTTTTTTATTTGGATAGTGTCCCGTCCTGAAATAAGTTGACACAAATTCGACTTATTTATGAAGTATTCAGA
>CAYNMH010000034.1:0-33302 GCA_964398145.1 uncultured Flavimarina sp. | reverse complement strand
TCACCCATTCGTGCCGCCGGCATTCCTTCAATCAATACCGTGGCAGAGCCCGCGATGATACTATCCGGCGGCCCGGTGCAGACCGCCATATCACCCACGCGAGCAGCCGGTAAGTTTCCTATGAGTACAGTGGGTGCTCCCGGAGGTAAAATGGGTCCGCCTACGTGAGGTACGGGCGTAGGACCGGGAATTACCTGTGGACAAACATGCATATCGTTAATACGTGCTGCTGGTGGCATATTTTTAATTTATTTGTACCAAAGATCCTTTGAGCACGGCAACAGCGCTGGTAGAGAGTTCTGCTCCCGCACCGCCTTCCGCCTTAAATTCTGCATTGGCTTTGATGTTTACGTTAGTTCCTTCCAGATTGAGGTCACCGCTGGCTTTGATGTTGATATCGGCACTGCTGCTGATCTCGATTCCGCCTGTATTGAGGATGATGCTGTTAGACCCGGCATCGTCTATTTTGATTTCTTCAGCGTCATCGTCAATCACCACGATTCGTCCTCCCGGCGTTTCAATGGTAACTGAAGACTTCTCGTCATTAAAGATCAGCTTCATCCCGCTGCGGGTAACAAAACCTTTCTCGTGATTATCATCTGATGCCTGAAGCGGTGCCGGTTTGTTACTGCTGTTAACTCCGCCCAATACCACGGCATAGTTGGGATCATTATTGATAAAGCCTACGATGACTTCGTCGCCCACTTCGGGTCTGAAAAAGCTCCCGCGGCTATCCCCGGCATCGAGTGTGGCCACTCGTGCCCAAATGCCTTCAGAAGCAGCATCGATGATTGGAATATTTACCAGTATGCGGTCTTCACCCTCGGGGTCTTCTTCCAGCTGAGTCACAATACCGGTTTGCAGACCCTGTACGGCTGCGACGAGTCCCGCTGCGGGTTGGGAGTTTACGTTATAGGTTTCGCTGAACCATTTAGGCTCCAGACCAAACTGCGCATCAACCGTCCAGGTACCGTCTGCGATCTCGTGACGTACGCCGGTGACGTAGGCGTTACCGTTAAAGCGGTTACCTACGCCTTCCAATTTTATAATGGTGTCTGGCTTTACCTGCGGAATCCCGATGAACCGCACTCTGCCGCGATTACGGGCGAGTTCCTGTATTTTAGCTTTGGCATCAGCCCATTGCTGGAGTTGGTCTGTGTTAAGCTGTCCGCCGTGTTTGAGTTTTAGGTTATCAAGATTGATTATTTCGGAAAGTTCGTTTTTTGAAAGATTTCCGTTGAGGTTGACGTTGGCATTTGCGGCTTCGGTCTCTATAAGTTGCTGATCTCCGGCATTCCAGCTGTAAGCTGTAATTTTTTTGAGTTGGTCACGGGCATCAATCTCGCCATCAAAAGCAAGCATGGTAGCGCCATAGGCAACGGTTTCTTCCGGTTCCTGAGAAAGATTGGGTTCTTTGATGTGAATGTTTCCATTTTCTACAAAACCCAGTTTTCCGTTTGCCTGAGCCCGCAGCATCATAAAATCCCAGTCTGAAGTCTGGTATTGTACGAGCTCTTTATGAGTCACGTTTGTTGCTTCCACATCCGCAGAAAGGCCGCTGTAGTTAGCAACGAGTTGTTCAATGATATCGCTGTCTGTGCTTTCGTAGAAATAAGCACTTTTAGTACCCACGGTCATTTTAACCGCAGGATCTTTGCATTCTACAATTAGTGCCGAAGCGGCATCGCGAATTTTAATCCCGTGGCTGATAACAATTCCCTTGAAAATAGATTCTTCGTCACTGTGGTAACCAGCTTTGATTTCGATTTCACTGCCGGGGATAAACAAATCGGTGTTGCTCAGCTCAAATTCCTGACTGGCGGCTTCTCCGTCCAGAATGATGAGTTGAGCATAGGGTATGCGGTTGACTTCCCGGTTGACTAAAATGGATTTCACAGCATAAGCCGCAGAGAGCTGCTCCCCGTTAACCAATAAGGTAGTGGTAACCAAATCGGGATTCTGTGCGGTCGCTATGCTTCGGGAAGTGTTCATAGATTATTACTTATTTTTTTAGATCCAGACGTGTTATGCTTTCGCCAGAGGCGGAAAAAATAGCTGCTGCCCGGTTGTTAGTTTTCTAAAATTGGTGATTCCGTTAACCCGCGCGACTTCCAGATAATACTTGCTGTCGCCGTAAATCCGGTAGGTCATCAACGGAAGCGTATCACCATCTGCTACGGTGCGCATATGCGTAAGGTCAGGCGAACTGCTGTTTTCCTGAGCCAAACGCAATTCCTCGTCAACTGTTTCTTTAAACTTAGCTTTAATAACTGCGCGCAGAGGAGTCCCATCGGGGCTGAAGAGCTTAAATTCAATGCTCATATTGAGCATCACACACTTGAAGATGAGGTTACCCCAACGTATCTCCAGATAGTAAGGTTTATGCTCTTCACCGGCATAGTCAAAAACCACCTTTTTAAACAGTTTAATGTCTTCAATAATTCCCTGGTCGCTACCCTGATCGTCTTGGGCTATGATCCCGGTGCGGTCAAAGAGAAATTCCAGATCCAGCTCTTTGGGAGTGATTTTGTCGAAAACGGGAGCGGTGGCACTACTTCCCGAAGCTTGCTCTTCTTTGTATTCAATCTGGTAATTGAGCACATATTTCTCCGGGTTGAGCAGCGTGGTAAATTGCCCGTCGCCCACCTTATCTGTAAACTCAGGATCTTTGTAAGCCGAAATCTTCAATTTATCGTGTGCTCCAGTCGTCATTTAGCGTTCGTTTTTACGTTTCTCAATATGCGCTACCTGCTCCAGGCAAGCCTGAATTATGGCGTCTTTTTTATCAGCCGGTGAGCGAGATGCCGATGTCGTACTTTGGGCGTCGTCACTAACATTGATTTTGATAAACAATTCTTTAATTGCAATAGGCATAACTCAACTTTTAAAGTAGTTGTAGGCGAGCTCTATGGTTTCGATCACCAAACTGTTTTCTTCGGCGTTAAAGTCGCTTACGCTCCATTTAACAGGGTAGGCGTGTACCACATTCCAGGTTTTCAAAGGCTGATGTTCTTCATTAAGCAATTTGACCATCACCCCGGTGGGTTTAAACTGAAAATCTTCAATCGCTTCCCGGCACCAGCCGATGAGGTCTGAATTGGTAACCAGACCGCGCTTGAGGACCAGGTTGGGGAATTTGGTTCGAACAGGGAGTTTGTGTTTAAAGCGGTTTTCACCGCCTTCGGCAAACTCTTCAGTCTCAATATCTACCGAGAGACCGCTTACCGATTGAAACTCAAACTCCTTATCCTGCGTCACACCAAATTCTACCTTAAAGTGAAAACCAACTGGCGGATAGTAAGTGGCCATTAGCTTCCGTTTTGAATGGTGAGGCCCTCGTGCGCAATTTCCATGGACTCGATAGCCACTTCATTGGCATCGCCCTTTAAGTCAGTGGACTGAACTTTAACCGGAAATGCATTCTTAACTTTCCATACCACTACGGGTGCGTGCTCTTCATTGAGCAGGCTTATGGTGATGTCCCGTCTTTCAATGGTATTGAGTTTAACGGTGTTCCACCAGGCGTAATATTCGTTATCAGCCAGGAAAGTGCCTCGTTTGAGTGTTATATTGCTGTATTTCTGCATTCCCGGCATTTTGATCTTGCTGTACTCCGGGCTTGCACCGTGACGGTATTCGATGAGTTCGGTTTCAACATCAAGGCCTGATACTTCCGTAAAGCCCACATTTGTGCCTCCCCAGTCTACCAGAAAATGAAATTTTACTAATGGATATGTTGCTGCCATCTTATCTGTTTTTGGTTATTGATTTTTAAGGATCTTAAAGTCTAAGACTCCTGCATTTTGTGAGAAAACTTGAGGATGATAAATTCTGCCGGTCTTACTACTGCCATCCCGATTTCGACATTCATAATTCCGTTTAAAATATCTTCAGCGGTCATCGTTTCACCAAGGCCTACGCGTACGAAGAAGGCATCATCCGGTTTAGCCCCGGCAAGTGCTCCTGCGCGCCATTGCAGATTGAGGAAGTTTTCAATCATCGCGCGTACTTTTACCCAGGTGTTTGCGTCGTTTGCCTCAAATACAAATTGTTCGGTAGCTTTTTTAACAGATTCTTCCACCATATTGAAGAAGCGACGTACCGAGATATAACGCCATTCGTTATCATTTCCAGCAAGGGTACGAGCACCCCAAACCATAATACCTTTTCCGGTAAACGGGCGTATGGCATTGATACTTTTACCAGCCACAACATCAACATTGATGTCTTTTTGCTGATCGTGATCAATCAGTTCGGTAACACCTACCACGCTGTTGAGCGAAGTATTAGCAGGAGCTTTCCATACCCCACGGCTTTCATCAATGCGAGAATAAACCCCGGCCATTGCCGCACTGGGTGGAAGGGTCAGATATTCACTTGCAATAGCATTTTTAATCGTTTTAAGTGCAGGAATGCTTTCAACGGCGGAGTTTTCATAAGTGCTTACATAATTGGTAATCGTGGTTCTGATATAATCTATAGCCGATTTGATTTCAGAATAGAGCCCTACAATTGCAGAAAGATGTTTTGTAATCTCTGCTCCCTGATTTCCACCGCCGTGAAAGTATGTACCATCGGTGGTGCCGGTCGAATAGTCAACTCCTGTAGATGAGGTAAAGGTAAAAGGTGTGAAGGCATCATCAAAATCAGCATACATATGTTGAAGAGTTGTGATGATTGTATTTATTGAACCGCTGTTTACACTATCATCCAGTTGCGTTTTAAGATGTGTGAGCAAAGCCTGATTGGGAGGAGTCGCAGTGGTATGGGTCAAAGCAAATGTACTGGTTCCTATTTCCAGTGAATCACGTACAAAGTCTATTGTTTCAATGTAAAAGTCAAATAAATCCTGCAGTTTTGTTTTGGTGGTATCCTGCTTGAGCGCGGTTACCAGACTTTCGTAACGCGCATCTGTTGAGTTAGTACCATCAGCAAGCGTGTTTAACTGAGCATCAATGGTTTGCTGATCGGTCACGAGTTGGTCTAGCTGATTAGCCAGAGCTTTTGCGCCTGCGTCGTCAATGAGATCTGCAAGGTTTACGGTTGCTCCGTTACGGCTTATTTTTCCTTTAAGGCTGGCATAACTTACTTCACGAGGCAGGTTAGCTTTAAGCCAGGGTGTGTAAGCAGCACCATATTTAAGGTTGTTCATCCCAATCCCGTTTCTAAAATTCTGGATTTCTTCATCTAAAGAAAGAGCGGGATCATCGCGAAGGTCTAAAATGGCAAAGCGATCGCCCAGTTTTCCACATTGCGCCAACATGGACTGATAAAGACTGTTCATATCGCTTTGGCCCAAAAGGCATGCATCTGGCGACAGCAGAAGGGTGGGCTCATCAACTTTCGCAATAGCATCCAGGCCTTTTTTAAGTGCGGTTAGCGTAATTCCCGATCCATCTGATTTTCCTACACTAACCACATAACATTTACCGCCACCGTTTGCATAAAACAATCTCATCGCCTCGTAGAGGTAGTAATTGTCTTCCAGTATAAGTTCGGTTACCTGATTGAGGTTGTTAAGTTTTACAGAATTGACCAAAATCTTGGGAGCTCCTCCAAAGTGGGAAACAAACTCAAGCATAGAGGTTATCTTCTTAGGTACTGAGTCAAGGGGCTTACCGCTCGCGTCTTTTGCCATATTGGTATAACCTATAAAAGCAGGAATTGCGGTTTCGACCTGAGCAACAGAAGGAGGGAAGATTGAGATTTCTTCAACGTACACCCCCGGCGTTTTGTATGCTGATGCCATAATTAGAATATTTAGTTAATATAGATTTTTGAATATGTTTTTAAGAGCGTACCTGTTGTATCCCGTTCCCAGATGACACTATCTGCTGAGGCAGCAGGGTAGTCAGTATTTCCCTGGTTTACAGGTACAACTCCATTTTTTACAAGGGGTTTGGTATCAGGATCTGTGGTATGTATGAGATTTTGGTCTTTTCCGGAATAATAGTTCCAGATTGTATTTCGGTTATCAAACCGAAGATTAAAAACCGGATGTTCCTGCGGTAGATTACCATTAACCAATAGGAGATTACGATCTGTGCCTTCGCCACGCATTTTCAATGAAACCAAAGCCTTAAGCCTTGACCAATGCTCATCAGGATGGTTTTCTACCAAACTATTTTGAGTTGATTGACTGATGGCATAATCGGCTGCTTCGGTGGTGCCGCCAGAAGTATTGATTAGCGGCAACGCGGGGTCGAGGCTGTCGTTATAATTTCTGAACAGCAACGGATACCGTTCCACAGTATCCAGATTGGAATAATTCGTAAAAAGTGCATCGTGTACACGGATTATAAAATCGAGTTGAAGGTTTTCGTCCAAGTCTATAATCGGCTTAAAGGTAGTGGCATTGAGGTTTTGAGCCACAGCCTGAACGGCAATGGTAAATCCGTGAGGGTTTTGTTTTAATAAAAGCCTGTGATTACGAAGGAGATTAGCAGTTTGTGTGGTAGGATCAACCGAACCAAAAACCGTCCAGTTGTAGGTTTTAAGTTGTGTTTCTCTAGAGGCCGGACTATGATCAAATACAGTAACACCGTCATCCAGGAAATACCGGTGAAAAATCTGTACCTCTGCGAGTATTTTATATGTTGATCGTACTGCCATTAATTAATGTGTTTATAGGTAGTACTTACTTCAGAGAGTGGAGTTCCCTGACCCAGCATATGAGCACGTTCCAGACTTAGGAGGTTTAACTTATACAGTGCGGCTGGGTACGCTTTACCACCATGCATACTCCAGATGTAATTCAGTTCTTCGAAAGTCGGGGTGTAAAGATCTAAAGTGAACGAAAATTCTTTTACGTCACGCATGACCTCTGTGTTTCGGGAAAAAACGGTGTTTTTATGATTAAATATTTTTTTACCCTGAAAAAACTCGATGATTGCCGCCAGAGAGCGCAGCGAAAATGCATAGTCACTTCGATTGCAGGTAAAAAGAATGTATGCGTGAATATTTACCGGATTATTTGTGTAAACAGGGCTTCCGTTTTGAAACCGCATATTGCGCTGGTTTTTCAAAGCAGTTTCCTCCTGAAGACTTAGCAAAGAAAGAATCACTTTATTGTCTAACGCCTGATTATCATTGTTAGGATTATCTATAAAATGAGCGATAGAGTCCAGAACCACCTTATCCGCACCCAGACTGCTGCGATTTATATAATCTGCGACCTGCTCTCGTACTATTTCTAGAGCTTGATAAAGCATTTTTCCGGAATTTTGATTTTTTGTTTCCGTCAAATGTATTCAGGAATATCGCAGCATGTAAACTGTAAATGCCTGAATTTCAGCGTTGAATTTCCCTTTTTTTGTTGGTGGTAATTCCCGGAGGTCTTGGGGTATTTCCCCCTATTTTATAATGCGGGACAAATGATGAGGTTTAAAGCGGTACTTTAGAAAACTTAACCAAAAAAGTAATTTCATGAAATTTATTAAAACAGGAACACTTGTATTTACTTATTTAGTTTTGAGCGTTGTAGTAGGTTGTGTAGAACCGGAGTCAAAGGTTGTAAAACCGCCTAAAGGGGTTATTTCAATTAAGGAAGCGAAACTTTTAGATCGTACTTATACAGAGACCAGACACAGCCTCATTTCTGAGAATTTAGGTATTAAAGATAATCGATCCAGCTGGTGGTCTATAGAAGATCTTGAAGCTTATATTGCCTATGCCCGCGCAGAAGCAAAATCTAAAGGTAAAAACGTATCTGGCTTACGCATTTATTTTGGTGCCTATCCTAAATCTTATAATGATCAGGATGTTGCCGGTTATTCTACTTTATTTATAGTTCCCACCGGCAATAGCACTACACAGGAGGGAAGCCTTAATTTATTTACTTCGTATCAGGAGGATGCCGACCTTGAGATTGCTCCTTTAAATATGGGGCATTCCCGTACTCCACCAGGTAGGGGTTATTGAAGTTTTAGCATTAAGTTTTCTATTTAATAATCCCTATAAATCTCATAAAATCATAAAAAATAATTTAAAGCTTTAGCGATGAAAGAGTTGGGCTCTTATTCACAATACCTCGAGTTGATAGCGGTAATTATAGGGCTCGTTAGATATAAGGAGTTTAAAAGATTTCAATTAAAGTATGTGTTGTTTTTTTTAATCTATGTTGCCTTGAATGAATTGCTGGCGGGAATCTCATTTCCCGTTTTTGGATTACCCAATTATGCCCTGTATAACATTTATGTGTTATTGCATTTTTGCTTTTTTTTAGCCTGGTACCATTCTTTGCTCGAAGGAACTCAACGCAAGTTGATACTCAAAATTTTTTTCTTCTTTTTTTTGATGTTTTGGACGTTTGAAAGTTTTTATGTAGATAATTTTTTGGGTGAAGATGTCACACTTTCTTTCACACTGGGAGTGTTATTTTTAATTGTGGCCGTAGGTTTTTATTTTATGGAAATGCTCACCCGGGAAGTGGTTCTGCATATTACCCAATCACCTTATTTTTGGGTGTCTTTTGGTATTTTAGTGTACTGCGTCACCTATTTACCTTTTTATTTGACTCTTAGTTTTATCAATCGTGAAAATCCCGTGATTCTTAATGTAACTTTATTTCTTATTAATTGCATTCAGTATTGCTGTTTTTCTATTGCATTTATTCAGGCAGACCGTAACCGAATGGAGCATCATTTAAAGGATTGACATAAGTATAAATACCAGAAGATCATGAACCCCTTCTTTGAACACGATGTGTTGCCCACGATGGAGCTGCTGGTAGTGGTGTGCTCCCTGGTTTTGCTCTTGTTGCTTATTTTGGTAATTGTACTTTTTTCTATTTTTCAAAAGCGTAAAATTCTTTTTATAACAGAGCGTAACAGAGCAGAATTGCGCTATCAGGAAGAACTTACACGTACCAAACTTGAAATACAGGAGGCTACACTTAAAAATGTAAGCTGGGAACTTCATGATAATATCGGCCAGCTTCTTTCTGTAGCCAATTTAGAATTAAATATGTTGCATAAGAAAGGGAAGGAAGACCGGGAACGTACTCTGGAAGATGTGCGCGGGCTTGTGGGCAAATGTTTGATGGAAATACGTGCAGTTTCCCGAAATCTTAATAATGAGGTAATAACTCAGGTAGGATTGGCCGAAAGCGTTCGGTACGAACTCAACCGCCTCGATAAACTAGGCATTTTGAATACTTCTCTTGTGGTTGAAGGTGATAACTGGAAACCCCCTGAAAATGATGCTTTAATTTTGTTTAGGATCATTCAGGAGTTTTTGACCAATGTGATTAAGCATGCTAAAGCCGCTCATTTAGACGTAATATTTAAATTCAGCTCAGATTGCTTGAATATTACTGCTGTTGATGACGGGATTGGTTTTAATATAGAAGAAGCAAATTCCAGTTCGGGTCTGATCAATATGCGTAGTCGTGCTGCACTCATTCAGGCCGATTTAAATTTGTCATCCAAACGAAGAAAGGGTACTTCTTTAATGATCAATTATTTAAGGAAATAAAAGAATATTTGGAAATCGAATTATAATTATTGTTAAATTCAGGATACGAACAACAAATCAAAAATCTAAAGCAATGTCTAATAACCTCGTAGGTGTCGTTGATGATCACGTTTTATTTGCGCAATCCCTTCAAGGACTTATAAACAGTTTTGAAGGATTTGATGTAGCCTTTATGGCAAGAAACGGAAACGATCTCATTAACAAGCTAAACACTGCCCCCAGAGATCCCGATATCATTTTGCTTGATATCAATATGCCCGTAATGAATGGTTTTGAAACTATAAGCTGGCTCAATGAAAATAAACCACATATAAAAACCATAGCCTTGTCTATGGATGATGATGAAGAAACCATCATACAAATGCTTAAATCGGGCAGCAAGGGCTATTTATTGAAAGACATACATCCTGATACGTTACATATCGCTCTAAAAGAAGTGGTGACTAAAGGTCATTTTTATACCGATAACGTAACCTCGGCATTGTTAAATGGTTTCTCTAAAAAGGATGATGAAGAAGTCGCTTCTTTTTCTGAACGTGAACTGGAATTTATGGAGCTGGCCTGTTCTGATAAAACCTACAAGGAAATCGCAAATGAAATGTGCTTAAGTCCCAAAACCATCGACAATTATCGGGATACCCTGTTTAAAAAATTGGAAGTACGCAGCAGGATTGGTCTTGTTTTGTATGCGCTTAAACATAAAATAGTTGAAACTTAAAAAAAGGGTTTCTCAAAATTGTACCTTCAGAAATTTTTAGCATCCAGATAAAGTTAGATTATTTAAATACCGATAAATCAATGGTCCAGAAAACAATAGCCTAGCTGAAATTTTAAAGAATTTTTAGAAAACTTAGGGTTACCAAAAGCTGTCCCAAATGCCTTTGACTGTGTTCTGCGGCGTGAAATAAAAGTCCAAGAGTTGTTGAAGGCAATTCTTTTCGACCTACTTTACGTGGTTCTAAAAGAATCTTTTCATCGAGAGTTTTAAAGTAAGCTAATGCTTCCGCGACTTTATTCTCAAAATTTTGAATCAAACGACTAACGGTTAACTGCTCTGTCTTTACACCTTCATTTTTTAAGTAATCAAATTGCTGGTCAGAAAGCGGTAATCCTTTAGCGTAGGTAAGCATGCGATCTAAAACTCCTGTAAGATGTTGTAAATGAAAGCCCACACTTGCGCGGCCAGCAGATTCAATCCATAGATTTTTTGTGTCAAAATCTGCCAGCCATCGCGGAAGCTCTTCTGCAGTTTGTAATAAGGCATGCGCAGCAGGTTGCAATAAGGTTGAAATTCCCGGAATAGGGCCCCTTAGCCAAACTTCAGGTTGATTTTGATGTTCCATAATTAATTGGTAGATAGTTTTAAGCCCAGAACTACAGCTTTTTCGCTTTCTCCGCCAAAAAAGGAATGTACATAATCCAATCTGAAAAATTTAAATTTTCCGAAACCTAAATTATCAACGCCAATATTTAACTCGGTATATGGATTATTTTCAAAGGTTGAAAGCGTATGCACACCGGTTACCAGATTAAGGTTAAGCCCACGTATCCCGGGGATTTTACCTAAAATAAAGCCCTTAAAATTATGTTCTAAATGAGCCTCGGCAAAGCTTCGTTTGGTACTATACTCGTAGTAGGGCATATTATTAAAACCGGTAAGCCGCGTATCCCTAAAATTGAGATAGGTACGGTTTCCGTTAAAATGCTGATAATCTATAAAACTGATGTTTGCTGCATTGAGAAACGTTCCTCCGCTGAGCGCATAACCCAAAATTCCCTTATTACCAAGGCTCAATTCCTGGCGTACTTCGGCTTTTAACTCAGTAAAATTATAACGGGTACTGCTCCCGGAGAAAGCGTGTTCTGCACGAACGATTAATGTAGGATATTGAGATTCATCCAGATTGAATTTACCATCCGGGTAACTCATATATTTTTGGTCAAAATGAATAACGGCCTGCAGATTAAATTTAGCTAAATGGTGTTTTTCAAAAGCTGCAGTAGTAAAATCATCCGGTGCCAGTGGATTGTTTGAAGTATATCCAAAATCCCAGTCGAAAAAAGTCTGATCTGTGGTGTTGAAAAGTGGGGAACGCTGCTCGTAACCCAACTGGGCGTTGAGGCGAAATCCATTAAAAAGCTCTTCGCCATAGCTCACTCGTATAAATTCAAGGTCATACAATTTAATGTGGTTGCGTTTCCAAATCAGGGTAGAGAAGGAGTTGCCCAGTCTGGAAATAGGTTCTTCAGCATTGAATTGCTGAGCTTTAATACCTCCGGAAAGTTCCAGGAAGCGTCTGCTGGTTCGGTTAAAGCGTTTCGCAATACGACCCGTGAGACGCAGCCTGTCATCGTCCAGACCATAGTTGGCATTTATTGACATGGTAAACGCCTGCTTATACTCATCACTCCACGAATTGTAAGCCAAACCGGCAAACGCATTATAACCTTGTACTGTATTAAAATTCAACGAAGTTATAGGGCCGTCGTAACTTACACTCCAGCGTTTAAATGAATTTTGATAGGTATAACCCAGTAGCGGGTCGGCCAGGCTAAAGCGGTTGCGTACAGCATCTACAGAATCTTTGTAGGGTTTAGAATTGCGTTTTTCCTGCAGGCTGTCTTTAAAGGTATAATCATTACGCTCTTCCAGGGTAAGCGGTACCGGCCTTTGCAATTGCCAGAACGTACTGTCTTTTTTATTGGCTTCAGGCTGAAAACTCAGTACCTCGCGGGTAAACGTACCTTTACTAAACTCCGGTTTTAAATCATAATTGCTGTATACCGCAGTAAAACGGCCATTACCTCCAAATCCCAGCATTTTAAAACTGAAATCAATATTTTGTGAAATTTTGATCCATACATTTAATTGGGGATTGTGTTTAAAACTGTGTTTAAAACCCAGGGATTCTATAAAGGGAACCTGAATCGCCGACCCATTAGTATGCAGATCCACGCCATACAGTTGCCAGTCATCTTCTACAATATAGAGCGTTCCACGGAAGATGCGATCGTTTTCCCGCTTTGGGGTTACGGTTATTTTATTGATGAGTTTTTGGCCTTCGCGAAAAGCCCCTTCCAATTTGTAAGTATAATAGCTAAAGGCATTGTCAGCCAGGGGTGAGACCAGTTCGGTATTGATATCGAGGGTGTTATCGTAAAAGGAAAACTCAGCTTCCTGGGCACTGTTGAAACTAAAGCCATTGTCATCCCCACTCACTTTTGAAGCGGTGATGGTTTCTTTAAAATCGTCCGGTTTGCGCACAGCTATTTTAGAAAGGGTTTCGCTTAAATACACAATTCCGCTGCGGGTAGAATCTAAACCGCCACCCAGATCACCTATTTCCTGACCAAAGAATTTCTCCGGCGCATTTTCTACCCGCCAGATTCCGCGGGAATAAAAATCTGCCGTGTAAGCCTCAAGCAGCTTTTTTAGTTCAGGCTTCTTAGCAATTACCTCTTTAATGATGCGATCTGCAGGGTTTATCTGGGCATCAATGGTGACTTCATCAAGCGAAGTCGTTTCAGGTTTTAACTTAATGTCTAAATCAAAAGGAAACTCTTTTGGAGCGATTTCTACTTCCTGTTTGGTAAAACCTAAAAATTGGAATACTACAGTATAATTGCCCGGAGAATCCAGCGCCAACTGGTATTTGCCAGAAGCATTTGTGGTAGTGCCCAAAGTGGCATCTTTAAGGTAAACATTTACATAGGGCAGCGGATTATTTTCCTGATCGGTCACCAGGCCTGTGACTTGTGAATACCCCGTAAGAGCGCAAAGGAAGAGAAAAAAAGGAAGTAGATTTTTAGTCATAAATACAATTTTGTAATTCTTGGGATGGTAAAATCACCTGGTCTTTCTATTGTATTTAAAGACGCTTACTTCAAGTTTAGGTTGCAATTAATTGTTAAACGCTTTTTTAATTTGACCCAGTCGCTTCTTGGAATCCCGCTCTTTTATGGCTTCCCGTTTGTCGTAAAGCTTTTTACCTTTAGCAAGCGCAATCTGCATTTTAGCCAGACCACGATCATTTATAAAGAGTCTTAATGGGACGATGGTTAGTCCGCTTGTACGTACTTCTTTATGAAGTTTATTAAGTTCGCGACGATTAAGCAGCAGTTTTCTGCTTTGCTTGGGATTATGATTAAAGTAAGTAGCGTGCGAGTACTCCTGAATGGTCATATTAATAACAAAGAGTTCATCCCCTTCAAATTCACAAAAACTTTCTGCAATCGAAGCTTTTCCCTCACGGATAGATTTGATTTCAGTGCCTGCCAGCTTGATTCCGGCCGTGTATTTATCGAGAATCTCGTATTCAAAACGAGCTTTCTTATTCTTGATATTTATGGTATTGGTTTGATTCATTTAAACAGATTTGTCTTTTCCTAAGCGTTGGAAAATAATCAACGCTGTATTACCAGCAAAAGTACGATTTTAACGGAGGTCAGGGACATTGCTTAAAATCCTTTATTTTTGCACAGGCAGATTCTGGTTATTCAAACCGAAACCTAAGGCTTCTGCAGCATAGAAACGGCCGGTTTAACTCGCATTTATGAAATATATTCTTCTCACTCTATTGATTTTAAGTTTTGTTGCCTGCAAAGAACAGAAAGCTACTAAAGATCTTTCCTCTCAACGCATCATCAATCAGGCTATTGATGTTGCAGGAAGTAAAATTCTTGACACGGCTTCTCTTTCTTTCAAATTTCGAGATAAATTTTACCGGGCTAAGAGGGACAATGGATTGTATGAGCTGGAACGTTGTAGCGATGCTGCCTGTAAGGATACCCTGGACCAACTTACGAATTCAGACTTTAAACGCTATATTAATGGTAAACATGTAAAACTGGCTGATAGTCTTATAGCGGGTTTATCAGGCGGGGTTAATTCTGTGCATTACTTCGCAGTTTTACCTTATGGTCTGGATGCCGAAGCGGTAAAGGCTGAAAAAACGGGTACAGCTACGATAAATGGGAACACCTATTATGAAATCCACGTAAGCTTTTCCGAAGAAGGTGGAGGTGAAGATTTTGAGGATGAGTATATGTACTGGATTCACACCGAAAATTTTACGGTAGACTATTTAGCCTATAACTATCACGTAAATGAAGGTGGGACCCGATTTAGGGAAGCAATAAATCCCCGGGAAATTAAGGGCGTTCGGTTTGCAGATTACATCAACTACGAGCCAAAAGAGCAGTTTCCTCCGCTCAACAGTCTGGACAGCTTATTTACAGCCGGAAAGCTTAGCGAACTTTCCCGCATCATTCTGGAAGACGTGAAGGTCAATTAGTCAAAGGACCAGTCGTTGTAATCTTGTAACTCTGCTTGAGGCACTCCATTCTTCACGTGAACAACGTACAGGTTGCCAAATATACTATCATCTATTTCTTCAAATTTTTGAGTTCCCAGAACCGCATTTACAAATGCAGGTGTGGTATTACTATGTCCCACAATTAAAACGGTTTTTCCTGCTGTTGCCTTTTGAAATTGCTCGCCATATAAATTTTGCGCATCATATACCTGCAGAGGCAGATTATTAGCCCGTGCTACCGGTAGTGCGGTATTCCGGGTGCGTTTGAAATCGGTACTGTATACAGCGTCAAATTTCACATCTTTAAGCGTCTCAGCCCAAAATTTAGCGCGTGCGGTACCTTTTTCAGTGAGTTCAGGATCATCGCCGGCTTGAGGCCCACGTTCTTTATCTGCGTGTCTTATAAAATAATAAGTCGCATCCGCAGGTCCGGGAGTGGCTTCGGCAGTTTCCTTTGAAGTCTCCTTACAGCTTAAAAAAAGAAGGATCAGGTTTAATACAATGATTTTGACAATTTGCATCAGGAAGGGTTTTAAGTAAAATTAACGCTTACCTTACAAAGATTAGCTTTTTATTGACGCAAAGCCTACTTTTTAATGGGTAATTTTATATTACTAATAATTAAAAAACTACTATTATGAATAGCGATCAATTAGAAGGAAAGTGGAAACAAGTGAAGGGAAAATTTAAAGAAGAGTATGGCGATGTGACCGATGATGACACTACGCACGCTGAAGGTAAATTTGACCAAATGCTTGGAAGACTTCAGGAAAAAACCGGAAAAACCAAAGAAGAAATCAAAGATTGGATTGATAGACAATAATCATTCCTCTGATAATTGGTGAAAGGTCGTCTCTACAGACGGCCTTTTTTAGTTTATCAAAATTTCAACATGAGATGTAAAAACTCGTGTTCTTATTTAGGCTAAACTGTATTTTCGCAGCATCATGCGCACCATTAAAACTTTCAAATTACCGCACAGAGCGAATCTGGTGACAGGTTTGCTTCAATGGGCTGAGAGCGAACCCGTTTGTTGCCTGCTTCATTCTAATGGGCATAAAACGTCCTATAGCCGGTTTGACCTACTTCTGGCTGTTGGGGTTAAAAGTAGCCTCACTGCTCACGTGGGTACTGGTTTTGGTCAACTTTCCGAATACCGAAGGAATACAGCAGACTGGCTCTTAGGCTTTTTAACCTACGACTTGAAGAATGAACTTGAAGATCTAAAATCGGCTAATGAAGATGCTCTTTCATTTCCTGATCTCTATTTTTTTCAGCCTTTAAAAATTTTTCAACTTAAGGAGCAAAAGCTGGAACTTCACTATTTACCTGAAGTTGTTCATGAAATGGAAAGGGATGTGAACCAAATTATGAAGGTTCTTCAAAACTTCACGCAACCAAAACCTTCGTCAGGTATAAAAATAAAAATGCGTTTGACAAGGGATGCCTACTGCCAGCAGGTTTCTCAAATGCTTGATTATATTAAACGCGGAGCAATTTATGAAGCCAATTTTTGCCAGGAATTTTATGCAGAAGCGGAGATCGATCCGATTTCGGTCTTTTTAAAACTGAACGCACTTTCAAAAGCACCGTTTGCGTCTTTTTTTAAATTAAATGATCGTTATGCTCTATGTTCTTCACCCGAGCGCTATTTGCAAAAAAACGGCGCGCAGCTTATAAGTCAGCCCATCAAAGGAACTTCCAGACGGGGCAGCACATACGACGAAGATAGATTGCTCAAAAACCAACTTCAAACCGATCCCAAAGAACGGTCTGAGAATATAATGATTACAGACCTGGTGCGCAATGATCTTTCCCGTGTGGCGAGCCGTGGGAGTGTAACGGTGCCAGAGTTGTGTAAGATTTATACTTTTGATCAGGTACATCAAATGATTTCAACGGTTGCGGCAAACCTGCCGGAACATATGGACCCGGTAAATTGTTTAGCAAAAACATTCCCGATGGGGAGTATGACCGGCGCTCCAAAAATACGGGCTATGCAAATAATTGAAGCTCTTGAAACCCAAAAGCGTGGACTTTATAGTGGCTCCATCGGCTATTTCACTCCAGAAGGAGATTTTGATTTCAATGTAGTAATACGCAGTATATTGTTTAATGCAGCTAAGAATTACCTTTCTTTTTGTGTGGGAAGCGCTATAACTGCGACAGCCAGTCCCGAAAAGGAATACGAGGAGTGTCTTGTAAAAGCTAAAGCTATGCGTGAAGCTCTGGGGGCTTAGTTCAGGTTTAACAATTCAATTTTATTTCGCTGAATGTTGATGCGACCTTCGAGTTCTAATTTTTTCAGCAATCTGGATATAACCACGCGAGAAGTGTGCAGTTCATAAGCAATATCCTGATGGGTACTATTGAGCTCATTACTCTGCGTAAGTTTCTGCTTATCCCGAAGGTAACGCAGCAGACGTTCATCCATACGCATAAAAGCAATACTGTCTAGTGTATCAAGCATCTCCTTAAGGCGATTTTGATAACTGTCAAAAATAAAATTACGCCACGTTTTATATTTTGAACTCCATTCTTCCATTTTTTGAATGGGGATCATAATCAATACCGTATCAAGTTCTGCAATCGCACGAATTTCACTTTTGCGCTGGCCCCGATTAAAGGAAAGCGTTAACGCACATGTATCGCCTTTTTCAAGGAAGTATAACAAAAGTTCGTCACCTTCTGAATCTTCACGCAAGATTTTTATGGCGCCCGAAATGAGCAGGGGCATTGCTGTGATGTACTGCCCTATATCCATAAGCTTTTCTCCTTCAGCAACTTCCCGAAGACTCCCGGCCTGGTTAATATCTTGGAGTAATTCGGGTTCAAAAATATGCCCGTAATGCAGTTTTAGTAATTCTTCCATAACGTGAAAATAGGTTGAAAAATAGCATAATATCTAAGTATTATTCGACTTAAAACTTTAAAAAAGGGTTAAAATGCTGGCAAAAACGCTTCAAAATTTTATATTCCTTTAATATCAAACTTAATAAATACGTATGGCAGGTCACAGCAAATGGGCAAATATCAAACACCGTAAAGGCGCTCAGGATAAGAAACGCGCAAAACAATTCACCAGGGCGATTAAGGAAATTACGGTAGCCATCAAAGAAAATAATCAGAACGGTGAACCTGATTCTAATCCTGCATTGCGCAACGCTATTCAAAATGCAAAGGGTGTAAATATGCCTAAGGATACTATCGAGCGGGCGATTAAAAAAGCCAGCGGGGCAGATGCAGATAGTTATGAGCAAATGACCTTTGAAGGTTATGGCCCAAATGGAATCGCCTTTTTTATTGAATGCACTACAGATAATGCAAACCGCACGATTGCGTCTGTACGTTCAATTTTTAGTAAAAATGGTGGCAGCCTGGGGACAAATGGTTCGTTGGAATTTCTTTTTGAAAGAAAAGGTGTTTTTACGTTAGATAAAAACCAGATAAAACGCGATTTTGAAATGTTGCAGTTAGAACTTATTGAAGGAGGCGCAGAGTCCTTTGAAAATCATCAGGAGGTTTTTATCATTTATACTGCATTCACCGATTTTGGCAAAATGGCCCAGCATCTTGAAGAACTTCATATAGAAACCAAAAATGCGGAATTGCAGCGCATTCCGCTAAATACCATTGAGCTGCCGTTAAAAGAATCCCGTCAGATTTTAAGTCTTATTGAGAAATTTGAGGACGATGATGATGTGCAGGATGTATTTCACAATCTTGAATTTACTGAAGAACTGGAACTGGCTCTAGACGAAGAGGAATAATTAATTTTCCGACTTTGGCCTTTTATCCTGAGGATTTTCAGGCTCCGCATTGTTATCAGATTCTTCATCTTCCTTTTTTGATCTGATGGTTTTGTCCAGCTTTTCGTGTTTCAATTCGTTTTCAAACTGAAGGCGCATTTTAGAAAGATGCTTTCCGTTTTCAAGACTGGCTATAAAAGAAACCAGTTGTTCCCGCAACTCACAATGCAAATCCCAGGTTGTTGAAGCATCCTTGGCACTACACAATGCCCGTATTTTGATAGCTTTTTCCGTAGTATCAACAACCTGTACCTTAGGTGGATTATCTGAATCCCAATTTTCATTATTCTGGAGCAATTCTTCAAATTTGGTCCGAATTTTAGAAACGTCTATCTCATAATCGGCATAAAGTATAATAGGTCTTATTTGATGAGCACTGGTCATAGACCAGTTTTCGAAGGTCTTGGAAATTATGGTTTTTAGCGGTACTACAAGCCGACGCTGATCCCAGGTGCGTACGACCATATAAGTAAACCGAATATCTTCTACGTAGCCCCAGTCATCTTCAATGATTACCGTATCACCTATGCGCGCCGGGCGGGTAATGGCGATTTGAATACCTGCAATGATATTTCCCAGTGTACTTTGAGCGGCTACACCCAGTATTACAGTGGCCAAACCGGCAGAGGCAAGCAGGGAAATACCCAGTTTTTCCAGACTTCTGAATTGCGAAAGAATTACCGCAATACCTACTATTATCACAATAAAGGTAATAACCCGTCTGGCTACCGAAATGTAGGTCATCATCATACGCGCTTCACTATTTTCTTCAGGGTCTGCATCTCCAATGCGCGTTTCGGCCACATACACCATAAACGAGTCTATAAATCGCATGATGAACCAGGTTATGGTGCCTATGACGGCTATCAATAAAACCGCATACAAGGTGCTTGCAAATGTTCCACCAAAAGAAATGAGCTTGTTCAGAGTGACGTAGAAAAATAAAACTCCTATCGCCCAGGCAGCAGGGGTCGCCAGTCTTTTAGCGATTGTATTCACCCAGACTTCCTTTGACTTACGGAAGAGTCTGCGTAAGATATAAAGACTAAATTTTCCAAGTAGATAGGCCAAAAATATCAGGAGAAACGTCCCGGCAAATTTCCAGACAGGCATATTGAGCCATTTGATACGCGCCCAATCGGGCATCATACGGTCGAGTTCTCTGGGGCCGTATTGTTTGTAGAGCGCATCAATATTTTCTACAGTATTTGATGAAATAAGCCAGAACGCACCATAGTCTTTGTATTTAACCCGTTGCAGTCTCAAAACGATATCTCGCCCGTCCAGGTTTATTTCGCCAAAAACCACACTGCGCAAGGGCTTCCCAGCAATTGATTTGTTTGTGGCCGTACTTATATCAATTTGTCCATCCGGGCGATCAGAGAGACTTCCCCAGTCTATACTCACACGTTGATTTAAGATGAAATACAACTTTTCGGCAAGAGTTGCGGCTTGTTCCGGTGTAAGGCTGTCTGGTAATAAATTCAGATTTAAGGCATAGGAAGCTTCTTTAAAACTTTCATTACGCGCATTAAATATGAAATGCTCCAAAGTGGCTTGTGGAGACTGAAAGTTGTATTTATTAGGCGGCAGACCAATAGCTTCATTAAGACGGTTTACAACATAATACGCTTCACTATATTCCTGAAGCGCATTTACGCCATAGTCTCCGTCTTTCGGTACAGTTGCCTCGCTTGAGGGGAGCAGTTTGCCACTCTTAGAGGCTGTGGTATCCCGCATTTCCTGAGCATTTAACTGCATGAATACGACAAGAAACAGGATTAGAATAGGTTGGTTGTTTTTCATAAAATGAAATATACCAAGGATCGTCTGGATCTTGTATTAGTATTTCGTTAAAACCAGATTTATTCATTAAACGTAGTATTAACATTCAATTAATAATTTTTAGAAATATTAATATCATATTCGTACGAACAACCAGCCCGGTGCAGACGTACTGTTCGCACGATTGAGACAATTGAAAAATAACAATTGGGAACCTGCCCAAAGCGTTATGAGCCGTCATCAGAAAAAGGAATCTGAGTTGTTTTTAATTGGTAAAAAAGCAAAAGACTTTAACTGATAGAGAAGACACCAACCCCGGCTTCTCAAACGACCCTTTAAATACATGAAGAATTTCTTATTTGTTGCCGCAGAAAATGACGCTTTGGCAAATTGTAAAGCAGGCGGAATGGCAGATGTGGTGCGGGATGTTCCAAGACAGCTTGCAGCCACCGGAGATCAGGTGCACGTCGTGGTTCCGGCTTATAACAGATTGCATAAAAATGCCCGACTCATTTCAGAATTGAAATTTAACATACGGGGGCAGGAGACAGTAGCAGAGATATATGACGTTGCACCAAAAAAGCACTATGAACACATCACGCATTATGTCATACACCATCCCGAAATAGTAGAAGGTAACATTGCTCATATTTATAATGATGATCCTGAGGAACCTTTTTTTAAAGATGCGGTTAAGTATTTCATTTTTAATACAGCTGTTGCGCAAGCCATAAAACAGAATATTTTCGATCACATAGATGTAGCACATTTGCACGACTGGCATACAGCTTTATTAGCATTTCACCGGACATTCAACCCGGTTTTTGAAGTGCTTCGCCAGACGCATTTTGTTTACAGTATTCATAATTTAAGCCTTCAGGGCATAAGACCCTTAGGGGGTAATTTTGCTTCTATAGAATCTTTTTTTCCAGAAATAGATTACAATTACTATCAGGTAACAGATGCAAGATATCCGGATTGTATCAATCTTATGGCTGTGGGAATACGGCTTTGTGATCAGGTTCATACCGTAAGTGAATCCTATATGCAGGATATAATGAAACCCAGTAATAAGCCTGAATTCATAGGCGGGGAGGGGCTTGAAGCAGACTTGATTACTGCCTATGAGCAGGGCAGACTACACGGAATTTTAAACGGTGTAAATTATGCTCATATCCGTGTCGCGCAAAAAGGAAAACTTTACACCCATATTCTGAAACAGATTTACAGATGGATACAGGAAGAATCTAAAAAATATAAAGCAGATATTTTAGCGAATACGGGTGAAAAAGTAGTGGAACTTCTTGATAATCCTCCGGCATTTATCGCATCGAGTGTGGCTCGTATGACGGAACAAAAATTTTATTTCTTCAAACGAAATCCGCTTGCCCTTAAGGCCATCTTAGAAAATCTCAAAGCACACAATGGTATTTTTATCCTTCTGGGTACGGGTGAGCCGGAATATGAGGCACTAATGCGTGAAATAAGCTATCAGCATTCCAATTTTATATTCATTAATGGTCAGTCTGAAGATATTATCGACTCCATCTACCTGGAGACTAACCTGTATTTTATGCCTAGTCTTTTTGAACCTTGCGGTATAAGCCAGATGCTGGCTATGCGCAATGGCGTGCTTTGCCTGGTGCATCATACCGGCGGACTTATTGATACAGTACAGGAGGGAGTTGATGGGTTTGCTTTTAAAGGAGAAAATATTGACGAAACCATCAATCAAATGGTTATTGAGTTTAATAATTGCCTGGAGGTATTTTTTAAGGATAAGCCAAGATGGAATAAAATGAAGCGCAAGGCCAAAGCGGCCCGTTTCTCCTGGGAAGATTCCGTTAAGGAATACTATAATAAGTTATACACCTACTAGAAAATTAAAAATCCCCGAAATACTGAAATTTCGGGGATTGTTTTTTGATTAGAGTAGGTTCAATTATTCCACAAGTTCAAAATCACCCTGCATCACTACATAAATACGGGCGCTCGTTGATGTGCCGCTTATTTGAGCCACATTTTCACCAGCGATAAGTTGCACAGGTATGGTTTGAGTTCCCCGTTGTTTAAAAGTAAGGCTGTATTGCACTCCGTTTACTGTGAGGTCGAGTATTTTGGGTTCAACATCACCATTACCGGTTGCAGTGGCATCTACGCTGAGGGCATATTCCTGAGAAGGATCAAAACAAGGGTTGGCTCCCAGATTGCTTCCGTCACGTGCTACAAAATCAAGAGTTTTAAACTCGAGTACTGCAGGATCATCATCTTTTTCACAGGCTGTCAGCCCCAAAAACATCCCAGCCAATAGCATATATTTATAGGTTTTCATTATTGTTGTTTTTGGTTAATGGTAATGGTTTTAGAAAAGCCGGAAGTACTTACGGTATAAGTTCCTGTTTGCAGGTTCTCAAAAACCAGGGAATCTCCACCCATTGTTTTGGTTTGTATCACGGTTCCGCCAGAAGTAAGACTGAAACTTTCGTTAGGTTTAGAACTGGTTACTTTAATCGCACCCGGTGCATAGCATACAGCATCCTTTTTATAAACCAAAATGGAAGCTACTTTTTCAACGGAAATTTTCCAGTCTTTGATTACCGACCGGTCTTCAGAACGTACCCGAAGCGTGATTTCCTCACTCAAATTAAGTGTATTATTACCTGAAATAACCGGAATTGTACCGATAAATGCACTGGCGTTAGTACTTAAGGTAAATACTGCATTTTGCGAACTTAAATCAACCGACTGATCTACTTTAAGAATTACACTGTTTTCGGTGAAAATGAGATCTTTTTTAGCGACACCCATCAAATACAAATCGGTTATAGCCGTGTTTTTACTCAGTGCAGGTTCTGCAAAACTAAAAGGCTGAAATAAGTTACCCTGATGCTGATTAATTCTAAAACTTTGGGTTTGATTCAAATCAGTCACGGCATCTGTTTCTGAGTCATACACCTTGAAGTGTACTGTTTCACCACTCGTATTTGAAAATATGGTGAGATACGCATAATATTCGTTTTGAGCCGCAACGTGGGTTAATTTGGCGACCCCGCGGCACTCGCCATTTACAAAAGCTGCGATCATGTCATCAGGCTTATTCAGGTTCTTTCCATTTACATTTAAAAAGGAAACAAATGACATGCTGTGCTCAAAGTTACTCTCGGTCACACTCCAGTTTGGAGCCTGGCTCCAAACGGTGGAACCTGCCAGGAGCAGCATTACGAAAAGATATAAATTGAATTTCATCATTATATTTTTTTATAAACTTCCCGGGCAAGGCCGGGAAGTTTTGCATTTATTGTTTAATCACTTTTTTGGTTAGAATACCTTCAGCGTGTTTTATACTTAAGAAATAAGTACCTGTACTCAGCTGTGGTTCAAAACTAAATTCGGTTTTACCCGCATCGGCTTCCAGTTTCTGGTTTAAAATAAGCTGCCCGCTCAGAGAGAATAGTCTTAAAGTGACTGGCTGAGCTTTATTAAAGCTAAAACTTACTTTTAAATGGTCTGAAAATGGATTAGGGAACACCAGAATATCATCTTCAAAAGTCTGGGCATCTTCGAGAACTATCGGGTTATTGACGGTCCCCATTACTGCATTAGGGTTAAACTCGAAGCTTTTTGAAGTTGCTTTAGAATCGAGAGCGTTTGAAATGTGGAAGATTAAAGTTTCCGGCTGATCACCATAAACCGTGATAAAACTTAAATCTTCGTCACCTATTTTCTGATTGTGTGCAATCCCTTTCAGAATTCCTTCCGCATTAAATACAAGTAGTTCGTCAAAGCCTTCAGGCAGACGTACCACGGCGTTCATCGTTTCTCCAAATGCAGTAAATTCTGGTGCAATATCCGGTTCGCTGACCTTAGCTTCTTTGCCCATTTTCGATTTGTTAAAAATAGCAGGATAGCTAAATTGCTGCGCGGTTGCAGTCTTAAGCATGTAGCCTTTACCGGCTTCTAAGTAGGTAAGGGTACCACTCCAGCCGTTACGCTTATCGTAAATCGCAAACAGGTTTTGCGATTTAATCACATCACCCTCTATAGGCGTTAGTGTTGCCAGTGCTTCACGTACCAAGACATTTTTACCAATAGGATAGGGGAGCCAGTTCCAGTTGACATTGAGATTTAAAACAAACTGAGCCAGATCAACTTCTTCTCCTTCAATGCGTAATTGCTGGCCCTGAGCCAGGTTGAACTTGTACATTTTTGAAGTAGAAAGTCCGCCGGCTGTACTGATATCTCCGTTCCACCCGCTATTGGCAGGATTAGATGTGTCTTTATAGTACGTCTCCAGTTGAACCGGTTTAACTGTCATTATACGGTCTGAAGTTGAAAGATTCATGGGGGAAGTAAGCGTGTTGAGATCTGCAAAAAGCGGATCGTCTACGCGCAGTGAAACCCAGGTCCATCCCGTATTGAAATTGAGTACCTGCTCTATAACAGCTGTATTTTCAAAAAGTGCAGGACTGTTTAAACTTCCGGTGACTCCATTTACCTCAAATGCTAAAGAATTTTGCGCATTTAAAGTAACCTGAAGGATTTCGCCCGTAGAAGCATCCCAGACTTTAAATCGTACACTTTCCGATAGTTCATCATTTCCATAAATGGTAAGAAAAGTGAAGTATTCAGCATAATTAGCATCATACACCAATTGCGCCACACCTCTAACTTCATCTCCCACAAAGGCAGCCACCTTATCATAAAGATCTTCAGAAATAACGCCATCAATCTGGATGCGGCCTATAACATTCATCGTATAATCAAAGTTTGTAGGATCAACATTCCAGGCAGGCTCTTCTGCCAGAACGCGCAGATCAACCTGAATTTTTTGAGCGTAGCCAAAATCGGTTTCTAAATTCAGGTTTTCCAGATATTCACCGGTGGTCAGGTTCTTATCAATGGTAGCTGTAATCGCAATTTCGCTGGCAGGAGCAATCGTACCATTTGTAGTGGATAGTTTTAACCAGTTAGGCACCTGGGTTATTGTGTAGGGCTGAGTGGTTCCACCTTTATTTAAAAGAACAATCTTAAACGTAGGAGATTCTCCATTTTCTTTTACAATTTTCACCAGATCGTTATAGCCTTCTGCATACCAGCTCACCGGATTTTGCTGAATAAATGCGGTCCAGGTTACAGGAGACTGTTGCATATTGTTTGCAGAATCAAACATACGATGTACCGTGATATCCAGAACCTGACCTTCAATTTCAGCAAGGCGATTGACTACAGGTTCCAGAATCATTTCATCCTGATTGATTACGCGATTAACCTGAAACTTGATGATATTACGTGCCGGTTTGAGCGCGGGAGTATCGCCTGTATAGCTTACGCTGCCTGCACTTAGTTTAGCATTACTCGGGATAACCGTGTTATTGCTATAAGCATGAAAATACTGCGGTCCATTGCCGTTAAGCGGGTCTGGAGCATTCATACGGGCATACAGCATAAGACCTATGCTCTCGGGATCTACCTCGTGATAGCTGTCGCGTGTAATTTGTTCTACATTTCGAAGCGTGTTCCACAACCTGAATTCATCGAGCTGTCCCCTAAACTGGCGGTCAATCGTCTCGATACCGGCAAGATCCATCGCTCCGCGAGCACCTAACCAGATGCGGTTACCTGAGAAACCACCTAAGCCGGTCATCGCATTTGAAGAAACCTGCTCGCCGTCAACATAGGTACGTAATGATCCTAATCTGTTAAGAAGTAAAGTCACGTGATGCCAGTTATTATCTGCAACCGAACTTGTAGTGAGCGGCAGATTTTTACCTTCGGCGTTAAATGACAGGTTACCAGAAGCGTTTATATTAATAGCCCATTTATTCATAAAGCCGTTGGACTGCACAATATCAGTACCGTCTCCTTTTCCGTTTGAGAACAGGGTGGCTTCCTGTCCGCTGTCGGTTTTCATCCAGAAGGAGATGGTTGCATCCATTACTTCAGTAAGCTGTACAAAATTGACATTATCTAAAATTTGGTACTGGCTGCCGTCAAAATTATAAGCGGTTCCTTTAGGTTTGATATCCCAATCTGCGGTAAGTACAGCGTGTTTAAAGCGTGCCAAATCATTAGCAATGCTTCCGTGTCCCTCATTCATGGGGTAATACCCTGTTAAATTCGCTTCATTCCCCTGAAGGCTGTTGTACATAGTAGCAAAAGCATCTTCCAACGAAATATCCTTATTCCAGATACGCAGGCTGTGAATATTACCAATGAAGGTATTGCCTCCTATCACAATAGGATTATCATTTGCGATTTGCATGGCCGTACCGCCGTTAGCTGCGTCCAGAACCCGGGCTTCTTCATAAATCTGAAGATCGCCGGTGGCCTTGGTGAAGGTAAAAGTGTAATGGTGGAAAAGCCCGTCTGTGGCAATTGTTCCACTAGCCGTGATTCCGCCCAGAGTAAAACTTATCTGCCCGTTGCTGAGGCTTATGTTCAACCCTTGCGTTTGATCTACAATTGTAGCACTACTTGCCGTAGTCGCATTATTCATCCAGAATTCCAGCGTAAAATCTTCATTGAGAATCATAGGTTTCTCAATAGTCATTTTATTGTTAACTCCTGAAAATAATACCGAAACAGCATTGTCAATAGGTAATTGATTGGTTTTTCCTTTTATCTCAATTACCGAAACTGCTGAATTGTAGAAGATGTTTTCATTAAAGCGAACTTTGAGATCTTCACCGGCTGAGAGAATCCCATCCGTAGGAGAGGGAGTTCCAAAACGCTGAGGAGCGGTGAGGTCAACCCGGCCCGTTACCACGTCTGAAATAAACTCGGTGCCATTAGTACAGCTACTTCGGGCCCGAATTTCATAACCACCGTCTGCCAGTTTCAGACCGGCAATATCAAAAGGGTAGGTGAGCGTAGCATCGCTTATAAGACTGATTTCATCTTCGTTATTAATTACGGCCTCATCGTAAAATGCCTGCGTGCTGTAATAGGTTTGCAGGCGCGTCCAAACGGGAGAACCTACCGGGCGGTATTCCAGATCAATTTTTTTAAAACTGCTGAAACTTGTATTGAACTCGTTCAGGCTTATATTTACGGGATTTGTACTTCCATCCAGATTAAATGCAGTTTCCCGGTTATACGTCCAGTTATTGAGTGGTGCACTTACATTTACTGCAGAACAGGAAGGGACGAAATGTGCAGATACCGAAACCTTGTCAAAGGTATAAACCGGATCGCATCGCGAAAGGATATAAACATCAATATCCTCATAATCATAAACATCTGTGACCGATTTTTCTAAGGTGAGCGTAAACTCAACCGGCTCTCCGTAGGGCACATAGACTACCGTTCCGTTTGGAGACACGTTAAAGATAGCATTTTTAGGATTGGTGCTGTTATCAATCCAGATGTCAAAGTAATTGAAATTGGCATTGTCACTGGTAAAATCAGCACGGTTTTCCAAAAGCAATTTGAACTCGGCTTTTCGGGTTTCCGGAATATTGGTAACACTGGCTACTTCAACGCTTATTCGGGGATCTTCAGCACGTTGTGTGGCATAACTTAATTGCTCTTTATCTGCGTCTGTCAATTGTGGAATTACCGTCGCATCTTCCACATAGCTGCTATGGTCATAAAAATTAGACAGTTCTGCGCCTTCATAGGGACAAGATGTTCTACCACCAATTGTTGTAAATATAGGACCATAACCGTCAAAGGTATTGACCACATCCACACTTAATAAATTGGCAGGGTCGTTATCCTTAAGTGTATAATTTATTGAAGTGGTTTCGGTTGAAGAATTTAATAAACTTCCCTGAGCATTTTGCTTAGCAAAAGCACCTGTATTACTTATAATACCTGCTTTATTAAATGTAAAACCAAGCTGTAGCGCGAAAGTTTCATTAAGTTCTACTTCAATTGCTTGTTCGCGTTCATTAGCTACAGCTGTCTCTATAGATCTGGTGATTTCACCTACACCGCTGTCAAAAGATAAATTGTCTTCAAACTGGTTGCGAATTAAGCCTTCAATGGTACTTACGTCTGTAAGTTTAGCCTCAAGTGTTTTTTGAACTGCGGGAAACAAATCGGCATCAGCAGCTTCGTCTTCAAGCGCATCTTTAAAGGCTGAAATATAACTCTCAGATGCAGTACGTAAAACATCACGATTGTTCAAAGCCAGGTATTTGCTGCGCTCATTTTCCCGAATTGTTTTCCGCCAAAGATTTATTTGTTGCTCGTAGAATGCTTCAGATTGCACCCCCGGGTCAGTTGAACTGATAACACCATTCCTAAGATTGTCCAGGATGAGCTCTAATTCAGGGATCAAGCCGGTTAGAATGTATTTTTGAGAATATACAAAGAATGTTGATGTGGGTTCTTCAGCAAAAAACATTGCCTTTTGTTTGCTGATATAGACCTGTTCATTATTTGAGTTTGTGAGAACTTCATAGGGAGTTGTACCTATAGGGTTTTCCGAACTTTGTATGTCGTCAAAGCTTCCGTAATTGTAATTAAGAGAATTACCAATATATAGGTCTCCATCTGCACCCGTAAATTCAGGATCATCACTTGTAGAAATAGTCTGGCTAAAGGTATATGTTTTTGTAAGACTGTTTCCATCTGTTGAGGAGCGCTCCACACCAATACCTAGTGAGAGATTATTTATTCCTTCTGATTCAATTACAGGCCCCGCAAGCCCGCCACCTGCGGCAACTTTTAAACCTCCTTTTATCGTTATGGATTGTGTAAACCCACCTCCGATTTGTGCAGCGTGATTTACCGTAAGAGAAATACTTTCTCCCGCTTCAATGGATGCAGAGCTGTTAGAACCCGGAGGGTCGCGTAAAATAATATCCGGAATATCAGGTCCCGCTGTTACAAAGGTCTGACTACCATCAGATTGACCTCCAAGAATAATACCTCTATTTGTGTAATTTTCGGCAGGATAATCTACTCCATTGATGCGATACTTAATATCCAATGTTTTTGTAAATGGTGGTGTTATTGCAGGAATACCTGCCCGGTATCTGTAATTTATGATACTTGCGTCATCAGGATCCCGGGTAATTTCTTCGGTTCCTATATACGCCAAATTGTTGGTTACCTTAAGTTCACCATCTATAACAGGTACGATATCTTCAACATTATTTCCTCCATCATTGTTTGTGTATCGTTCAAAAGTATTGAGGGCAATATCATACCATTGAAATTGCGTATAGATGGGATATGCAAATCCCTCTGTACTTATAGTTTCGGTATCATTAATCGGGATATCGGGATCCGAATTCTGGCTTACTACTCGTAAAACCGGCGTAGAGCGATAGGTAAAACTTTTGGTATATTGATACGGATCACTATATAAAGTTTCCGTATCAGAAACCACGAATTCCGAAGTTACTTTAGGTTTTATATCGGTTAGATTGAGCGTTTCTTTAGCCTGAATTAAACTGATACTGTTGTTAGAAGGAATACGTAAACCTGTAGTAGGATCAATACTGTAATTAAGCGGCAGTACTTCAACGCGATATTCGCCAGACTCCTCATTAGTTTGAAAATTGAAACGGGTATAAGGAGTAGGATTTGCTCCGGTAGGGGCAAACTCCAGAGTAATATCAGCAACACCAATGTTATTTTTAGAGCTTACTTGCAAAGTCCTGCTGTTTCCATCACTGTCTGTAGTTCCTACTTCATATAGACCAGATCCGCCAAAGCCTATAGGTTGCTGGGACTCAACAGGCCCGCCTACAACCCTTCCAACTAAAGTGACTCTGGTGGTGTCTACAAAAATTACCTGTTCTACAGCATCTTCAAAAAACTCTTTGGTACTGCCCGATGCTGCAGGAAATCGACCTCCATAAACAAATTCGTGCCCATTCTTCTTAATGGTTAAATAGTGATTACCTATTGGCACCGAAACCTGAAAATTACCTTCATCATCAGACTCTACCGGGGCTCCGTTACCATCCAAAACGATTTGATTGTCAATGTAAATGTTTACCCCTTCCGGACTAACGCGTGCGTAGCGTTCCAGATAATCATCGGTATCATCTGTAGGGGTGCCTTTATCGTTCAGCCACCATTCTCCTTTTGAGTATTTGATACCGCTTTTTTCATAGTAATTATAACCTTCGTCAAGAATACCAGGACCTTCCACGTAATCAATACCTTCAGTAAGGTTGGCAAAAGTTCCACCGTTAACTTCGACAAAGGATTTGAATACGCCACGGGTATCATACAGGATTTTACCGCTAAAATTAAATGCAGAAATATCAATAAAGTCAATTTTGTTAACTACTTCAGAACCCTGCCCCAAAAACACAAGCTGCTGAGCGGGTTTAAATTTATGTTGACCAAAAATAGGCGTGATGTTAAATGATTCTCCGGTACCGGAATACGGGATGGCGGTAATCTCATAATTTCCGCTGGCATCTGTGACACCCAAAACCCCCAGTTGATCGGCATCTGGTATAGCACGTGTACCACTTATCCATTGTACTTTATCAGTGGTTGCCGTATTGAGATTGTAGAGCTCCCCGTTATTTTTGTTATAATCAAAACCGGACCTTGATAAGTCATATGCATACTGACCCACATTTTCGTTCGCCCGTAAATAGGAAATAAGATTGGAGTCATTTCCTCCTATATATCGTTTAAAATCACGGCGTATTTCAGCTTCATCCAAGACCTTTTTCCACACCCGTATTTCATCCATATCTACGGCTCTAAGCCCACCACTAATCACCTTATTCCATTCGGTATCTGCAGCAATGGCCAGTGTGGTTGTAGTTGTCCCTTCAAATACTGTAAAATAAGGCTCGGTATAACCGGGTTCAATCCCTATAAGTGATGCATTTGCAAGATCTGCATAGGCAGATGTTACCGGTCTTCCGTTTATAAAAAGTTTAGGTATTTGATTGTGTTCCAATACTATTGAAACGTGGGTGAAGTCAGTATTAAAATGCTCAATAGGAATCAAAATGTCGTCGCCACGTGAATTGATATCCCCCGAAGGCATATAATTGGCAAGTCGAAATATAGAACCGCCAATGTCGAATCTTAATTCGCGGGATCCTGCATCAAAGCGGGTATTGATATTTATAGCATTGGTAAAACTTTCCAGTCTAAAAAGTCTCGTATTCATTTGTCCGTCTGCAGTATAAGCCTGTTGAGGTCTTATCCAAGCCTGGTAGGTAGCTGCTGTGGTTATGGGGCGGTCCATACCGTCAACAGTAATACCTCCACCAGCAGGAACACGCAGCGCAGCTCCATATTGAGTAGCACTTCCATTAGGACTGGCCTTTAAAATAACATCTTTTACCGGGTTACCCCCTTCAAAACTTACATTACCGGTAACCACAGCAGTAGGGTTTCGAAAGCCAATTCCTGTTATAAAATTGGAATATTTGACCTCGGTGTCAATTATACCATCTGCATAAATTTTGTATTCATACAAGACTCCGCCTTCTACATAGCGGTCTTCATAAGTGGTTTCAGATGGGGAAATATTGGCCACAAAATTAAAAGGTAAAGAACCGTCTGGAGTAAAGACCCTGCGGTAAATCTTGATGGTATTGATCAGGTCAAAATTGCTTCTTAACTCCCAATTTATCAATACCTTATCACCGTAATAACCTTTAGAAATGTCGAAAGAATCTTCAGAAAAGGTATCAAACAAATAGAGTACTCCCCACGGAAAGCGAATATCACCCGGACTTACCGGTCTGGTCGTGGTTTGTTGATTAAGACCCAAAATGGGCATACCCACCTGTAACGTGTAATTTGGGTTTTGAATGGCCTGTGATCCCGTAACTACCCGTGCGCCGTCCTGTTGAGACCATAAAGCGGAAGTCACGAGCAGCCAGAAGCCCGTAAAATAGACTAACTTTTTCATGACTATATCCTTAAAGTTTAATGATATAGTTTACCCCATAGTTTACAGGACGGGTTTCACTCTGACCTGAGTTATCCGTGTTACCGGTGACTGTATGTAAGTGAGCTCCGGCAGGTAAAATGGCTCCACCATCATCCTGTACAGAAATTTCATTTAAAAAACCAGGGTCGTTGTTGTCCTGTCCATCAGATGTATTTGTGCCGTCTTTTTTTACTAAAAATCTGTTTGCTCCATTATCATGATTGTGATTACCCTGAAAACTGGTGGTTAAATTAACGTAGTGATTATGGGCTATAAAATTATCATCCTGAACACCTCCCAGACTGGTCGTTACACTGGTGAGACTATTAGTGCCTACTCCTCTCAAAAACATACCTCTTAAATCAGGAGCAGTATTACTGCCCAGAAGTGTTCTTAAGGTAGCAGAACCGGGTACTGATGACAGATCCTGACCATTACATAGAGCCCATCCATAAGGAGCTGTAGTGCCCATATACGGCATAATGGAACCCGTGGGTACCCCATTATTTGCAGAAATCGCATAAGGCACGTGTTTTAAAGGCTCGTCTGAAATAATTGTTTGACCTTCTTCAATTTTAAGATAGGCTTGCGTATTGGCAATAACCACGTTGTTTACAGCTCCGGGATCAACAATGTGACTAAAAATGCCAAAACTATCGGTGCTTAAAGATTCATTATCCACATAAATTTCCTGAATCTGATTATTAGTATCGAGATAGTAAATTGTGAATTTTAAATTCACCGTAGCATTAGAGCGCGCAGTGTTATTATCATCGCGTGCGATACCCTGCACCGCGATGCCAGCAGTTTCTGCGGAAGTTTGAGCAAAAGAAAGGGCACCAAGCATTAGCGCCGCCATTAAAAGTAATTTTGTTTTCATGTGTTATTTACAGGTTAGTTAAGGATATAATGACAGGAGCCTAAATCTCCGATCAGGTTTTTTTAATTACAGCAAATGAAAAAGGGGTAATGTGCTAACTGAGTATAGCTAACGTGTAAATGAGGGGAGATTAAAAGTAAAAAAATATTTAATATGATTTAAGATTATAT
>CAYNMH010000033.1:20927-33475 GCA_964398145.1 uncultured Flavimarina sp. | reverse complement strand
CCCCAGGGAATTAAATAGGCATAATTACTCTGTTTCAGGGTAAGCGGCTGCGGTAAGGTAATCGTATCCAGATTTTCACCGGCAAGATTTACAGGGGCTTCACTGCTAAAATCTAAGTTGAAGGCTAACGGAAAACTCCAGGCCGAAATGTCATAAAATAAACTGTCTTCAAACTGGGTACGGGTTTCAAACATAGCCTGAAGCAATCGGCTGTGCTTTTGACTTTTGGGCACTACATAACTGCTGTTTGTGCCAAAACGTTTGCCATTTGAATCGTATTCGCGGGCAGGCCTATACACGTCAATGTGATGTCTTTTTAGCAATTTAGCCAAATGTGCGGCACGTGCAGGATCGTTAGTACTGCCAAAGATATAGGCATCTTTACCTCGTTCTGCTCTCGAATTGACATAAAAATCGCGCTGATAGTTAAGCAATTTGGTGCGCATAGCTTCAGCAGCCTCGAGTGTTGATAAGAAGGCGGTAAACTGATTTCGGATTGTGAATGCAAAACTCAGCAGTCCGTTTTCGGTTTCCTGAAGATGACCGCGCGAACTTGCCTGTTCAAAAAGAATACCGATGCTTCCGTTAATATCAGGAAAGGTAGATCCTTTTCCGTAGTAAAAATCGTCGTAATCTTCTTCGGTATAATAAAGTGAACCTATTTTATCAAAAGCCTTTGCATGATAGGTTCCTATTTCAGCTGTAAGTTCCTGATTAAGGGCAGGGGTGAGGGGATGCGTACGACTTGGGATTCCCGGTTGAAAGAAAAATGACGAACTGCTGCCCATCTCGTGATGATCGGTCAGGATATTGGGATGCCACTTATGAAAGGTTTCTATACGCGCTTGCGACTCGGGTAACTCCGCAGGCAACCAGTCCCGGTTGAGATCAAACCAATAGTGGTTGGTACGTCCACCGGGCCAGATCTCATCATACTCGCGATCCTGAGGGTCTGAAGTAATGCTCTGGTTTTTATTAGTATTGGCCCAGTACGAAAAACGTTGTAAACCATCCGGGTTGAATGAGGGGTCAAACAGGATGACTACATCATTCAGCAAAGACTCAATTTCAGCTCCTTGAGCTGCAGCCAGATAATATGCGGCCAGTAAACCTGCATTGGCGCCACTGGCCTCATTTCCGTGAATACTCATTCCCTGATAAACCACAAGCGGCATCGCCGAAGTATCCAGGTTTGCACCTTCTTCTTCGGTAAGTGCAGCGTGTTGCTCGCGAATGCGTTCTAAATTCTGATGATTTTGAGGTGAGGTGATGGTAAGCAGGAGGAGCGGGCGCCCTTCAAATGTGCTCCCACGACGTTCTATCGTGATGCGTGGTGAAGCTTCAGCCAGTTTTTCCATATAACTTACCAGCCGGTCATGACTTACATGCCACTCCCCGGGCATATAGCCTAAAAGCTCCTGAGGTTTAGGGATTTCAGGATTGTAAGTTACCGTGTTGGGTAAATAGTAATCCAGGCTAAGTTCAGTAACCTGTGCCGGAAGTGAACCTATTGCCAAAAGAAAAACGAATAACGTAATGTTTTTCATAATGTAAAAGAAAGTTTAAGGGTTATGGATGTGCCTGGTTTTAAAGATATTGATTTCTTAGCAGAAGCATAACACAGACTTATAATTAAGCTGTTTTTATACGAAAAACATAAAAAAAGCCGCAAATTTTGCGGCTTTAAGGACGGTGTGCCCGTTTTTTAAATATCTTCAAAGCTTACATCGGTAAAGGCTTTTGCAGGTTTGTCTCCCACAAGTTCAGTGTCCTCTTCTTTGCTGTAATCACTTTGGTGACGCTCGCTGATGACTTCTTCCCCTTTTTCATCCAGAATGTAGCCGGTCATTTCGTTTAGAATTTCAGAAAAACCTTCAAAATCTTCTTTATACAGATAGATTTTGTGCTTTTTGTAATGAAAAGACCCATCATCATTCGTAAACTTTTTGCTTTCGGTAATGGTTAGGTAATAATCTCCTGCACGGGTAGAACGTACGTCAAAAAAATAGGTGCGGCGCCCTGCTCTTAACACTTTAGAGAATATCTCGTCATTCCCCCTCATTTCAGTATTGCTCATATTCTTGGTTTAATTAATATGCATTACGCTGTCAAAAATGGAAAAAAATTAAATGGTGTACAAAAAATTATTCCATTTCTTTTTCTTCAAGCTGCTTGCGATACAGCTCCTGATAGTAGCCTTCCTGATTGACTAACTCCTGGTGGCTACCCCGCTGAATGATTTCTCCATCTTCCAAAATAATGATTTTATCGGCATTTTTAGCAGAAGAAATACGGTGGCTAACCAAAATGGTTGTCTTGTGAGCAGCTATACGTTTTATATTCTCCAGTATTTCTTCTTCAGTTTCGGTATCCACAGCGGAAAGACTATCGTCAAAGAGTAAAATTTGCGGATCTTTGATGATCGCTCGGGCAATTGCAACGCGTTGTTTCTGACCTCCACTTAAGGTAATACCGCGTTCACCCAACACCGTTTCATAACCTTTAGAGAAGTCAACGATATTATGGTGTACCGAAGCATTGCGGGCTGCTTCAATTACTTCCTCCTCTGTAGCATCGCGTTTACCAAATTTGATATTTTCTTTAATGCTGTCACTAAACAGAAAGGCCTCCTGAGGTACATAACCAATGCTGTTTCTCAGGTCTTTCAGATTCAGCTTTGCGATAGGTGTACCGTCAATTTCAATACTTCCGCTACTTGTGTCGTATAAGCGGCCTATAAGTTCGAGAACGGTAGATTTTCCCGAACCGGTCTTGCCTATAATAGCCAGGGTTTCGCCTTTCTTGACTTCAAACGATACATGCTTAAGAGCAGTGATATGCGTATCTTCATACGTAAAGCTAACGTCTTTAAAAGAAATGTCTCCGTTAATTGGGGTAGGGGTTTCTGTATGATTTACAATATCCGGTTTTTCATTTAAAAACTCATTGATGCGTTTTTGAGAAGCTTCAGCCTGCTGTACCAGTGAGGTAATCCATCCTACGGAGGCTACCGGCCAGGTCAGCATATTTACGTAGATTAAAAATTCGACAATCACACCCAGATCTGGGATGCTGCCTTCGATGTATTTTTTTCCACCTATATAGATTACCAGTAAATTACTTATACCTATCAGAGCGATCATAAGTGGAAAGAAAAAAGCCTGTACCTTGACCAAATCCAGGTTTTTATCTCTGCTCGTAATGCTCAGTTCTTCAAAACCTGCTGCCGTTTGCTCCTCAATCCCATACGCCTTAATAACCCCGATACCACTAAAAGATTCCTGGGTAAAAGTGCTCAGGTGGGAGAGATACTGCTGCACAATTGTACTGCGTTTGTGGATAAGTCTGCTCAATTGATAAATAGCTACCGATAGTATGGGCAAAGGAATAATAACATACAACGTGAGTTCTGGTGCGGTATAAAACATATAAGGAACCACGGTTGCAAACAAAATAAATGTGGTAACGCCATACATAATTGCAGGTCCCAGGTACATTCGTACTTTACTCACATCTTCACTAATGCGGTTCATCAGATCTCCGGTACGGTTTTTCTTGTAGAAATTGAGCGAAAGATTTTGATACTGGTCATACACCTCGTTTTTCAAATCGGCCTCCATGTAACGGGACACGACGATAAACATTTGCCGCATGAGAAATGTAAAAAAAGCAGAAAGTAATGCAGCGCCAAGTAACAGAAGCAGGGTCATCAGCAAATTATGCTTCAGTGCACTCAACTCACCGCCCTGGCTCATATACTCTTCAACCATTTTGATCATATCGCCGCTAAACTTGGGCGTAAGTATGGCAAAAATGCGCGCAACGAGGACTATAAAAAACCCCAGTATAAGCTTCCATTTATACTTTTTAAAATATTTATTGAGATGCTGTAGTTCTTTCATAGCTGCGTGAAGTGCGAGGTAATTTCAGCAATATAGCGGTTACCATTTTTTTACAACGGGCAAAGATACGCGAATCAGCCCGAAAACTCCGCTCTCAATTTTTTAAGATAAAAAAGGGATTTTTGGGGCCCAGAACGTTTTGAGATCATGTATTTTTGCAGCGTTTTTGAGTGACGCAACCAAAAATTATATTAAACTATAAAAGGGCTGTTTTCGCTTAATCATTAAAATGCCCCCGGGTATCAAACAACCATAAGTTCATTAAAGCTATGCTCAACAGAAGGCACATTCGCATTAAGGTAATGCAGGCGCTTTATGCCTTAAGTCAGGCCGAGCAGCCCGACTTACAAAAAGAGGAGAAATTTCTTAATGCCAGTACTGCCCAGATGTATGATCTGTATCTGGTTCTTGTAGACTTACTAACCGAAATTCACGCGCACGCTAAAGATATCCTGGAGCGTTCTCAACAAAAAATTCTGGCGACAGATGCAGACCGCAATCCCAATTTGCGGTTTGTTAATAACGAAATCCTGGTGCGTCTTTCGGAGAATGAGACCCTTCACAAAAGTCTCAAAAAAGCAAAATTGAAGAACTGGCGCCTGGATAATGAATATGTGGTGCTCATTTACGACCAGTTAATTAGCAGCGATCTTTATGAAAATTATATGTCGCAACCCGAAACTTCGTTTAAGGAAGACAGGCAGTTTGTGATCGATATGTTTACTGAATTTGTGGCTCCCAATGATAAACTTTATGAGTATCTGGAAGATTACCGGTTGACCTGGCTCGATGATTTGCCGGTAGTTAATACCACAATCGTAAAGCGTTTAGGTAAACTAAAACCCAATTCACCGGAAAGCACTATCCTGCCAAAGCTCTATAAAGATGAGGAAGACCGGGAATTTGCACGCGATTTATTAAGACGTACCGCCCACAATGATGAGGAATACGAAGCAGAAATTTTGGGCAATACTCCAAATTGGGATCAGGATCGTATTGCAGTGCTTGATAAAATTTTGATTAAAATGGCGCTATGCGAGTTTTTGCGTTTCCCGTCAATTCCCGTAAAAGTGACTATAAATGAGTATCTGGAACTGTCTAAAGAATACTCAACTCCTAAAAGTAGTATTTTCGTAAATGGGGTTTTAGATCGGCTGGTAAAGAAATATAAAAAAGAAAGCAAGCTTAATAAAGCCGGTCGCGGTCTTATGGAATAATGTTTGCGCATAGAGAATCTAAACACAATTTGTACATAAAATTGTATTTTTGAACTTTTAAAAATTTGATCAATATGAAAAAAGTATTTTTAATTGCAGGTATCGCCGCTACAATGGCATTTACAGGCTGTAAAGACAATGCCTCAGATAAGGTAAAAGGAGAAAATGTAGAAATGGCTGCAACTCGTGATGAGAATGCCACCGTTTTTCCCGTAATGGAGTTTGAAGAAACCAGCTACGATTTCGGAAATATCGCTCGCGGTACCGCAGTTGAGCACGTGTTTAAATTTAAAAACACCGGTAAAGCTCCGTTAGTAATTGTAGACGCAACCAGCACGTGTGGTTGTACAGTACCTACACCTCCTAAAGATCCTATTCAACCGGGAGAAACCGGTGAACTTTTAGTTAAATATAACGGAAGTGGTTTAAATGCAGTAACTAAGGTAGTTACGGTAAAAGCTAATACCGAAAAAGGTTCAGAAACTATAAAAATAACCGCATTTGTACAACCTACTGAAGGCCCTGCCGTACAAGGATAAACTCTTAGAATGGAACAATTAACGCAGTTTTTACCTTTTGTCTTAATGATCGCAGTGGTGTATCTGTTTATGATTCGCCCACAGATGAAGCGACAAAAGGATGAAAAAAAGTTTTCGGAATCCTTAAAGCGCGGTGATCGCGTGATTACCAAAAGTGGTTTACACGGTAAAATTTTAGAACTAAATGATACTTCAGTTGTGTTAGATGCCGGTGCCGGCAAGATGCGTTTTGAACGCTCTGCACTTTCATTGGAGTTGACTAAAAAACTAAACGAACCTGAAAAGCCGGAAAAAAAATAAATGCAAAATATTTAGCATTAAAAAAGCCCGATGTCTAGCATCGGGCTTTTTTGTGGTTATTACCTTTATAACTTTCTAGCTTGCTATAAATAAACTGGCGATTTGAACAGCAGTTTCACCACTTATAGGCTCGTCATACGATTGTGTTGAAGAATCCATGGAGAATGGACTTCCGCTACCTAGTGTAGTAACATTAATCCCTCCCTGAGTTGTGTTTTGTTCACCTTCGTATACTAATGCAACACCGTCATTTGCAGCCTGAACTCCTAAGTCCGGTATGCCAGTGGTATTTCCGGTAATCCAGCCTTCAAGGCCTCTTAGTCTTCTGATTTCGGAGGCGTGTCTTGCTTCCACAGAATGTATTTGCAAGGCTGCAGTTAAGAGACCTCCTTGGCCAATTAGATTTCCGGCCTGACCTTTATACGCTCTTACACCGGTATCTTCAAAAGCCTGAGCTAAAATTAAGAGTTGTGTATATGCCGTATCCATTGAAGTTTCGGAAGGATTTTCTCTAAACGGATCAAAGTTTCCTCCTGCGGTAAAGTCGAATGTAGGCTTCTCACCTGCAGCATCTCCTAATGCAGCTTTGAGAAACTCTACGTGAGCATCCTCGTGCTGAGAAATTTGCTCGTAAATAGCACGAGCTTTAGCATTACTACCTAATACGCCGGAATCTAAAGCTTTCATATAAAATTCGGCTTCCAGATATTCTAAGGTTAATGCCAGATTGAAAATAGCCGGTACGTCTCCAGATTCCTGAGCGTGGACTTTGTTACCTGCTGTTGCAAGGCCAAAGGGTACCGCAAGCATAGCTGCTTTTTTACTTATACTTCCCAACTGGCTAAACATCTCCCTTCTGGAGGACATAGGTTGCTGAAGTTTATCTGTAGTAAATTCGTCTAAAAATTTTATAATATTCATTGTGTTGTTCTTTATAGGTTAGTAATTACGCTCCTGGATTCATATAAGTGAAAGGCGTTACAATAAATGCACCAGCACGTTCAAATACTTGTTCGGGGGTGAAAGCCACATCGAGTCCGGTATCTACGGTAACAATATCATTTCCTGCAAATGCTTTAAAGTCACCATCCGGATTGATTATAGAACGTATTGCAGCTGCGTGACGCGCTTCTACCGAAACTATTTTACCGGCAAGGGTTAAATAGTCAGGGGTCTGTATATAAATTCCAGCCCCGTTATACGCTCCAACACCGGTATCTTCAAGAGCCTGAGCGGTAGTAAGTACTGATTCTCTGCTACTGAAATCAACACTGCTAAAATCAAATTCTAAATTCGCCGGAAGTCGTTGTGCAGGATCGGTGACAATGGAGTTTATAGCCGCTTTAAACCATTCCCGGTGATTGACTTCGTGATTGTATAAATCTTCTAAAATACCTTTCTCCGTGGCATTAGCTCCGGCCCAATAAGATCCGTCTAATACTCGTGTGTAGAAGGCTGCTTCAAGTTGCTCCAGGGCATAAGCATAATTTAAAACTCCGGTGTCACCGGTTCCTAAATCAAAATCCCCTCCCATAGGTGGCATCGCATCATCATCGTTGTCGCAAGATGCAAGCAGCAATCCGGTACCTGCAAGAGCAAGACCGCTTACTTTTAAGAAGTTTCTGCGGTTTCTACCGGCAGTTTGAGATTTTAGCTCAATGGATTTGTTCTTTCTCATAACGTTGTAGTTTTTGGTTACTGTACCGAAACTTACGAGGGAAAGAAGCCTATGGTTTTCTAAAATGAGCTTTTAACAAAACTTTCAGAGTAATACGGATATAAAACTAATTTTTAACACTAATTATTATAAATAATAGGCAAATACGTAGGTTAATTTTAAGACGAAAAAAATAGAAATTAAATAAAGTGAGGTTACTATTTTTATATTCTAGCTCCTAATTAGTCTTTGCAGTCAAAATCGAAGTTGATGATTTCAAAACTGTAATTTTTCTTGTAGTTAAAGTGCCACCATTCTGTACGAATGGTTTCAAAACCGAAACGTATCATACCTTCCTGTAAAAGTTTTCGGTTTTTAAGGACTGCCTCGGGCAAATCGGTATTGTCAATGTGCGCCTCCCTACCAAAGAAATCATGATCTGTACCCATATCTACCGGTGTGCCATCTAACCGTTCCAGACTGATATCTACTGCAGCCCCGCGATTGTGTACAGATCCTGTTGTATAAGGGTTAGCTACATATTGCGCGTTAGGGTAAACTGCCCACATCTTTTTTTGTGCACTTACTGGCCGGTAACAGTCAAAAAGAACAATGCGATAGCCTTTTTCGCAGAAATAATGGTTGGCTTCTTTAAGGGCTGCCGCAACTTCCGGGCGCAGGTAGCAGGCTGCACAATCATAAAAGGCTTCTTTTAAAAAATTATTGGCAGTCGCATACCGAATGTCATAGGTAAACCCATCCTTTAACGTGTCGAGCTTTACAAGTGGTGCCTTTTCGGTTTGCGCATTTGAGAAAAAAATGCCGCAAAAAAGAAGGAGGAAGAAGTTTTTCATCTTAAGGGGGTTTTAGCCTTACAGCGCTATATGATTCTTAAAAAGTTACTATGCAGTTTTTAAAATACAAAAAAATGTCTTAGTTGCTTTTTTCCAAATACTTGCGCTCCATCCAAAACGTACCGAAGGGAATTATAGAGCATAGTAGCACAATTACTAGGGTTTTAAAATTCCAGTTTAATTCAGGCTTCACTAAAAATGCGAGTACTACATAAGCCAAAAACAAAAACCCGTGGGCCATACCTATAATTTGGTTGGGGAGCCCCTGATCAAAACCGTATTTAAGAGGCATAGTAACAAAAAGAATAAGCAACAGGGAAACACCCTCAAGAATTGCAATAAGTTTAAATGCTTTAATCATCAGACCATATTAAAAATTGCAGCACCATACACCGCAAAGCGCACAAAACGCAATAAACCAAAAAGTAAATAGCTTATAAATGGATATTTAATCATCCCCGCGGCCAGGCTGCTTACTGCAAAAGGAACCGGTAACACTGCACCTACTACTATAAGAAAGCCTCCCCATTTACGCGCATTTTTAAGGTGTTTGGCCATTTTTACTTCCAGATACTCATGTACCGATGGAATGCGAGTGGCCGCTCTCCCTGTAAAATAGCTGATAATACCGCCGGCATAGGACAATATGGCGATGAGAGAGAGGTATAATATAGGATCGGGCATTTTATCACTCCAGGCAATAAAAATCTCTGGAGGAATAAGTCCCAAAACACTTTCTGAAATGAAAAACACCGTCAACACCCAGAAAGGAGGGAAGGTATTGGTCATTTTGACCAGCAAATCATTGATATCGATAACAAAATAATGGATGCCTACTAAAACTGCGACAAAAACAACTAGCGGCGTTAAGGCCTTTTTCAGACTGTTTCCTAAAAACTTATAAAACCCCGTATACTTATAATACTGGTGCAGGAGTTCTAGTCTCGATTTTTTCTCTGTTTTACGATCGCCGGGCATGCTCAATTTTTTTGCAAATATACCTTAAGCCTTCTCGCTTCCCAAAGATGAAAGACTCAAACTTGCCTTCAGCTTTAATATTTGGGAAAACTTTAAAATTTCCTATTTTAACACTGTTGATTTTACCCTTAATTTTAACATTATGGAAAAATTTAAAGACAAAGTAGCCCTTATTACGGGCGGAACTAAAGGAATAGGAAGAGGCGTGGCGGAAGCACTGCTGCAACTCGGTATGAATGTCGCAATAACCAGCCGTAATCTGACTGCTGCGGAAAAAGCTGCAGAAGAATTATCTAAAAAAGGCAAAGGAAAGGCTATAGGCATTAAAGCCGATGTACGTAAAATGGACAGTCAGGTCCAGGCTGTGGACTCGGTTTTAAAGGAATTTGGTCAACTGGATGTGTTGGTGGCCAATGCGGGACTGGGTCATTTTGCCAGTATTTCAGATCTTACTGCCGATGAGTGGCAGGAAACTATTGATACCAATCTTACCGGGGTGTTTTTCAGCGTTAAGGCGGCGCTTAACGAACTGAAACGATCAAAGGGCTACATTTTTACGATTTCGAGCCTGGCTGGTACAAATTTCTTTGCGGGCGGATCGGCTTACAATGCGAGTAAATTTGGTTTAACCGGTTTTACCCAGGCCATAATGCTCGATTTGAGGCAGGACGATGTCAAAGTATCGACTATCATGCCGGGTTCAGTAGCAACGCATTTTAACGGAAATGAACCTTCCAAAGAAGATGCCTGGAAGATACAAAGCGAAGACATAGGAGAATTAATAGTGGATTTGCTTAAAATGAATCCCCGGACCTTACCCAGTAAAATTGAAGTACGCCCCTCGAAGCCTCCTAAAAAATAAAGGCTAAATAACTCCCAAAAAGAAAGACCGCCTGTTTCAGCAGACGGTCTTTCCTTTTTATAAATATTCAGAATTAAAACTCTTAAGCATAATCCTGCATCGCTTCAACATAAGCCCGCAAATCCAGACGATTGGCTTTATTTTCAGGCTCTGCAATCAGATTTAATAAATAAAGTAAACTCTCAGCTGGTTCAAACTCGGTTTCGGGATCTTCCATCAACTCTTCATAACCTTCAATAGGTTCTTCCTCAGGGATGGGAATATCAAAAGTTTGATATTCTTCAATATGCTCAAAGGTCAGGCGAATGGTTTTAGCTAAAAGCGGACGCTTTTCTTCAACAGCATAGGGTCTCAAACTTTTAAGATCTGTAACAACTGTATTGGTAATAATGCCATTTAACTCAATTTCTTCGATGAGTTTATGTATAAGTTTCTGTGCTTTTGGATTCTTCAAAATCGATGGGTTTTATTTAGAAAGCAAAGGTAACAGTTTGAAGTTTTTTTTTTCAATAAGAATCCGGCATTTTTTAACAAGGTTTCCATATTCGGGTCAGTGAATAAGTCTTTACTGAATTTTAACGAGCTGCTTTATGAATTTGTCATCAGACACACTCTTTATTGTCAAATTGGTAATTCCCGGTTTAATCTTACGAGAAGCCCTTTAAATCCCTTATTTTTGCAAAATTCAACTTTAATAAAGAGCTACTAAAAGGCAGTATGGCGCACGAGCAGGATTCAAATAGCGGAAAAGAATTATACAATTATCAGTTAAAAGACCTTGATCGGATTTTTACCTGTATTGAGGAAGAGGCAGATGATTTCAATTTGCTTTATCAATTACCTACTGGAGGTGGAAAAACTGTGATTTTTTCTGAGATAGTACGTAGGTATATCGCTCAGAAACAAAAGAAAGTTGTCATTCTCACACACCGTATTGAGCTGTCATCACAAACTTCAAAGATGCTGAAGACCTTCCATGTGCCCAATATGATCATTAACAGTAAGGTGAAAAATCTGGAAGGCAATGAAGATTATATGTGTTATGTGGCGATGGTAGAAACGCTCAATAACCGGCTTCAGGATGAAAAAATTGATATTGATGATGTGGGATTGGTAATCATTGATGAAGCCCATTATAATTCTTTTAGAAAACTCTTCAGTTATTTTAAAGATGCTTTTATTCTGGGTGTTACCGCAACCCCGCTAAGCTCAAATGTAAAACTGCCTATGAAAGATAATTACCGGAAGTTGATTATAGGGGAGAGTATAGGCTCACTGATCGAAAAAGGATTTTTAGCTAAAGCGGAAGTACACAGTTATGATGTAGGTCTTAAAACGCTTCAGGTGGGTATCAACGGCGACTATACCGTTAAATCTTCCGAAATACTGTATACCAACCACAGTATGCAGGAAAAGCTTTTGGCTGCTTATGAAGAAAAAGCCAAAGGCACTAAAACCCTGATTTTCAATAATGGGATCAACACCTCCAGGTATGTATATGAGACTTTTAAGGAAGCTGGCTACGAGGTACGCCATTTAGATAATACCCACACCAATAAAGAACGCAAGGCTATTTTAAAATGGTTTAGAAATACGCCCGACGCAATTTTGACTTCGGTTAGTATTCTAACCACCGGTTTTGATGAACCTTCAGTTGAAACCATCATTCTCAACCGGGCAACCCGCTCCCTTACGCTGTATTTTCAAATGATTGGCCGGGGTTCTCGGATTTTACCAGATAAAAAGACTTTTCAGGTAATAGATTTGGGTAACAATATGGCGCGTTTCGGTTTGTGGGATGCCCCGATGGACTGGAATGATATCTTTCTCTATCCCGATTTTTATCTGGAAAACCTCATAAGCGATGAAGAGATTGAGCGCAATTTTGAATACGTGATGCCACCGGAATTGCGGGCACAATTTAGCAACAGCAAGAATATTGATTTTGATATCAAAAAGGAATACGAAGATGTTTTTGCTAAGGGCTTAAAATCTAAAGAAACCCTGGAGCGGTCTATCAATCAGCATGCTAAAATCATCTTTGAAAACACCGAAGATATTTTTGATGCACGTATCCTGGCGCGTGAATTGAAAGAAGAAATTCAATACCGCATCCGGTTGTATTCCTATTGCATTATGAAGAACACTAAAAATTATAAAGACTGGTTAGAAGAAGATTATATGCGCAAATTACGCCTCAAATTAAGCCAGATGTACGCTAATGTACCTGCACAGTAAT
>CAYNMH010000033.1:19599-20827 GCA_964398145.1 uncultured Flavimarina sp. | reverse complement strand
TATCAGGATTTAATCTGGAATCAAAAAGGGGCTTCCAGAATCTATTTACTGCACCGCATTAGGGCAGAAGAGCGTATTATTGAAAATCAGGATTTCCGAATGCGTTACCGCTATATGCTAAATGCAAAACTTGCGTTAAACGCTAAAGAAATTGTACCAAAAACCTTTTATTTGTGGACTGCCGGAGAAGTATTTATTAACGGCAAACAAACGGAGGTAACTCCAAATTTATTCGACAGACTTTGGTTTTTTGCGGGAACAGGTTATAAATTTACACCGGCACTTACAGCAGAATTAGCGTATATGCGCGAAGTAACCCCGGCACAAACCAAAGGACAACTTATAGTAAGTGTGCTGCAGAATTTTTAAAAAGGCTTGATGATCTTTAAAAGTAAAAATAGACAAATACTGCTCAGTACCTTTTTGGTACTGGCTGTTTTTGCTTTTAAAATTGCTGATCTTCATAAATATGTTCACGACAAGGATGATCTAAATAAACATCATTGTGAACTGTGCCTGCTAAGTCAAAAGCAAAAGAACACCACCGATTATAATTTGCCTGTAGCTTACAGCGGCTTAAACCTCGAGGAGGTTAAGTTTACTACTGCACAGGGCGTTTTCTTTTACACTTTTCGTAAAAACCTTCCCATACTCACCGGGAAGTCCCTCAATAAGGCTCCCCCAGCCAAATCTGTTTAATAGTTCGGTAAGATTGTTCCGCTACCAGTTCTTGATAAGCGGGCTCGATCTTTTCTAATTAAACTGATAATAGTCTCGCTCGTTACGGGATTGAAATTACATTTACAATGAAATTTTTTATAGGGATGTTTGCGCTCATATTTGGTATGCAGCTGCAGGCGCAAAACTGCGATTTCCGCATCAGCGGGGTGGTACGTGATTTTCATGACGGCCAGCCGCTACCAAATGCAACATTAAGTATAAATGGCTATGAAAACTACGCCCTTAGTGATTTTGATGGTAAGTACGAATTAGCCGGGCTTTGTGCAGGAAATTATGTAATAACCATCACGCATCCGGAGTGCGAAGTGGCAGAGTTTAGTGTGGAAGTGGATGACAATGTAAGCCGCGACTTTAAACTAGAACATCATACCGAAGAGCTCAATGCCGTTACCGTTCAGGGCCAGAACAATACCAAAGGTTCTGCCTCGTCAGCCGCAGAGGTATTGAAAACCGATGAGCTCGAAACCTACAGCAGCGGAAGCCTGGG
>CAYNMH010000033.1:0-19499 GCA_964398145.1 uncultured Flavimarina sp. | reverse complement strand
GCTAAAGATTCAGTATTGGGTAAAACTATATTTAATGCTGCATCTAACGGGAGGGGAGTAGGAGTTACTTCAACACTGATGAAATCGTATAAGAACGGTTTTTACCTTCAGGCTCAGGGAACCACTAAATTTTCCGGGGATTACTGGTCCCCTGATTATATCCTTTCAAACACAGGAGTGTCTGAAAAGGATTTTTCAGCAGGTGTGGGTCTGGATAAATTTACTTATGGTTTCCATGCATATTACAGTATGTATGATGCCGAAATAGGTATTCTAAGGGCCAGTCATATAGGTAATGTGAGCGATTTAATACGGGCTATTAATAGCGGCGAACCGGATTTTATCAGAGATTTTACCTATGCCATCAATGCGCCTAAACAAGACGTAAAACATCATTTGGCTAAATTGAGCGTTTTTAAGCGATTTGAAAAGGCGGGCAAGTTAACCCTTGATTATTCGTTTCAGCAAAACAACCGTAAGGAATTCGATATCCGAAGAGGAGAAGATCGCGACAAACCCAGTCTCGATCTGAGACTGACCACGCATACCTTACAGAGTAATTTTGCTTACGATGCCCTGGCTGATTTTAAAGCAGATTTTGGAGTTGAAGCGTCTTATCAGGAAAATTTCCCAAATCCCGATACCGGGATCAGGCGTTTGATTCCTGATTATACCATGTATTCTGTGGGCAGCTATGCAACTGCTTCTTATGACGTATCCACACAACTCAGGATAGACGGTGGTTTTCGATATGATTTTAATGAGATTGATGCTCAAAAATTTTATCAGAACAGCCGGTGGGAAGCCCTTGGATATGAAGCCGAATTTTCTGATCTGGTCGTTGAACGGTTAACAAATCAATTATTGATTAATCCGGTATTAGATTACCACAATTTCTCAGGTACGTTGGGGGCGAGATACCGTTTTGCCAACAACTGGGATCTCAAGCTTAACTTGAGTTCTGCTTCCCGTGCACCTAATCCTGCTGAATTATTCAGCGATGGCCTGCACCATTCCGCAGCTATTATTGAATTAGGTGATCTGCGCATACAACAGGAGCAGTCTTACAAGAGCAGCCTCGAAATCAGTGGGCAAACAGGTGGTTTCAGCTTTGGTATCAATCCTTATTTAAATAGAATCAATGATTTTATCATTCTGGAACCTACCGGGCTTCAGTTTACAAACCGGGGAGCATTTCCGGTTTATGAATACAGGCAGGTTGATGCACGCCTGTTTGGAGTAGATCTTCAGGCGGCTTATTATTTCAATGAGCAGTTTGAAGTGACCACCAATTTTGCCTACGTAAACGGGCAGGATCTGGATCGTGACAGACCGTTAATAGATATGCCAGCACCCAATCTCAACACTACAGTTGCTTACACTAAAGCGGAATGGAACAATTTCACGCTTTCAGTAAGAAATCAAAGTGTATTTAAACAAACCCGTTTTCCGGATAATGATTTTGAAGCTACCTTCATTGATGCATCTGGGGAGCAGGTAACCGAACGGGTGCGAGTTAGCGAATCTCCAGCTGCATACAGTCTATTTGGCCTGGCTTCTTCAGCAGAGTTTCCGGTGCTTAATCACACTACAATGACCCTAGGCCTCTTTGTAGATAATGTATTGAATACGGCCTACAGAGATTACCTGAATCGTCAACGCTACTTCGCGGATGATTTGGGTCGAAATTTTAGAATTCAAATAAAACTTAATTATTAAAACACGTAAATTAAAAATCATGAAAACTTTTAAATTATTAGCTATAGTTGCAGTTCTTACCGGCTTAACAGCTTGTTCATCTGATGATGATAACACGCCAGAAGTCATTAATGAAGAAGAAGTCATCACCACAATGATCGTAACTTTAGAGCCGGAAACCGGAGCTGCCGTTACCCTTACCTCACGCGACCTGGATGGGGATGGTCCTGACGCTCCGGTAATAAACGTCTCTGGTCCCTTACAGGCTGGGATGAATTATTCAGGCAGTATTGTGCTTCAAAACGAGACCGAAACTCCGGCAGAACTAATTAATGAAGAGATAGAAGAAGAGGCAGACGAGCACCAGTTTTTCTTTCAAGCCGGAGGTGGACTAAATGCAACCTTAAGTTATGCCGACTCTGAAAATGAATACTTGACAAATGGAAGCGATAACCCGGTAGGTTTGGAGTTTAACTTTCGTGCCGGGACTGCCTCAACAGGACAGTTTACAGTTACCTTACGTCATGAACCTAACAAGGATGCCAGCGGAGTGAGTGATGGAGACATTAGTAATGCAGGTGGGGAGACCGATTTTGCCCAAACTTTTAATCTTACCATCCAATAATTTAGGCTATACTTCATAAAAAAACCCGGCATTAGCCGGGTTTTTTTTATTCAAATCGAGTTTTTACTTAACCTAAATAGGTCTTCAGCACTTTGCTTCGTGAAGTATGGCGTAATCTTCGGATTCCCTTTTCACGGATCTGGCGCACACGCTCGCGGCTCAAATCAAACATTTCCCCAATTTCCTGAAGGGTATGCGGTTGCTCCCCACCAAGACCGTAATTTAATTTAATTACGTCTGATTCCCGCGGTGAAAGCGTTTCCAGAGCGCGTTCTATTTCAGTACCTAGAGATTCCTGCATCAGGTCTGCATCGGGATTCGGTGATTCACCCGACTTTAATACGTCATACAAATTAGAATCATTTTCACCTTCTTTAAAAGGTGCATCCATAGACAGATTACGACCTGAGTTTTTCATAGCCAGTTTTACTTTAGCTACGGTCATATCGAGTTCTTTTGCGATTTCATCTGCTGATGGTGGACGCTCCAGACTTTGTTCGAGGTACGAAAAAGCTTTATTTATTTTGCTGATCGTGCCAATTTTATTCAGGGGAAGACGTACTGTTCTGGAATGCTCGGAAATAGCCTGTAGGATAGACTGACGAATCCACCATACGGCGTAGGATATAAATTTAAAACCTCGGGTTTCGTCAAAGCGTTTAGCAGCTTTTACTAAACCCACATTCCCCTCATTAATCAAATCAGGTAACTTCAATCCCTGATTTTGATACTGTTTTGCGACCGAAACCACAAAACGCAAATTAGCCTTCGTCAATCGTTCTAAAGCAACCTGATCGCCTTCACGAATACGTTGTGCCAACTCGACCTCCTCATCAGCAGTAATCATATCGAGCTTACTTACATCTTGTAGATAGGTATTTAAAGATTTCGATTCCCGATTGGTTACCTGCTTGGTGATTTTGAGTTGTCTCATATATAAAATTGTTTTTTAAAGTATTTGAAATGTATTATAACATGGATATCTATAAAATCAAATTTTTTATCGATGTTTAGTAGATATTTAACATTTTAAAGCTTTCCAAACTACATTTGGTGTTTAATTATCATCATCCGATTTCTTTTTCCGTTTTAAAAACGAAAAAAATCCGCCCTTGTTGTCTTCCTCTTCCACTTCTTCCGAGGGCTCATTGGCAGGCTGTTCTACAGTTTTTAAAATTTTGCCGCGATCATCCAGATAAACCTCTTTAATAACCGATTCTTCATTCGCATTGAAAATGGATTCAAAAAACGATTGTACCCCAGAAGTACTGTCCCTTACAACCGGAGCGCAAGCCAATGCACTGGCAACATCCGGAGAAGGACTGCGAAAACGCTGACTGGTTAATTTGGTAAAACTGGTATCGGCATTAAGACGCTGCATCAGTTTGGCGTAAATAGGCAAAGCCGAATTGGCGCCTGCACCAAGCCCGGTACTGCTAAAGCCTATGCGGTAATCGTCATTACCCACCCAGGTTACAGCCACCATCCCCGGAGTGATACCCACAAACCATCCGTCCTTATTATCCTGAGTGGTTCCGGTCTTCCCGGCAATGTCGTTTTTAAGCTTATACGTGTACCTTAGTCGGGTAGCTGTACCTTCACTTACAGTTGCTTTCATCATTTCGATCATAGCCTGGCGCGTGGAGCTTCGCATAACCGCTTTTTCAACTACTTCAGGCTCAAATGTTGCGATCACAGTTCCGGTACGATCTACAATCTTCGTAATGTAATACAGTTTGGCAGGTTTTCCCTGATTCACAAAGGCGGTATAGGCCGATGCCAGATGCCGCATCTTGATCTGGGCAGTTCCCAGCGCCAGGGAGGGGACGTACGGAAGTTTAGCTTCAATCCCCATACGCTGAGCCTGTGTAATTACCTTGCCAATACCCACGTCAAGCAATACTTTAACCGCAACGGTATTGATAGAGTTACTCAGGGCACCTTTAAGCGAGTATTTTAGATCCTCACCTTCTCCGCCGGAGTTTGACGGTGACCATTCCTTCCCATTAAAGTGATATATCGCCCGTGAACCATCATAATAGGTACAGGGATCCATTTGTTGCTCCAGCGCAGTGGTATACACAAAGGGTTTAAAAGTAGAACCTACCATGCGCTCACTTTGGCTTACATGATCATACTTAAAATTTTCAAAATCAATACCTCCCACATAAGCCAGGACGCCGCCGCTTTGAGGATCCATTGCAATAAAACCGCAGTTGAGCAACGACAAATAATGGGATAAACTGTCTCTAACGGAAATCTGCTGGGTGGTTTCGTCATTATGCCAGTCAAAAATAATCCGTTTCTTTTTTACATCCAGTGAGTCTTCAAGTGCCTGCCCGGTTATGCTGTCGCTCACCAGCTTTTGGTAATAGGGCAACTTTTCTAGAGAGGCTTGTAAAATGGACTTCTGCTTCCAGGGGGCATAATTTCCATAAGCTTTTTCATATTGAGCCTGGAGTGCCGCCATATGCTCTCGCATGGAAGCTTCTGCATACTCCTGCATTTTCTTATCTAGAGTAGTGTGAATGGTCAATCCGTCCTGATAGAGATCATAGGGACTGCCATCTTCCTTGGTATAATTTTTAAGAAGTTCGCGGGCTTCTTTACGTATAAGCTCTCTAAAATAGGGGGCAATGCCTAAATCACTGCGTCCCTGATAGCTCAGTACAATGGTATCACGCTCCATGCCCAGTGTATCCCTGGGTTCCAGATACTCGTAGCGCAGCATCTGGTTAATCACCACATCCCGGCGTTTCTTCGCACGCTCGGGATAAACCCGCGGGTTGTAGCTGTTATTAGCCTTTAACGTACCCACCAGAATGGCAGCTTCATTAAGACTGAGCAGCGAGGTACTTTTGTTAAAAAACTTTTGACTGGCGCTTTCTATCCCATACGTGTTATCCGGAAACGGAACCGTATTAAGGTAAAGATTAATGATCTCATCTTTTGAATAAACCTGTTCAATACGCTGCGCAACAATAAATTCTTTAAACTTGGAAACTACTAAACCCAGCGTACCGTTATCAGGTCTTCCATAAATATTCTTTACGAGTTGCTGAGTAAGCGTACTTCCTCCGCCCGAAGACTCGTCCTGCATGAGCAGGGTTTTAAAAAATACCCGCATCAGGCTAAGTTTATCTACCCCATCATGTTTATAAAAGCGAGCATCTTCGGTAGCGATAAGGGCGTTTTTAAGATGCACCGGTATTTCATTAAAGCTGATGGGTCGCCGGTCAAAAATATAATATTTACCTATGGTTTGCCCGTTGCGATCTACCAGTTGCGTAGCCAGGGATTGTTCCAGATGGGTGAGTTCATATTTGGTGGGTAATTTCCCCCAAAGCCCCATGTAAATACTCAAAAAGAACAGTGAAAATGCGAAAAATAAAGAACCCAATGCGAGAAGCGGGTAGCGTACCCATTTGCGTTTTGTAGCGCTGTGAAATTTTAAGGCAGCAAACCGAAAGCCAATTTCCAGATACTTTAATGTCTTTATAAACAACTTAAAGGCCCTGTGTTTAAAAGAAGACTTGGGCTTATTTTTCAAGGGTTTTTCCATAAAAAAGCAAAGGTAGCAGTAATACGTTTAAGTTACTAAAGGGCTTTACATTAGTTTAACAAGAAAATTTTTCACAAGCAGATGTAACAAGATTAGACTTGAGGCGTCTATAGTATAGAACATCAATCAAAAAAGTTCTTTAAAATTCAGAAATCATTTTAGACCGAAGGCTGCAGTAGTGGCGCGAGGTGTGAAGAGTAGCGGGCGTTGCGCTTTCTTAGAGAGCTTAATGCCGGTGGTACGACCACTGATTTTTTTAGAATGAACATTAATCTTAAACGAGCGGTTATCTGATTATTTGGATAGCTGCTTTTTTAATTATAGGGTAGACAGGAGCAGGGTTGCAGTAATGCAAAGGATGAGTGACAGCATACCCCCTATTATTAAAAAATGCTTAAACTTATAAATGCCCAGACTGTAAATTAACGTGTTCGTCTGATAACCTACGGGAGTAAAAAAGCTGAAATTTGCTGCAAACAGAATGGCAAGTATAAAAGGTTTGGCAGAAAGATCCAGGCCGCTGGCTATGGTGATGGCGATGGGAGTCATAATCACAGCCGTCGCATTATTAGAAATAGCCCCACTCAAAATCATCGTAATACTGAATAAGGCACCCAGAATAAACATCGGGTCTCTCCCTTCAAAGAGTGCCAGCAGATGCTCAGAAAGCCAAAGATCTGCACCACTATTGGTCATCGCAACACCCAGCGGGATCATTCCGGCTAAAAGGAAAAATATTTGCCAGTCTATCTTATGGTAAATCTTTTCCATCTCCAGACTATTTGTAATCAGCAACAGTGCAATCCCGGTAAGGGAACTCGCCAGAATACTCAATAATCCAGATGCCGCCATCCCAATGACTACCAGCAGTATAGCTGTGGTAAGGTATATCCGGGTACTATTGCCATAATTTTGAGATTCGTGGGTTTTAAGGACCGCAATCCCTTCCACCTGTTCCAAATCCTGAACTTTGGCCTGGGTTACTTCAAGCAGAATGCGATCGCCCGGCTTTATTCTAATTTGATTCAGGTCTTTACGAATAAGGCGCTCCGTGGTATTTCGAATATTTCTCCGCTTTTTAATCGCAACGGGCAGGGCTCCTTCCAGTTTAAAGCGCTTTATACTAATAAGCGTATTTCCTATAAGCGATGAACCCGGGAGAACCAATACTTCAACCAACTGTATCGCAGTTTTTTCGGCATCCTGTTTTTGCGAACTCATTACTTCGGTTTGCCCCTGTTTAAAATCTTCATCTGCAGTTATTCGGCTTAAAGTGTCCAGATCGGCCATTAAAACCAATTGATCTCCTTCGCTTAAGGTGACGTATTTGCCGGGAGCATTAGTGACCACTCCCTTGCGCACGAGTTTAAGCAGGGTGACCTGAGAACTGCTGAGTAAATCCGATTCATTAATAGCTTGGTCTATGAGTTCAGAACCTTCAGGAATAGTAACGGTAGTAATGAGTTCGTCCAGTTTGTAAGCCGTTTCCAAATTGTCTGAGGCATTGTTCGAAGGTAAAAACCGGGAGGCTATAGAAACCACGATAATACCAATTACCAGAAACACTACCCCCAGCCAGGCAAACTCAAAAAATCCCAGTTTTTCCACGCCGCGGTTTTGAGCAATGGAATTGACAATAAGATTGGTCGAGGTACCCATCAGGGTGCAGCTTCCGCCTAAAATACCTGCAAAAGAAACAGGTAGTAATAATTTTCCGGCAGGTACGCCAAAGCGTTCAGAGAGTTGAAAAATTAACTTTATAAAGACAATGACTACGGCAGTGGTGCTAATAAAGGCAGAAATACCGGCTGTGATAAACATAAATACCGGAGTGAGCAGGAGCAGGGGCAGCATGCTTAATTTTTGAAGACCCTGAGCCAGCCAGGCGATCACGCCATTATCCTCGAGCGCTACAGCAAGAATCATTAAGGCCAGTACGGTGATCGTGGCGGTATTTGAAAATCCACTGATTCCTTCTTCAGGAGTGACCAGCCCCAGAAGCACGAGTGAAACTATAATGAAGATGGCAATTTTATCTACCGGAAAAATTTCGGTAACAAAAAGAAAAATAGTGAGAATCAGTATACCAAAGACTTCAATTATTTCCAGACTCATTCGTTGCGATTTGAATAGCTAAATGTAGCCGGAAAAACCAAGCTAAAATCTTAAAGTTGACTTAAAGCGTTAAAAGGCGTTTCAAAAACAGCAGGATTTGAGGTTAGCAGATAAAACCGATGTTGAATAAGCCCAGCAGCCCCAGAATTAATGCTGTAATGCCGATAATCACCCGATACGGATTTAAAAAAGAAGAGGCTTTATTGAAAAACTGATTGAGCGCGGGCTGATTTTCCAGGCTGCCTCCCAAAAGACTGAGCCCAGCCAAAATACTTATCAAATCCCGAAAGAAACAAAAAGGTTTGATCAAGTACCAAATTCCCAGAATTAAACAAATGCCGCCAATAACCGCAGCAAATGGGCGAAGACCACCGGCAAGTTTGGTGAAAATTTGAGTACTTCCGTCCCATTTTTCCAAAGCAGATAAGCCCAGTAAAATACCGGCACAAATCAAAGCCAGTTCATACAGTATCGGCATAATTTTTTTGAATTAAAGTTCTTTAAAATTTTGGAGGGGAACGAGTTCCAGATTCTTACGAACAAAATTAACCGCTTCGAGCAGATTTTCAAAAGAATGAATAGGGTCCTTATAAAAAAAGCGTTCTATTATAAGACTGGGAAGAGATTTAGGCCGATAGGTGACTACTGCAAATACATTAAATCGCTTGTCCAGGCCTCTAAATTCCAGCCAGTCCTGTGGCTTAATGGAATAGTCGTGTATCCGGTTTGAAATGTAATTGAGATGATTAGTCTCGGCCCCATAATATTCTACCCCAAGGTTGATCACTTCAAGTGCCTTGTCCCAGTCAAACAATACGCCTTCAGCAATTTCAGAAATGATAAAATCATCGAAAAAATAGAAAATCCCAAACGAAAACCGATGTTCCTGTCTTATATGATGCACTAAGGGCGTATCCTTTACTTTCATACCCTTAAAGTTAATAAATTGTAGCTTTTCTCGGTTAACTGCTTTATTTAACACTAAAATTTTCACGAAAAACATCAGAGATCTTGAATAGGCGCTACTAAAAAAGGCTGCCTTAACAGACAGCCTTTATGATTTGAAACTAAAAATCCAATTAATCGGTGCTGCTCACCAAAGAAAGGAACTTATCCAAATTAGGAAGAATAATGATGCGGGTGCGTCGATTCTTAGCCCGATCTTCTTTTGTGGCGTTGTCTACCAGTGGTAGATAACTGCTTCTTCCGGCTGCGATTAATTTGGCGGGATCCACATTATATTTATCCTGAAGTTCTCGAATTATAGCTGTAGAACGTTGTACGCTCAATTCCCAATTATCTTTGATATAAGCTCCCTGTTTTACGGTTTGATCATCCGTATGACCTTCTACCATTACTTCTACCGCAGGTTCAGAATTGATCACAGCTGCCAGTCGTTTTAACAAGTTATCCGCTTTGCTGCTCACCCGATAGCTTCCACTATTAAAGAGCAACTTGTCGGAAACATTAATCATGACCACCGTTTCATCAATATCGACCTGAATATCATCATCTGCGCCCACATTTTCATCCAGATTCTTTTTCAGATTGTAAGAAATAGCCAGATTCATGGAATCTTCCAGGCTTTTAGCCTGTGCCAGTTCTTGCTGATTTGCATTTTTAAGGGTCTCGCGCATTTTGGCCTTCGAGCTTTCAGACATTACGGCCAGATTTTCTACCAAATCGAGCTTCTGATAGTTTTCATCGCGTAAAGAATTGATTTTACTATTGTAGTTGGCTACCCGGTTTTCGATAGCGTTATATTTGGCCTCCAGCTCTTCCTTTTCTACCTGAGTTTTAGTTAAGCTAACCCGGGTATTGTCATACTGCGTTTGCAATTCAGTGTATTTCTTTTTGGATACACAGGATACGGTAAGTATAGTCACGCCCAGGGCCGCGACGGTATTTAATGTTCTCATTTTTTAAAAAAATTATAGTTAGGTTTTTATAACCTTCATAATTTTTAAATAGTGTTTTTGGCTTCTTATATTTCTGTTAAAAAAGAAAAACCCACAAGTTTTTACCTGCGGGTTTTCGGAATTAATATACTTTAAAATCTTAAAAATGAGTGACTTATTTAATGGCTACCAGTTCCAGGTCAAAAACCAGATCCTGTCCCGCCAGGGGATGATTGGCATCAATCACAATACTGTCTTTTCGTACTTCTGCAACACGCAACTGGCGTTGGGTACCATCAGGATTTTTAGCCATAAGTCCCATTCCTACCTGCGGATCGATTTCTGAAGGTAAATCGCTCTTAGGCACTTCCTGAAACAATTCTTTTTTTACTTCACCATAAGCTTCGGCTTCTGGTATGGTTATGGTTTTCTTGTCATTAACCGTCATATCTAAAAGTCCCTGTTCAAAACCGGGAATGATTTGTCCCTGTCCCAGCTGAAACTCAAGAGGCTGCTTATCTACCGAACTGTCAAATATTTGACCATTGGTTAATTTGCCGGTATAATGTACCTGTACCGTGTCGTTGTTCGTTACTTTTCGCTGTGTATTTTTTTCCTGTGTTTCCATAGGAACAAGCTAAAAAACAGGTAGGGCAATGCCTAAGCAATAGTGTTAAAATCTGAATTTTTACCGGTATTCAAACAAAAAGCATCAAAACCTGAGGAATTGATGCTTTTCACGGGTATATTTTTAAATATTACGACCGGGATGCGCGCTTATTTCTGATTATTCTGGAAATAACGAAGTAGGCAACCACTGCAATTATAAAATACAGAAAATAAGAGACCGGTTTCCCGCTGCCTCCCACGGTAGTAAACAGGCGTTCCCAGCGTATTTTCTCGCCGATACCTTTACCATTACTATCCCAGCTAAACCAGATAAATACCGGTTTCCCAACAATATGATTTTCGGGTACAAAGCCCCAGTACCTGCTGTCTTCACTATTGTGGCGGTTATCACCCATCATCCAGTAATAATTCTGCTTAAAGGTATATTCCGTAAGCGGTTCACCATCCATTAAAACCTGATTCCCACTGATACTGATGCTGCGCGGCTCGCCCATTTCTTCGCCTTCATAGACTTCAATAAGACGTTTGTATAGGGGAATATTCTCTGCGGTAATGGGTGTTGTAGTTCCTTTTTCAGGAATATAAACCGAAGCCAGCTGATCCCGGTTACCCAGACTCGCCGCTCCTTTTGGGAAAATACCCGCATCTTTGTCCTCTTTAGATGCAACAATACGCTCCAGCGATTCTACGTTAGGATGATTACGGAAGCGTTCCGCATGTTCTTCTGAAAGTTCCGGAATGTAAAACTGCCTGCCCTGATAAAATTCCAGCTTCTTGATTTTGTATTGCTTATAGAGATTATCCGGATTAAAACCGCCACTTTTGGAAACTCCGGTATACCCGTATTGTAACTGTGCACGATCAGGCAATTCCAAAGCTTTGTTGTTTACGAATACTTTACCATCTACGATTTTCAGGCTATCGCCCGGTAAGCCTACCGCGCGCTTTACATAGTTGGATTTTTTATCAATAGGCTTGTGGTAATACTTGCCATCATCAAGACCGTAAAAAGCATTTACCGTATCTACCGGCCAACTAAACACTACAATATCGGTGCGCTCTACATCCTGAAAGCCGGGTAGGCGGAAGTAGGGGAGTTGGGGTTTGTCTAAATAAGACTTAATGCCCAGTTTAGGGATGGTATCGTGTACCATAGGAAAACTCACCGTCGTCATCGGTGTACGGGCTCCGTAATGAAATTTACTCACAAAGAGAAAATCACCAATAAGCAAGGTACGTTCCAAAGATCCAGTAGGTATGGTAAACGGCTGCATCACATAGGTATGCACGATGGTGGCCGCAACAACTGCAAACAGAATGGAGCTTACCCATTCTCCTGATCCGCTTTTAGGAACCAGGGAGCGATCTTCCCGGTAGGTAACATCCTGGGTGTAGTTGATGTAATACAGGTAAAATCCCAGAGTAATCAATACCAGAACGGTATCTGTTGTGCTGTTTTTACCAAAGCTCCGTGCAGTTTCCACCCACACCACCGGAAACATAATCAGGTTTACGATAGGTATAAACAACAAAATCGTCCACCACCAGGGCCGACCGATGATTTTCATTAAAATAACCGCATTGTAAACGGGTACGAGGGCTTCCCAGGCTTGTCTGCCTGCTTTTTTATACAGTTTCCAGGTTCCTAAAAAATGGATTACCTGTATAACCAGAAAAAAAATAAACCATTGCGTGAGTGTCATAGGTTGTCATTTTAGTTCTTGACTTAAAAGAGTAAAACTCAGTCGCTGTTAGTCAAAAAAATCAATATAATGTTACGTTTTTAAAGGTTTGAATGGGAGAAGGCAGGCTAGAGACCTAACACATCTTTCATGCTGTAAACCCCTGTTTTATCTTTTAACCATTCCGCGGCAATAATTGCTCCCAAAGCAAAACCATTGCGACTATGTGCCTTGTGTTCAATGGTAATTTCATCAACCGCACTTTGATATTTTATAGTGTGCGTACCCGGTACTTCGCCTTCTCGTTCTGCTCTAATCGTTAACTTATCGTCAGCTTCCTGATCTAAAGTCCATTCAGTTTTGTCAGAATGTTCCAGAATTCCTTCGGCAAGCGTAATCGCGGTCCCACTGGGAGCATCGAGTTTATGAATATGATGTACTTCGGTCATAGAAACATCATACTCCTTTAGGTTCTGCATCATTTTGGCCAATTGCTTATTCAGCTCAAAAAAGATATTAACGCCCACACTAAAATTAGAAGCGTAGATAAAAGCGCCTTTATTTTTTTCGCAAAGCGAAACCATCTCCTCATAGCGATCAAGCCAGCCTGTAGTGCCCGAAACTACCGGTATCCCGGCTTCCAGACAGGCGGAAATATTAGCTACAGCAGCATCGGGGACGCTGAAATCAATAGCCACATCGGCAGCGTTAAAATCATAATCATCATGCTGATCTATGGTTTTTACCACGCGGTGACCGCGTTCGGTAGCCAGTTTCTCTATGGTTTTTCCCATTCGGCCGTAGCCTAAGAGTGCAATGTTCATGTTTAAAAAGTATAGGTAATGCGCATTCCCACAGTATTGGAAAAGTCTAAATCGTCGCGTTGTATATAAGGTGCAAAGCTCAGCCGGTCCTGAATATCATACTGAGAAAGATGCGCATCCACGTTAGCTTCTACAATCTGTAGCACATAAATCCCCGCGGTAATCAGGATGGAAAGTTCTTTGTTTCTGCGGTAGAAGTCCTGAGCCCGTATCAGTTGATCTTCAGTAAAAACCTGGTTTAAACTCCCATCTTCACCTACTTCGGTAAATTCATCAATACGGCCGGCGATTCGGTCTTTGTATGCGGTACGGTACGTTTGAAATAAATCGTGATTGTAAATAGCAATACCCACCCCGGTACCAATAGCTCCGTAAACCAAAGGGATTTTCCAGTAATCCCCGTTGTAAGCCTGACCCAGCCCGGGAAGAATCGCTGCATAAAAGGCGGCCCGTGAAGGTCTTAGGGCGTCGTATTCCTGAAAGCTTTCGTCAATGGCTTCCGCTTTAACCGCAGGGGCCTGCTGCTCATCAGAAACCTGAGCCCAGACCGAACCAGTCATTACAAGACCTATAAGAAACGGAAAAAATTTATGCACCGGAAATGAGTTTTTTAAGACGCTTAAAGTCTTCTTCCGATGAAAACGGAATGATCAGCTTTCCATTGCCTTTAGCAGCTACTTTAACGTCAACTTTTGCCCCGAAATACTCGGCAAACTCTTTTTTCCCGCTCTCGATAAACTCGGGTACCTGTGCGGTTTTGGACTTTGACGTACTTTTAATTCCCTTACCTTCTTTGTAATTTTTAACCAAAGCTTCTGTAGCACGGACAGAGAGGGAATTCTCAATGATTTTTTCGTAGATATCCAGCTGGTCTTTGGTACTCTCAATATTGATAAGCGCACGACCGTGTCCCATAGACAAAAAGCCGTCGCGCATTCCCGTCTGAATAATAGGATCTAACTTTAAAAGGCGCAGGTAATTGGCAATGGTAGATCGGTTTTTACCCACCCGCTCACTCATTTGTTCCTGCGTAAGATTGATCTCTTCTATAAGCCGCTCATAGGATAAAGCGATTTCAATGGGATCGAGATCTTCCCGCTGTATATTTTCAACCAGTGCCATCTCTAGCGACTCCTGATCGTTGGCAATGCGAATGTAAGCCGGGATGGTTTCAAGCCCTACCAGTTTGGAAGCCCGGAAACGGCGCTCCCCGGAAACCAGCTGATATTTGCCAAATTCGATCTTACGAACCGTTATGGGCTGAATTACGCCCAACTCGCGAATGGACGAAGCCAGTTCTTTTAAGGCTTCCTCATTAAAACTACTGCGTGGCTGAAAGGGGTTTACTTCAATCTGATCAAGCTCTAACTCAACAATATTACCTACTACCTTATCTGCACCTTTATCTCCTGCCGATTTAATATCGTTATCGGGATCTTTCAGCAAAGCCGAAAGTCCACGACCCAGAGCTTGTTTTTTCATTGCTTTAGCCATGCTTACGCGTCATTTTTTGTGATTATCTCCTGGGCTAAACTTAAGTAATTTGCGGCACCTTTGCTGCCCGCATCGTAGTTTATTATGCTTTCGCCATAACTGGGTGCTTCACTTAGACGCACGTTACGCTGTATAATGGTTTCAAAAACCATCTCGTCAAAATGCTTCTGTACTTCTTCAACCACCTGATTGGAAAGTCTTAACCGCGAATCAAACATCGTGAGCAGCAAGCCCTCAATATCCAGTGTGTTGTTGTGAATTTTCTGAACGCTTTTAATCGTATTCAAGAGTTTTCCTAAACCTTCTAAAGCAAAATACTCGCATTGTATGGGTATGATAACCGAATCGGATGCGGTAAGTGCATTGAGAGTAAGTAAGCCCAAAGAAGGGGCACAGTCAATAAGAATGTAATCGTATTGATCTTTAAGATGTCTAATAGCTTTGCGCAGCATATACTCACGCTCTTCCATCTCCACCAGTTCGATTTCAATGGCTACCAGATCAATGTGGGCCGGAATCAAATCGAGGTTAGGGGACTCGGTTTTTAAAATGGTTTCTTCAGCTGCGCTGGAATGCTCCAGCAACTGATAGGTTCCCAGCTCTACCGTCTCTACATCAATCCCCAGACCCGATGTGGCGTTAGCCTGCGGATCTGCATCAATAAGCAATACTTTCTTTTCAAGAACCCCCAGAGAAGCCGCCAGGTTAACCGAAGTAGTGGTTTTCCCTACGCCTCCTTTTTGGTTAGCAATCGCAATAATTTTACCCATAGGTTTTGTGACAATTATTAAGCGAAAATACGATATATAACCCGCATATAAAATGCTTTTTGTTAACAGCTTTTAACCAATGGGCGAGCAGTACTGCCTTTGAAAGTGCATTAAATACTAAAAGTCTGTCTCTGAATGAATCAAAGACAGACTTTTAAATGAATATTCAGAAGCCAGGGAGAATTTACTCTGTGGCTTCCGGCATTAATACGCCCATAAAATAATTACCGTCCAGGTATTTAGTGGCCACCGCTTTAAGCTCTTCTGCGGTAAGTGCCTGTACGCGCTCTTCGAAGCTCATCATCCGGGTAATGTCCATATCATCTTCATCGCTTTCCTGAAGTACTGAAAGCCAGAAACTATTTTGCTGCATCTGGTCTTTACGCTCCTGCAAATAAGTCTCTTTTACTTTAGCCAAATCTTCAGCAGTAGGACCGTTTTCTTTAAGTTTTTCGACCTCTGCCAGGGCAGCCTCAGTCAATTTCTCCACATTATCCGGTCCGCAGGGGAAACTGATGCTGAAGTTTGCATTGGCGTACGGATACTTGCGCAGATTGCCATTAGCGCCTACTCCATAAACCCCACCAATTTCTTCGCGCAGCTGCTCTACCAGCTTAATAGTAAGCACTTCGCCTAAAGCATCGAGTTCCAGGGCTTCTTCAGGATCGTAAGTGGTCTCTTCAGTCCAAACGATTTGCACCTGACTTTTGGGATCGGTCCCTTTATTCACCACTAGTTTCTGATACTCATCTTTCACACGGAAATCGGGCACCACAAAGTTTTCATTACTATTTTTACCGGGTAAGCTGCCTATATAGGTCTTGGCAAATTCTTTCAGCTTTGCTTCATCAATATTCCCAACGAAGTAGAAGTTGAAATCTCCCGCATCTGCAAAACGTTCCTGATATTTGCTGTACGCCAAATCATAATCGGCCTCATCAAGTTTCTCGGGGGTAGGGAAGCCGCTAAATCTGGGATTGCCTTCATTGCGAACTTTACCAATTTCATTTTGGTAATAAAAATTAGGATTTGCCATCAGGTTACCTAAAAAACTTTTTTGCTTGGTAATAAAGGAGGCATAGGCCTCTTCATCTTTATTCAAATCGGTAAAGTACAGATACACTTCCTGAAACAGGGTTTCCAAATCTTTAGGCGCTGCCTGTCCCCGGAATCCTTCGGTACTTCCTGAAATATAGGGCGATACCTGTACGATCTTTCCGCTCATCAGCTTGTTCATATCGTTAAGCGAAAGTCCGCCAATACCGGCCTGAGACAATCCGCCATTGGCATAAACCGTTGCCAGATAGTCCTCATCAGAGTATAAACTGCTTCCTCCATAACTGAATGCACTAAACAGCACTTCGTCATTTTTAAACTCGGTGATTTTATAGGTTACTTTGGCACCATTGCTTAGAGTAAAGGTCTTATAATCCAGATCGGTATGGGTTTCTTCAGAAACGATCTCCCCGGGCTGAGGCTTGTTTTCCAGCAGTTCACTGCGTACGGCTTCATCTTCGTAGGCAGTTAGTTCAGCATTCTCAACTTCTTCAAGCAGGGCCAAAACTTCATCTTCTTTTACCGGTTCAAGTCCTTCTTTCTCGGGTCCGGTAAGGATAATCACCCGGTTATCTGGGTGTATAAAATTTTTAATAAGACCATTTACGTCCTTAAGTTCTATTGAAGGAAGCACTTTTTGGTAGAAATCATATTCCCATTCGATACCCGGGATGGGCTCTTCTTCCAGATAATTGTTGATGTATTCTCCTACAATACGGCCGCTTTCAAGCTTGTCGCGGTCTTTGTAGGCTTTTTCCATACCTGCAAGCAGTTCTTTTTTGGCGCGCTCCAGTTCACCTTCCTGAAAACCGTAACGCTTCACACGCTCATTCTCTTCGAGCAGCGCTTTTAAACCCTCAAGCTGACCGGTTTCGCTGGTTTGAGCAATTGATTGATAGGCCTTTTTATCGCGGGCATACGTGCCGCCATAATAGCTGTATCCAAAAATAAAGGGAGGATTTGCTGCATTACGCAATTCATTCAGCCTGTTGTTCAGCATAGTAGAAAACAGGTTCTGAACCACCAAATCCTTATAATCCTGTGTGGTTTGAGTTGCCGGACTCTTAAACGTGTCTTTGTACATTACCTGAACGCGGCTAAAAGGTGCTTCAGGATCACTAGCCACGATCACAAAAGTTTCGTCATGATTGGGCAGGTCAAACTCCTTGCGTTCAGGTGCGTTGGTTTTAGATTTAATTCGTCCAAAATGCTCTTTGATTTTTTGTTCTAAAGTGGTTACGTCCAGATCACCCACAGCTACTACAGCCATAAGCTCCGGGCGGTACCAGTCGTTGTAAAAGTTACGCAGGGTCTCGTAGTCAAAATTTTCAAGCACCTCTTTTTTACCTATAGGCAAACGCTCAGCATATTTGGAACCGTAAAGCATTTTAGGCAGATATTCCTGCGTCATACGCTTATCGGGACCCAGCCCCAGGCGGTATTCTTCTAGTACCACGCCGCGCTCGCCGTCGATAGCCTCATCGGTAAGGTTGGTGTTGTGAGCCCAGTCTTCCAGAATTTGAAATCCTTTTTCCAACTTTTCAGGATCATCACTGGGAATGGGTAGAATGTATACGGTTTCGTCAAAACTGGTATAAGCATTTAGATCGGCACCAAACTTGACCCCGATACTTTGCAGGTAATCTACCAGTTCGTTCTTCTGAAAATTGGTTGTCCCGTTAAAATTCATGTGTTCCATAAAATGGGCAAGCCCCTGCTGCTCATCATTTTCTAAGATGGATCCGGCATTGACGACCAGGCGCAATTCTACCTTATCTTCCGGCTTGCCGTTGTTGCGAATGTAATAGGTAAGTCCGTTATCGAGTTTACCGATTTTGACTTTGGAATCTACCGGAATCTGTCCCTGTGCAATGGGTGTCGCAGTAGCTTTGGTTTCCACATTTTGGGCCCTGATGCTTCCCAGTAGAAAGAGGGAAAGGCCTAAGACCCAGAGTTTAGTTGTCTTCATTCAAAAGTATTTAAAATTAGTGTTAGTGTGTGCCGAAAGAGGCGTGTAGGGGTTTTAAAACTAATAAACTAGTTTTAAAAAGCCCCATTTAAAGTCACTTATTTTAAAGTAATTATAAAAAAAGCTTTAGCCTTTGCGTTTGGCCTTAACCAAAGCTTCAAGCTGATCCCATAATTCCTCCGGGATATCCTGAAGCAAATTGAATTGTCCGGCACCTTCAAGCCATTCGCCGCCGTCTATGGTGATGACCTCGCCGTTTACATAAGCCGAAAAATCAGAAACCAGATAAGCTGCCAGATTGGCCAGTTCCTGATGCTCACCTACACGGCGCAGCGGTACTTTTTTAGACAGGTCAAACTTTTCTGCCAGCTCACCCGGAAGCAGGCGTTCCCAGGCACCGGGAGTAGGGAAGGGGCCGGGTGCAATCGCGTTAGAGCGTATGCCGTACTTGGCCCATTCTACGGCCAGCGAACGCGTCATCGCCAGCACGCCCGCCTTTGCCGTGGCACTGGGCACCACATATGCAGAACCTGTCCAGGCGTAAGTGGTCACAATATTGAGAATGGTTTTATTCTTTTCGCCCTGGTCAATCCAGTGTTTACCAAATGCCAGAGTGCAGTTTTTACTGCCTTTAAGCACAATGTCAATTACCACATCAAAGGCGTTGGCTGAGAGTCGCTCGGTAGGCGAAATGAAATTACCTGCGGCATTATTAAGAAGCACGTCAACACTGCCAAAACGTTCTACAACGGTATCGCGCATAGCCTCGACTTGCTCGTAATGCCGAACATCGCATTGCACGGCAAAACAGGTGCCACCGGTCTCATCCTCTAGTTCCTGAGCGGTATTTTTAAGTTTATCGAGATTTCTGGAAGTGATGGCCACGTTGGCTCCCAGTTCCAGGAAGTATTTGGTCATTGATTTTCCCAGACCACTGCCACCTCCGGTTACGACAATTGTTTTTTCCTTGAGCGCATCGTCGCGCAGCATTTTATCTTTGTAATTCATAATAGTTTCGTGTAATTCGTATTGCTTTTTTTAAATGTACATTTTTCAGCAAACGATTTAATCACCTAATCCTATTTTTTCTAAACTACTTATACTTCTTAAGGATTTTTGGTAACTCCCAATCAAACGCATACATCTGAAAATCAGCATCAACCACATTGCCGGCTT
>CAYNMH010000032.1:0-34006 GCA_964398145.1 uncultured Flavimarina sp. | reverse complement strand
ACGCTTTCGTAAACTCAAAAATCTTGATTACACCACAACCGATCTGCTTTCGCCTTTGGCAGATGTAAAAGCAGATATTTGCGAGCTCCCTTTCGAGGATAATGCTTACGATATCATCTTGTGCAATCATGTTTTAGAGCATATTCCGGATGATACCAAAGCTATGCAGGAATTATTTCGGGTTTTAAAACCTGGCGGAATGGCTGTCTTACAAATACCTCAGGATTTATCACGAAGCAAAACCTTTGAAGATGATAGCATTACAGATCCCGAAAAACGTGCGGCAATTTTTGGTCAGTACGATCATGTACGGGTTTACGGCAGAGATTATTTTGATAAGTTGCGCAGCATCGGCTTTAATGTAAAAGAATTGGATTATACGGCAACACTAACCGCTGCAGAGGTTGATATGTACCGTCTTGCCAAAGGCGAAATTTTACCGGTTTGTTATAAACCAACCTCATGAAAAAAATTGCAATCATCTTAATAATGGCATTTTTTGGGATTTTAAACGCTCAGAATGCCAACGATTGTACTGATGCCATAGTTCTATGCGGGGATACGCCCTTAGGTATTCAACCCAGCGGAGTAGGTTTTGATGAATTTAGCCTTCCCGGTAATATCCCGCCTCCCTGTTATTCGTTTAATAATCAAACTGCCTGGTTCAAAGTAGAAATTGATCAGGCAGGGAGTTTTACATTTGATATTGTTCCCGAAAATTCAGACGATGACTACGATTTTGCTGTTTACGGACCGGTACAGAATTGTCAAAATCTTGGAAATGCAATTCGCTGCAGCAGTACGTACCCTCCTTCAGCTAACGTTAACGCAAATACCGGTCTAAACAATACCGAAATTGATACTGAAGAAGGGCCTGGCTCAGACGGTAACGGTTATCTTAAAGCAATTTGATGCTGGTGCAGGAGAAATCTATTATATTCTTATAGACCGCGCCAGTGGTTCTGCCGGTTTCGACATCAATCTAACCGGAAGTGCTACAACACCCACCACAACCGGGTTTAATACACCGGAAGATTTAGAAATTTGTTCTCTAACCGAAACTAATACTTACAATCTTACCGATCAACGCAACTTTATTTTACAGGATTATCCAGATACCCGTGTAAGTTTTCATCAAGAACTGGGAGATGCAAATCTGGCAATCAATGAACTGCCTGATTTATATACAAACACCATTGACCGGGAGATAATCTATGCACGTATTTACAGTCCTCTGAATTCTTGTTCTGAGATTGTTCCCTTTGAAATCAGAGTCACAGGTAATCTGGTCAATGAAAATCCTGTAAACGTTTATTTGTGTGGTACGGTGTATAATCAAGATTATGATTTATTGGTTTTAGGAAATCAAATTATAAACTCAAGGACAGATCAGGAAATAGTATTTTACACAACAGAAGAGGATCGCGACAACGGTCAAAATGCAGTCAGCAGTCTGAACATCCCTGAATCTGGAGCGCGGGTATATTATGAGATTACGCGTGGCAGCTGCAGGCTTAAAGATGCTCTAGATATATCCTATTCCACTCCGCCTTCCCTGACGACTCTTACAGCGCTAGTTGCCTGCAGGGGTGAGGAAAGCAATTTGAGTTTCAATCTGACAGAAAAATATTTGGAAGCACTGTCGGGGCAGGATGTCACACATTACTCCGTAAACTTCTATGCAGATGCTACAGACCGCGATCTGGATGAAAACAGACTCAGCCCTATCTATAACAACACGCCAGTATCCCAACAGATTTTTATGCGTGTAGTTGATAATCGCAGCGGTTGTCACTCAGATACATCATTTGAGATCGAAGTAAATGAAAGTCCGCAATTTGAATTTCCAGAAACCCTTTACTATTGTACCGATTTACAAATACCTGTAAATCTTAGTGTAAGTCCCGGGTTTACTTATTACAAATGGAGTACCGGAGAAGAAGGCAATTCTTTAAATGAGATTAGCATTAATGAGCCGGGCACCTATACTATAAGTGTGTATAATGAGGCTGGCTGCAGCACGACTAAAACTATTGAAGTACTCCCTTCGTCGAAGGCCGAAATACTTGAAATTCAGGTCACCGGTCTCAACTATCCGCAAAACGGAGTAACAATCGAGGTTTCAGGAAATGGAGATTATGAATTTTCAATAGATGATGGTCCCTTTTTGCAAATACGAACATTTAATGGGCTCTCTGCAGGATATCATTACATTTCAGTCAGAGATCGTAACGGTTGCGGGACGGTCATAACGAATCGCTTTCTAGTGCTGGACTACCCAAGGTATTTTACACCTAATAATGATGGCTATCACGATACTTGGCACCTGACCGGACTCAATGAATACCCCGGGGCTCAGGTTTTCATCTACGATCGCTATGGTAAATTGCTAAAGCAGTTACAAGCAGACTCGGCAGGTTGGGATGGTACGTATCTCAATAAATTACTCATACCAGATGACTTTTGGTTTCGACTTGTTCTACCCGAAGGGATTGAAGTAAAAGGACATTTCAGTCTTATTTTTTAGTTTTGACCAGATATGGCTTAAATGACTCTGAGCAATAAACATATACCGAGTCTGATCCCTTTTTAGTAAACATAAGGTAAGCAGCCAGATTTTTGTCATTTTCTAAAAGCGACTTTGAACGCTCAAAACCCATTGCCATAAACGCAGTTGCATAAGCATCGGCCTCTGCGCAGGTAGACGCTATGACGGTTGAACTAAGCACATCACTCTTTTCTGCTCTGCCGGTCAGGGGATTAATCGTGTGTACGTACATCGCACCGGTTAAAGAATCTGTGCGGTATTTACGGTAATTTCCAGATCCTGCCATCCCGAGGTCTTTGAGTTCTACAGCTTCGGTATAAGTACGATTATCTATCGGAGCATTTATGTTTTCGATTCCCACGCGCCAGGCCTGACCTTTATCTCTATTCTTTCCCTTGGCTAAAAGTTCTCCACCCAGTTCAATCAGGTAATCTTCAACCCCGTTTTGCTCGAGCATTTTTCCAATCTGATCAATACAATAACCTTTGGCTATGCTGTTAAAATCTAAATAGACAGGAAAGGTTTCTTCCTTTATTTTGCCTTCCGGCGAAATCCTGATCTTGTCAAGACCTACAAACTGTCTCAGCGAATCTATGGTAGCTGAATCAAGCTTTTTTAAGGGTTTATCAGGACCAAAACCATAGGCATTAGCCAAAATACCTACTGTAGGATCATAGTAACCGCCGGAAGCTTTATATACCGTGCGTGACAGTGCCAATACTTCTTTAAACATGTCATCTACTATAACGGTAGTATCACCAGCATTAATTTGTGAAATATCTGAGTCGGGCTGGTAGGTACTCATCGATTTATTAATCGCAGCTATAGTAGAGTCAAACTGACGAACCAAATCAAAACGCTCTGAAGCATAAAACTGCAGCTGATAACTGGTTCCCAAAGCTTGCCCGTTGTAGACTACTAAATTCTTTTCCGGCTGACAGGAGCTAAAACCTGTTAATAATATGCAGCCAATAAGTATTTTTAAATTGAATTTCATACTAAGAAAAAAGTATTTAGAAAACTTCCTGAAGACCATTATAAACTTGTGTGTAGCTATTTCCTTTTTCTACAGGTTTCCCATAATCTGTGTTGCTGCCCAGCCCTACTCCTGCATAAAAGATTTTTGCATTAAACTTTTCTGCGTGAGCCTTCATTTCCTGCATAAAGTCCACATCATAAACTTGAGGATCATCAGGATATTGTACCGCCCGAACAATAACAAAATGTAGCTTTTTATCTCTTAAAGCAACAAACTGAGGATTGCGCTTCAATTGCGAATTGACTCCTAAAAACTCAAAACCCTGAGATTCCAGATCTTTTCCTACGATATTCATCGCCAGATTATGCCGTTCCTGTTCGGTAAGAAGTTCTGCCATAGTGCAAAGATACATTGCTGTAGTTTTAAAATGAAAAAAGCCGCTACTTTCGCAACGGCTTTTCCAGGATTATTTTTGGATTAACCTCCAAAGTCATCAAAACGGATATTCTCATCAGGAATACCAAAATCTTCTCCCATCTTTTGAACTGCCTTATTCATAAGCGGAGGGCCACAGAAATACAATTCAATTTCTTCAGGTTCATCGTGTTTACTCAAATACTGTTCAATTACAGCATTATGAACGAAACCTACAAAACCATCTCCTGGGCTGTTTATATCTTCTTTTACCTTCCAGTTATCTTCTTCTAATGGTTCAGAAAGTACCAGATAGAACTTGAAATTGTCAAATTCTTTCTCAAGATCATAAAAATGCTTTAAATAAAACAACTCGCGTTTAGAACGACCTCCGTACCAGTAGGTTACCTTTCGACCAGTCTTTAAAGTTTTAAATAAGTGGTACAAATGAGAACGCATTGGCGCCATACCGGCTCCACCGCCTACATACAGCATTTCTGCATCAGACTCGTTGATAAAGAATTCACCGTAAGGACCGGAAATCGTTACTTTATCCCCTTTCTTTCTGCTGAAAATATAAGATGAAGCCACACCCGGATTTACATCCATCCAGCCTCCCTTAGCACGATCAAAAGGTGGGGTTGCGATACGCACGTTAAGCATGATCTCACGTCCTTCAGCAGGATAAGAAGCCATAGAGTAGGCACGCTCTACCACTTCGGTATTTTTCATCACGAGTGGCCAAAGTTTAAATTTATCCCACTCTTCCTGGAATTTTTTAGGATCATCGTGCTCTTCAGGATGCGCGGTGATATCCATATCCTCAAACTTAACGGTTGTCTCAGGAATTTCTATCTGAATATAACCACCTGCTTTGTAATCCATATCTTCAGGAATTTCTACCACAAATTCCTTGATAAAAGAAGCCACATTGTAGTTACGTACCACAGTTGCCTCCCATTTCTTAATACCAAATACTTCTTCAGGAATGGTAATTTCCATATCCTGTTTTACTTTTACCTGGCAAGCCAAACGCGCACCAGACGCAAGCTCTTTACGGGTAAAATGTGGCGTTTCAGTAGGTAATGCCTCACCACCACCAGAAAGTACGTGGCATTCACATTGAATACAGGTACCACCACCCCCACAGGCAGAAGGTAAAAACACTTTTTTTCCACCTAAAGTAGAAAGTAATGAACTACCTGAATCTACTTCTACCTTCTTTTCCCCGTTGATTGTAATAGTTACGGGGCCTGAAGGTGATAACTTCTCTTTTGCAAAAAGCAGTAGACCAACTAAAACAATGGTTAAAACCAAAAAGGCTACTACTGTTGCTGCAATAACTCCTCCTGTACTTGCTAAAAACATACTATTTATTATTTAGTTCTTTAGATACTTCAGCTAAGGGCTCTTCAGCATCGTTATCCTGGGTTATCGTTTCAACTTGTGCTGCTTCGTCAGTTTCTTCCGTTTTCTCATCACCTCCTGTTAACATCCCGCCAAAGCTCATAAAACCTATTGCCATAAGACCGGTAATGATAAAAGTGATACCTAAACCTCTCAAAGGTGCAGGTACATTAGAATAGCGTATTTTTTCGCGAATAGCGGCAATAGCAAGAATAGCTAAGAACCAACCAATACCCGAAGCCAGACCGTAATTAAAAGCCAGACCTAAAGTGGCAATATCACGAGATTGCATAAACAAAGAACCTCCCAAAATCGCACAGTTTACAGCAATAAGAGGCAAAAATATACCTAATGAAGTGTATAATGCGGGAGCAAATTTCTCAACTACAATCTCAACAAGCTGCACCATCGTTGCAATGGTTGCGATGAAGAGAATAAAGGAAAGAAAACTTAGATCATAATCTGCATACTCCGCTCCTAACCACACTAAAGCCCCGGGTCGTAAAACATACTGATCCAGTAACCAGTTCATAGGTACAGTTACTGCAAGAACGAAGATTACGGCAGCTCCCAGACCTACAGCGGTGGAAACTTTTTTAGACACTGCAAGGTAAGAGCACATTCCAAGGAAGGTGGCAAATACCATATTGTCTATGAATATTGATTTAAAAAATAACTCTACGTGTTCCATAGTTTAATTATGAAAAGTTAGACTTGAGGGTTAACCTCAACCCGTAATCTTTAGTTTTCTTCTATTAGTTCTTTATTTCTGGAGCGTTGTACCCAGATAATGATACCCACTACAATAAGTGCCATTGGCGAAAGCAACATAAAACCGTTGTTTTCATAACCTATAGCATAAAGTCCTGTTTTTTCGATAGGATTACCTAGAACCGGAAAACCAAGTAAGGTTCCAGATCCTAATAATTCTCTAAAAAAACCAACCATAACAAGGATGAGTGCGTATCCCGCTGCATTACCTATGCCGTCCAGAAATGACCTCCAGGGACCGTTACCTAACGCAAATGCCTCGAAACGCCCCATAATAATACAGTTGGTAATAATCAACCCTACGAAAACAGACAGGGTTTTACTCAGTTCGTATGCGAAAGCTTTCAGAACCTGGTCAACTATGATTACAAGTGCAGCTACCACTACAAGCTGAACGATGATACGTATTTTGGAAGGAATAATATTTCGCATAAGCGAAATCACCACATTCCCCACTGCAAGTACAAACATTACTGAAATTCCCATTACGATGGAAGCTTTAAGCTGTGCCGTAATTGCAAGAGCAGAGCATATACCCAATACCTGAATCGTAATAGGGTTATTATCTGCAAGTGGGTCCAGAATTAAACCTCTGTCTTTTTTAGATAGTAATGCCATAATTATATTTTTAAGTCTTTTAAGTAAGGGATATATAATTTAACGGTGCTGTTAATCATTGCTGTCACCCCGTTACCGGTTATGGTTGCTCCGGCAAGGGCATCAACCTTTCCGTCATCTTTACGTTCGTTAAGCGGATCGTTATTTCCTTTGGCAACTGTGATTCCTTCGTAGTTTGTACCAGACATAATCTCTTCTCCGGTAAAGTCATCCATGAAATAGCGCTCTTTAATATTAGCACCCAGGCCAGGAGTTTCCCCTTTGTGATCAAAATAAACCCCCTGCACTACATAGTTTTCATCAAGAGCGATAAAACCCCAGATAGCATCCCAAAGACCTTTACCATACATCGGGATGATATAGTAATCTTTACCGTCCTTTTCACCTATGAAAAGCGGAAGCTTACGTTCTGAATCATCTTTAGCAAGTTGTTGCTTTAAATCGATTAGATAGGCAGATGAATCCTTTTCAATCTTTCCATCCTGAATTACCAATTGCTCTTTAATGTATTTCCCAAACTCGGCTTCAACCTCGCTCGTAGGAATAAAATTTACAGAGCCTTCAACATTCTCATTGATACCCATCGCATACAGAATGTTTTGCTGCTTTTCAAAGCGCTCATTCTCGGTAATAGTGGGTTTAAGGCTTGAAGCAGTAAAAGCGAGTAATGATCCCACAACGAGTACCATCACCACTGCAAAGATTACCGTATAACTGTTTTTATCTGTATTTGCCATTATTAAGCCGTTTTAGGTTTTAAACGTTTCATACGTTTTTTCACGTTTGCCTGCACCACATAATGATCTATGGTTGGTGCAAACACATTCATAAGGAGAATTGCAAGGAACACTCCTTCGGGATATGCCGGGTTAAATACACGAATCATAATTGAAAAGAATCCAATAAGAAAACCGTACCAGTATTTACCGGTATTCGTTTGCGCTCCTGAAACAGGGTCGGTCGCCATATACACGATACCAAATGCGATACCTCCAATAATTAGATGCTCCCAGTATGGGGTACTCATAAGCCCGTAAAATTTACTGCTCTCTGTAATCCAACCCTGATCTACAACTCCGTTAAAAATCAATCCCATTACAGCAGCTCCCACTATTGCGCTTAAAATTATTCTCCAGCTGGCGATCTTGGTAAACATCAGGAACAAGCCTCCTAATAAAATAAGAAAGGTCGAAGTCTCCCCTACAGAGCCTGGTATGAATCCAAAAAACTTATCGGCAAAATCATACACTACCGAACTGTTCTGTGCATACGATCCCAAAATTGTTTCTCCCGAAAAAGCATCTGGTGTACCGGCAGCAGCTTTAGCTCCATGAACCCAAACTTTATCACCACTCATCCAGGTAGGGTATGCAAAGAATAAAAATGCACGGATAGTCAGCGCAGGATTGAGAATATTCATTCCGGTACCGCCAAAAACTTCCTTTCCGATTATTACTCCAAAAACTACTGCTACCGCAAGCATCCAAAGTGGAATATCTATCGGAACAATAAGGGGAACAAGCATTCCGGTTACGAGATAACCTTCTTCAACCTCATGACCCTTAATCACGGCAAAAACAAATTCTACCGCCAATCCTACGCCATAAGAAACAATAACGAGGGGAAGCACCGTCCAGGCTCCCATCACAAAATTGTCCCAGGTGAAAAAGTTACCAAACAGGCTGGCTTCCCGCACAACCCCATTTGCCGCATCAATCGCAGCATAATGTTGATATCCCGCATTAAAAATACCCCAAACCAAAACCGGCAATAAGGCCATAATCACGGTGTTCATCGTACGCTTCAGGTCATCTACAGATCTTATATGAGAGCCGCTGTGCGTTGTTTCATTAGGAGTATATAAAAAGGTATGCAATGCGTTAAACGCAGGCGCCATTTTTTTACCCTTAAAATCTTCTTTAATACTGTGTAATTTTTCTTTTAATCCCATAGCTATTATCCTATTTCTGCGTGCATTAAATCTAGTCCTTTACGAATTATTGCTTGGTGAGGTTGTTTTGAAACACATATAAATTCGGTAAGTGCAAAATCTTCAGGAGCTACTTCATAGAGACCTAAAGCTTCCATCGCGTCTAAATCTTCTACCATACAAGCCTTTAAGAGCTGAAGTGGATAAATATCTAACGGAAATACTTCTTCGTAATTTCCGGTTACCACAAAAGCACGGTGCTCTCCGTTTGTATTAGTATTCAGATCGTATTTTTTATTTGGGAATAACCACGAGAACGTAAGAGCACGAGAGGATGATATCTTATTAAATACCGGTTTATTCCACCCGAAAAATTCATAATCATCACCTTCGGGAATTACCGTAAACTCCTTGTGATAATATCCCAGGTGACCATCTGCACTTACCTGATCTCCGGTAAGCACATTACCAGAAACCATACGCACATTATCCCCTTCTACACCTGCGGAATAAACAAAGGTTGAAACCTCGGCCCCTATCTTGGTCTTATAATATTGTGGCTTCTTTACACTTGAACCCGAAACGCTGATAACACGCTCCGGATTAAATTTCCCGGTCAAAAACAATTCCCCGATGATCGCAAGATTTTCGGGAGCTATTGTCCAGATGGTTTCTCCTTTATTTACCGGTCTTATTTTATTAATCTGAGTTCCTACATTTCCACTGGGATGCGGTCCTGCAACAGTATGTATCTCAACACCGCTTAGATTAGCAAAAACAGAATTTGAGCCTTTTGCAACACCCAGATGTATCTTACCCCTTGTAAGTTTACCAAGAGCCGTAATTGCAGCCTGAAGAGCAGCTTCCTTGCCTTTAAGACTGAAGTTATAATCTGGTGCCAAAGGCGCACTGTTGTGCCCCGAAACAAAAATTGCCTCGGGAGTAGTATCCACCGCGGCAATGATATCATAAGGTCTTTGTTTAATAAACGGCCATAAACCGGCTTCAAGCATACGCTCTTTTATAGATTCTGCGTCAGCATTGTTTACGTCCAGTTTAGAAAACTCTTGAGTCGCATCGGTACCATCTGCTTCAATAACCAGGTGGGTTATCACACGCTTGGCACCTCTTCTTATTTCGCTAAGTGTACCACTTACAGGTGAAACAAATTTTATACGCTCATCTTTTTTGGAATAAAAAAGCGGCTCGCCCGCCTTTACTTTGGCTCCTTCCTTATAAAGCATCTTAGGAGTCACAAGATGAAAATCTGAAGGCTTGATCACATAAGTTCTTGATTTGGGAGCTTCGGCTAGGGTTTTCTCAGCCTCACCCACCAATTTTATATCAAGACCTTTTTTGATCTTAATGTCTTTTGACATAGGAAGTATATGTTAAAGTTTTTTTTACGTCCTCAACAGGTAATCTGCCCAAATTGAGGTGCGCAAATTTACAAATTTTACATCCTTTTTACACAAATACGCTTATAAAATTATACGCGCACCGCAGCGAAGATTGGCGCCCCGTCTCAGACCACTAAAAATAAGCCCTTACCCCCTATTGAGATTCTTTAAAAATAAGGCACTTTATTTGTTAGCTTTGTAGGATATCTGCATTAAAGACCTCATGAAAACGTTTTCGATTATTTTGAGTTTCCTGTTTTATCTAAACAGTATTGCCCAGACTGCTTACGAAATGCCTGCTCCTCCTTATATAAAAACGGTTCAGTTTTATGGAAATACCGCTCAAAGCCAGCTTCCGCTTATCCAGCTGGGCACCCCGCTACGATTGAGTTTCGACGATATCATTGGTGATGAATCTGACTTTTATTATACCGTGACTCACTACAATTATGACTGGACCCCGTCAGTCCTTGTAAAAAATGAATACATAGACGGGGTTGATGACGTGCGGATTATGAATTACACCAATTCGGTGAGTACTTTACAACTGTACACCCACTATGAACTTATTATACCTAATCAGTACACCACCGCGATTACCAAAACCGGAAATTACCTACTGGAGGTTTTTAATGCTGATGATGAACTCATCTTCTCCCGTAAATTTATGATATACAATCCTCTGGTGAGCGTAGGGGTCGAAGTTCTGAGAAGTCGAAATCTGCAATCTATAGATCACAAACAGGTGGTGAATTTCTTTGTTGATTCCGGGGAAAACCCGCTGATTAATCCCAAAACCAATGTCAAAACACTAATAATTCAAAATAACAACGTCAAAAACACCATAGGTAGCCTGGAGCCACAGTACAGCATAGGCAGCAGGCTTGAATATCGTTATGATGAGGAAAGTTCCTTTTACGGCGGCAATGAATTTTTTGATTTTGACAATAAAAATATACGCACTGCTACAAACCGCGTTCAGTTTGTAGATCTTCAGGACCTTTATCATAATTATTTGTATGGCAATCCTACCAGAGCCAATCAGGAATACACCTACAACCCGGATATCAACGGAAATTTCGTCATTCGCACTATGCAAGGCTCTGATCCCAGGGTTCACGCAGAATATGCCTGGATTCATTTTAGCCTGAATCACCCACAACTCGCTAAAGGTGAAGAAATTTTCATCTACGGTAATTTTAATAATTATGATCTGGAAGATGCCACACGTATGTATTTTAATGCTGATAATGGCCGTTATGAAACGGCTCTTTTATTAAAGCAGGGTTACTACAACTATAAATATGTTGTAGCCAGAAATGGGAAAAAACTTCCCCAGGATCCCGTAAGTGGAGATTTCTGGCAAACTGAAAATGAATATGATGTATTGGTTTATTACCGGCCACCGGGCGGGCGGTTTGATGAGTTAATAGGAGTGGGCAATGCACTATCCACTTCTATTTCTAATGTACGGCGAGAATAACCGGATGCCTGTCGCCAGTATTGGCAGATTTATAATAACTTCGTTATGAATCAGGAACCATTGTTGTTTAAATTCTGTCTAGACTGTGCAAAAACCGGTTGAACAAAAACCAAAAGTCCCTATTTACGAACGAGGAAATACCTGCTTAAATTGCGGGCATCCTCTGGAATTGAGCGACCGCTATTGCTCTTATTGCGGCCAGATTAACTCCAGGCAAAAACTTTCTTTAGGGAATTACTTCCGGGAATTTGCAGGAAGTATTTTTAACTACGATTCCCGATTTCGGTACACTATTAAAGACCTTCTTTTCAAACCGGGGACTATCACCCACGATTATGTAAGCGGAAAGCGGTTAACGTATGCAAATCCTTTTCGGTTTTATTTAAGCGTAAGTATCATTTACTTTGTTTTAAGTGGCTTGCTGGCTTTTTTTGAAAATAAAGAAACTAGTACAAATGACATAGACTGGAATAATATCATAATCAACAATAAAGATGGTATCCAGAATATACCTTTAGATTCCATATCGCATTATATACAGGAAAGCCGCAACGAGACTCAGGATTCTAGTACCGCACTACCTTTTCAATATCGCTCTTCCGAGGAGGTCGACTCGCTTGAATTTTATGTGCGTACCAAAAACAAAATTGAACTTTTTACCAAATTCAGTGCTTCTACTTCTATCAACAGACCGGAACAGGCTCTCGACAGTCTTAAGTATCCTAAAACCCGAACCAACATTTGGCTCTATCAAAAAAGTCTTGCAATTAATAAGATTTTAGACGACCCACTCGAGTTTTGGGAATATATGATTGACAAAACTCCCTTGTTCATCTTTTTCTTTACCCCTTTTTTTGCACTGGCCTTCATACCGCTGTATACTAAAAAAGAATCCTATACAACCGCTTTAAATGAGATTAAGAACACAAAATATCCCTGGCTTCAAAAAGCGATCTCGATTCCCTATTTAGGAAGTTTTTTTGCAGTTGTTCTTGCAATCCTAAGACGCTTCCTAAAACTTTCATGCCCGCATAATTATATCGAACACGTCATTTTTGTGTTCCACATATTCTCATTTATGTTTGTAGGCTTATTACTACTGGCCATTCCAGATTTTTTACTAACCCAGTCGGTACTTAGTATGCTTTTCATTAGCTTTATTTGTCCATTTTACTTTTATAAAGCGCTGCGCAATTTTTACCGGGAAAGAAGACTGCGCACCTTCCTGAAATTTTTAATCCTGAATTTTGTATTTTTAGTCTTGTCCGGGATGGGTGTATTCTTATTTTTAATGATCACAGCAGCAACCTATTGATAATGGTAGAGCAAGTAACTAAAGGTATTAAAGTTTCGGTCGAAACGCATTTTGAAGGCGCTTTCTCAAAAAACAGTGAAGTTTTTTATGCCTTTGGTTACACCATAACCATAACCAATACCACCAGGGATATCGTTAAATTACTCAGCAGATCCTGGAATATTTTTGATTCGCTTAATGATATGGAAAAAGTAACCGGCGAAGGGGTTATCGGTAAAAAACCTGTGATTCAGCCCGGAGATCATCATAAATACACTTCCGGCTGTTTGCTAAAATCTCCATTCGGAGCTATGAATGGTCATTACACCATGATTAACTACAGCAGTTCAACTCAATTTCAGGTAGCGATACCTACATTTAAGCTCAACTCTCGATTCAACTTAAATTGATAGAGCTCAGCTTTTTACGAAAGTTATTACCCTTAACGTAACTTCCTTAAACACTCTAGCTATATTCTTAGGGCGTGGCTTTAGAATTTTGTAACTTTCGCGCCATTAAAAATAATCCCTCTAATGCCTCCAAAACATTAGAAATCTTCCACTCCTGTGGAAAAACCAAAAAAAAGAACTAAGCATGTCAACAGGATTTTTTGAAGTACCCGTAGCAATTAATGAGCCCGTTAAGACCTACGCGCCCGGAACACCCGAGCGTGAGGAAGTTTTAAAGGCCTATAAAGAACTCTACAACAGTACCATAAATGTACCCCTTTATATAGACGGTAAAAAAATAGAAACCGGAAGCACCAGTACGATGGCCCCTCCGCACGAGCACCAGCACAAACTGGGTGAGTATAATCTTGCAGAAAAAAAGCATATTGAAGCGGCAATCGCAGCTTCACTTGAGGCCCGAAAAAAGTGGTCTCAAATGCCCTGGGAGCACCGCGCAGGTATTTTCTTAAAAGCTGCAGAACTCATTCAGGGACCGTATCGCGCTAAAATTAACGCTGCCACTATGCTGGCTCAGTCCAAAAACATTTTTCAGGCGGAAATCGATTCAGCCTGTGAACTCATTGATTTTTTACGTTTCAATGTGCAATATATGAGTGAGATTTACGCAGACCAGCCGGAATCTACCTCTGCGGCCTGGAACCGTGTAGAATACCGTCCGCTGGAAGGTTTTGTGTATGCCATTACCCCATTTAACTTTACGGCTATCGCCGGAAATTTACCGGCCTCTGCTGCACTTATGGGAAACACCGTGGTTTGGAAGCCTAGTGACAGCCAGGTGTACTCAGCCCAGGTCATAATGGAAGTTTTTGAAGAAGCCGGGGTACCAGCCGGAGTGATTAATATGGTTATGGGTGATCCTGAAATGATCACAGATACCGTGCTGGACAGTCCGGATTTTGCAGGAATACATTTCACCGGTTCAACAACGGTATTTAAAGGAATTTGGGCAAAAATTGGCGCCAATATTCACAACTATAAAACGTACCCGCGTATCGTTGGGGAAACGGGAGGAAAAGACTTTATACTCGCACACCCTACCGCTAATCCGCAACAGGTGGCAACAGCAATTTCGCGAGGTGCTTTTGAATTTCAGGGACAAAAATGCAGTGCGGCCAGCCGTGTTTACATCCCCAAATCGATATGGCCGGAAGTGAAAGATTTAGTCACTAAAGATATCAAGTCTTTTAAAATGGGATCTCCAGAAGATATGAATAACTTCATTACCGCTGTGATTCACGAAGGTTCTTTTGATAAGCTTGCAAAATATATTGATCAGGCTAAAAAAGACGACAATGCTGAAGTTATAGCCGGTGGTAATTACGACAAGTCAAAAGGATATTTTGTAGAGCCCACAATTATCTTAACAACAGATCCTAAATACACTACTATGACCACCGAATTGTTTGGCCCGGTTGTTACCATATACGTATATGAGGACCAAAACTGGAGCGAAACTCTTAAACTTGTGGATACCACCAGTGAATACGCGCTCACAGGTGCTGTGATGGCTGCAGATCGCTACGCCATTACCGAGGCGACCCAGGCTTTACAAAATGCGGCCGGTAACTTTTATATCAATGACAAACCTACCGGTGCAGTTGTAGGTCAGCAGCCTTTTGGGGGTGCAAGATCTTCAGGTACCAACGATAAAGCGGGTAGTGCATTAAACCTGCTGCGTTGGGTTTCTCCACGTTTAATCAAAGAAACCTTTGTAACACCTACCGACTACAGGTATCCTTTTATGGGAGAATAATATAATTCTCAATAATCTTAAATGCCACTTTCAATAAGTGGCATTTTTTTTGATCATATATTATCTAAATGTTACTTAAATGTAAATTTAATGTTACCAAAACAATATTTTTAGTACTTTTACACAAATTAAAATGAGGAGATATGGAGAATGATGAAAAGAAAATGTACGTCCTGAAGGTAAAATATTCTGTTATTGACGTCACCAAGAAGAAAAGAAACCGAAAAATAACCCGAAAAAAAGAGAAATTATATTTGGTACGGGATCCTGAGAGCATCGATGAGAAGCTTAAGGAACTTGAAGATACCTTGCTTGAAATCGATCAGCAGGAACGTACCACTTTCTTAAACCGGGCACAGGAATTCTTAAAAAGTTTTGGCAGCAGGTGTAACCGCACCTACTTCAATATGCTGCGAACCTAAAAAAAGCGACTTTAAAAAGTCGCTTTTTCTAATTTAGCCCTTAAATTTTAAAGGCAAATGCACCACCTTTTTAGTCTCAAAAAAGTCCTCCTCAAAATAATCAGATAGATCGTAAACCGTAGCCTTCGGAAAATCTTTTAATTCTTCAGACAAATCGCCACCTTTCAAGTACACTATTCCATTTTTAAGCGTATGCGTACTTTTTTTGGCAATTTTACCTTTAGTCCAGTGTACAAAGGTTTCCATCTGTGCGACCGCGCGGCTTACAATGAAATCATAGGTACCTTCAATATTTTCAACTCTATCATTTGTAGTTTTTACATTTTCCAGACCTAATCCTGCAACAACCTCGTCAACAACCTTGATTTTTTTTCCAATACTGTCTACCAGATGAAATTGCGTTTCAGGAAATAAAATCGCCAGAGGCACACCCGGGAATCCGCCGCCTGTACCTACGTCAAGCACACTACTGCCCGCGTTAAAACTTTGTATTTTTGCGATTCCTAAAGAGTGGAGCACGTGACGCAGATAAATCTCGTCAATATCCTTGCGGGAAACGACATTGATTTTCAGGTTCCAGTCCTGATACAGGTCGTTGAGTTTTTCAAACTGCGAAACTTGCTTTTCTGTAAGATTGGGGAAATAGTGTTGTATGAGTTCCATAATTGCGAATTACCGCAACAAAATTAGGTTTTACTGCGTTAAATTGCAGTATTTACAGACCTTAAAAAGATATAAATGTTATTTTTGAGGTTGCATTACAAACACCCCGGCTCTGGGGTTTTGCAAAGCAGAATTATTATGGAACAGATCAAAACAATTAAATTTTCAAGGGTAGATTCGGCTAAATTTTTCCGAACCCTTAATAAACGCGTAAATGCCTATTTTAAAGAGAATAATGTAGAACGTACCGGTAACTGGAAACTTTACCTTAAAACTGCGGTGATGTTCTCCATTTTTTTAGCTCCTTATTTCCTGTTACTCACGCTTGATCTTCCCGGCTGGGCACAGTTGCTGCTCACTATTGTGATGGGTGTGGGTATGGCCGGTGTGGGAATGAATGTCATGCACGACGGCAATCACGGCTCATTTTCAAAGAAAAAATGGGTAAATAAACTCATGGGGAGCAGCATCTACATTCTTGCCGGAAATGTTTACAACTGGCAGGTGCAACACAATGTGTTACACCACACCTATACCAATATTCATGGGCATGATGAAGATCTCGAAGCAGGACGCATTCTGCGCTTCTCAAAACACGCTAAATGGTACAAACACCATCGTTTTCAGCATTATTACTCTATCTTTTTGTACGGTCTGCTTACTTTCAACTGGGCTTTAACTACAGATTTTATGCAGATGAAGCGCTATTTAAAGCGCAAACTATCTTACGGGGAGTTTCCCAATCCTAAAATTGAATGGACGAAACTGGTTATTACCAAACTTATTTACCTAAGTATCTGGATCGTCCTTCCCATTCTTGTGCTCGATATCGCCTGGTGGAAAGTGCCAATTGGTTTTTTCGTAATGCATTATACTGCAGGTGTGATTTTAAGTGTGGTATTTCAATTAGCCCACGTAATTGATGAGGCCGATATGCCCCTACCCGATCGATCAGGTACTATGAAAAACACCTGGGCCATACATCAGTTGTTTACCACAGTAAACTTTTCGACAAAAAACAAAATTGTCAACTGGTTTACCGGCGGACTTAATCATCAGGTCGAGCATCATATTTTCCCGCATATCAGTCATATTCACTATACCAAAATATCTAAAATAGTACGGGAAACAGCCCGGGAGTTTAATCTTCCGTATAATGAGTATCAAACCACTCGTAAGGCGGTTATTGCTCACTTTAGATATTTGAAAGAAATGGGAGCGCAACCCAATTTACAATCTGCTTAATTATTAATTTCTTAATGGAAACACTTACCAATCAATTATCTGATCGAATCAATAATTTGGCCGCATCTGCAACGCTTGCTATGGCGGCAAAAGCGCGCGAACTGCGTGCCGAAGGAAAGGACATCATAGGCCTGAGCCTTGGAGAGCCAGACTTCAACACCCCCGATTTTATTAAGGATGCTGCCATACAGGCCATCAATGACAATTACAACTCATACTCGCCTGTTGACGGTTATGTGGAGCTGAAAGATGCGATTATCACCAAATTTAAGCGGGATAACGAGCTTACTTACGATCGCAGCCAAATTGTTGTATCTACGGGAGCAAAACAATCGCTTTATAATATAGCGCAGGTTTGCATAAATCCCGGAGATGAAGTTATTCTGCCCTGTCCTTATTGGGTAAGCTATGCAGATATTGTTCAGCTGGCGGAAGGTGTTCCTGTTGAAGTACAAACTTCAATTGACACCAATTTTAAAATGACGCCAGAGCAGTTGGAGGCTGCTATTACACCCAAGACCAAAATGCTTTGGTATAGCTCTCCGTGCAACCCTAGTGGTTCTATTTACAGCAAAGAAGAGTTACGCGCACTTGCTGATGTGTTGCAAAAATACCCACACATCGTAGTGGTGAGTGATGAGATCTACGAGCATATCAATTATGTGGGAGGACATGCGAGTATGGCTCAGTTTGAAGATATGTATGACCGTACCGTTACGGTAAACGGTGTTGCGAAGGCTTTTGCAATGACCGGATGGCGTATAGGTTATATCGGTGCCCCTTCTTACATCGCCCGTGCCTGTAATAAAATTCAGGGACAGGTGACCAGCGGTGCCAACTGTATCGCACAGCGTGCCGTCATTACGGCTTTGGAAGCTCCCGTTAGCAAAATTCAATATATGGTAGATGAGTTTAAAGAGCGCAGAAAGCTCATTTTAGATCTGCTAAAAGATATCGAAGGTTTTGAATGTGTGGAGCCTGAAGGTGCTTTTTACGTGTTTCCAAACATCACCCACTTTATAGGCAAAACCCTGAACGGAAAAACCATTAACAACGCTTCAGATTTTGCAATTTATTTGCTTGAAGAAGCTAATGTTGCGACTGTAACCGGTGAAGCTTTTGGTAATCCTAACTGCATTCGTATATCGTATGCAGCAAGTCAGGATCAAATCAAAGAAGCTTTGGCACGCATCAAAAAAGCAGTTTCTTAGTCAAAAGTATTTCCTATAATAGAAAAGCGACCCTGATGAGTCGCTTTTTTTATTGGCTTAATTCAAATAAAAAGGGTTTACATTTTAGGAAGCAACACCGTATCAATCACGTGAATAACACCATTTGATTGATTCACATCTGCAATAGTAACAGTAGCTACATTACCTGCCTGATCTTTAATCTTAACCTTGTCATCATCAAGCATTCCGTAAAGGGTTTGCCCGTTTACAGTAGTCCATTCTGCAGTACCGCCACCAGCTTTAATATCTTCAATGATATCTGCAGCGCTATTTTTTCCTGCAATGACATGATAGGTTAAAACTCCTTGCAGAGCCTTCTTGTTTTCCGGCTTCAAAAGATTTTCAACGGTACCCTCCGGTAATTTCTCAAAAGCGGCATTTGTTGGTGCCAATACCGTAAACGGCCCTTCTCCCTGAAGGGTTTCGACTAAACCAGCTGCCTTTACCGCAGCAACTAAAGTGGTATGATCTTTTGAATTGACAGCATTTTCCACGATGTTTTTAGAAGGATACATCGCAGCTCCTCCAACCATTTTGGTTGCCTGAGCCTGTAACGTGAATCCTCCGAAAGCTACAAACGCAAATAGCATTGTCGCTAAAAAATTGATTTTTTTCATAGTGTAGTTTTATTTTTAATTACACTATATCTACGTCTGTATTTATGGTAGTGGTTTTGAGAATTACCTGTTTAGCAGAAAATTAACAACTAAACCGCCTGTTCTTTCTTTATTCTCAGGCTTTTTATAATCATATCTGCGTGAACGCGCGTATTCTCAATAAACAACTTACTGGTGCGCATACCGCTGTTGATTACTCCGGCTACGTAAACATTAGGCAAAGGGGTTTCAAGGGTTTCCGGGTTGTGAATGGGTTTTTTAGCATCTTTCTCATCTACCGGAATGCCCAGATTTTTAAACAGGGAATAGTCTGGGGTGTAACCTATCATTGCTAAGACAAAATCATTCTCTAATTCAATTTCACCTTCCGGGGTGTTCAACACGACGGAATGAGGCTTGATTTTAGTAACTGTCGTATTAAAATAAGCTTTAATCGCACCTTCCTTAATTCGGTTTTCAATATTGGGTTTGATCCAATATTTGGTTTTTTCATAAATAGCATCACCCCTGATGGCCATCGTCACTTCCGCCCCTTTGTAATAGGTTTCAAGCGCTACATCACAGGCTGAATTTGCTGCGCCTATGACCAGAATTTTCTGATTTACATAAGGATGCGGACTGTCATAAAAATGTTTCACTTTGGGCAATTCTTCACCCGGAATGTTGAGTTTGCGAGCCGTATCGTAAAATCCTGTAGATACAATCACTGCTTCCGCCTTGTAATCTTCCTTAGGTGTTTGCAATACGTATCCGCTATCTGTCTGTTTCATGGATTGAACCGGTGTGTATAATTTCACATTCAGTTTCCAACTGTCGTAAACTCTTCTGTAGTATTCCAGAGCTTCTTTACGGGTAGGCTTATCGTTATGCGCCACAAAAGGCACATCACCTATTTCAAGCAAATTGGAGGTGGAGAAAAAAGTCATTTGTTCCGGAAAGTGATACAAGGAGTTAACCAGAACTCCTTTTTCCAATACCAAATAATTGAGATTTGCTTTTTTTGCAGCGATGGCACAAGCGAGACCAATAGGCCCTGCACCTATTATTACCAGATCGTAAGTTTTCAAAACGGTTTCTTTTTAGCTAAAAGAATACAATCCATTTAAGTTAAAACAGAAGTGATTCCTTTTTCCTGTAAAGTTAACCGATACTAGCGATTACGCCAAAAGAACGGCGTTAACAGAATTAAAACGGTAAAAAGTTCAAGTCTGCCAATGAGCATCAAAAAGGCGCACCACCATTTACCCACGACAGGTAAAGCATCAAAGTTGTTTACCGGACTCAAAATACCAAATGCAGGCCCCACATTCCCCAAGGATGAAGCAGAACCTCCGAGAGCAGTAGGAAAATCCAGCCCCAGTGCAGCAAGACCACAGGCCCCAATAATCCAGGCAAGCAGGTAAAGAATGAAAAAACCTAGAATATTAAATACGATTTCCTTTGGTACTGCCTTTCCATTATGGCGTACCGGCAGGATCGCATTGGGATGGAGGGTACGTTTAAACTCCAGCAAACCATTGCGGATGATTATCAAATGCCGTACAACTTTAATTCCCCCCGAGGTCGAACCCGCAGAACCTCCCAAAAACATCAAACCAAAGAAAATAATGGTCGCAAAGGGCGCCCACATGGTAAAGTCTGCCGAAACAAAACCGGTTGTGGTAATTACGGATATCACCTGAAACATCCCATGCCGTAAAGCACTCTCATACCTGCCCAGCACCATTGGATGGTCTATTGAAGAGGTAGTGACATCTGCCCGTATTAAAATTATCGCAACCACAAGTGCGGTAAAACCAACAATAAAAGAATAATAGAGTTTAAATTCTTCATCCTTCCACACGTTGCGCAGCTTACCTTTAAAAGCGAAATAACTCAATATAAAATTGGTTCCTGCCAGAAACATAAACACAATAATTATCCATTGTATTAACGGGTTATCATTCCAGTAGGCCACGCTGGCATTTTTGGTACTAAAACCCCCTGTTGACAACGTACTCATAGCGTGATTCACCGCATCCAGAAACGACATCCCGGCGACCTTGAGGAGTATAGTTTCCGCAACAGTATAACCAAAATAAATGAGCCACAGGCGTTTTGCCGTATCGGTGATACGCGGGTGTAATTTATCGGCATTGGGGCCGGGAGCTTCCGCAGCAAAAAGTTGCATCCCACCAATACCCAGCAAGGGTAAAATCGCGATTGCCAGCACAATTATTCCCATACCTCCTATCCAGTGCGTGGTGCTTCGCCAAAACAGGATTCCGTTAGGTATGGCTTCAATATCATTTAAAATGGAAGCTCCGGTGGTGGTATACCCGCTTATAGTTTCAAAAAAAGCATTGGTAATTGAAGGTATAGAACCGGTAAACAAGTAGGGAAGACAACCGCTCATAGACATAAACAGCCAGCCAAAAGTGACAACAATATAGCCTTCCCGCTTTTGAATTTCCTTCTTGTGATCGCGGGTAAAAAACATAAATATCAAACCCACAAAAATGGTGATGAGCCCGGCTGAGATAATACCCAGTGCGACCGAGACATCATCATAGAAATAACCTACAATTGCCGAAATAAGCATAAAACCGCCATTAAAGAGCAGCAGTAAGCCCATCAGGTGAAAAATAATACGGTAATTGAGTCTGGGTCTGTTTGGCATTAGATAAACATACGTTCAACTTTGTTGATAGAGCGCAGCAGGCAGCATACCACAATACGATCTCCTACCTGTATTTTATTTTCGCCCAAAGCAATAATCCCTTTACCGTCGCGCACAATACCACCTATGGTTGCAGATCGTGGAAAGTCCAGGTCTTTTATACGTTTTCCTATAACCTTTGAATTGGGTTTTGCTATAAATTCGAGCAGCTCGGCATTCATATTATTCAGTTTGGTCATCGCCACGACATCCCCTTTCCTGATGTATCTGAAAATATTGTTAGCCGCTAAAAGCTTTTTATTGATCAGCGTATCGATCCCGATGCTGTGTGAGAGCTGAAAATAGTCCATATTCTCAACAAGCGCGATGGTTTTCTTGACACCCTTTGATTTGGCAACAAGACATGACATAATATTAGTCTCACTGTTTCCGGTAACGGCTATAAAGGCATCCATATCATAGATATTCTCTTCTTCAAGTAATTCTACATTTCTTCCGTCACCATTTATAACCAAAGCTTTGGGTAGTTTCTCGGCAATGTCGAATGCCTTTTCGTTATCCTTTTCAACCAATTTGACATTAAAACTATCCGAGCAAAGATCCCGTGCTGTTTTGAAACCGATTTTACTTCCGCCTAAAATCATCACGTTTTTGATATCTTCCCGCATCTTGCCGGTAAGCTTATAAATCTCATCTACCCCACCCTTTACGGTCATAAAGTACACCTGATCACCTTCTTTAAAAATGGTGTCGCCTCTGGGAATTAAGGTATATTGAGTGCCCTCGCGCTGAATGGCAATAGGCATAAAATGAAGTTCCGGAAAAATACGTGCCGCCTCTTTGACACTTTTACCTACAAAAGAGGCCGTACGACTAAGAGAAGTACCCACCATCATAAGGGCTCCTTCTTCAAACTCATAACTATCATTAAAAGCAGACTGACTCAACAACAGCTCAATTTCTGCCGCAGCAAGGCTTTCTGGTGAGATAAGCTCATCTACGCCAAACTTCCTGAATCCTGCAACCTCCTGATTTTCTATGAATTCAGTATTTGAAATACGGGCAATTGTTTTTTTGGCACCCATTTGCTTGGCTAACACGCACACCGTAATGTTAGTGGTTTCACTGGCAGTTACTGCGATTATGAGATCGGTGCTTTCTATACGCGCATCTTTAAGCGTTTGAATAGATGTAGAATCCCCGCGAATTGTCCTGATGTCCAGATGCGTATCAGCATAAGCGATACTGTCTTTTTCCACATCAATCAAGGTAATATCCTGAGATTCAAAAGAAAGAAGTTTAGCCAAATGAAAGCCTACTTCACCGGCGCCGGCAATTACGATTTTCATAGTTATTGTTAAGGTCTGAAAAATCCCGAAACATAAGCAATTATTGGCATGATGAAAAAGGATTTCAGGTGGAACTAGCCATTTTTTTACCCTTGAGCGGGTTTAAGCCCTGCAAAGATACATTTTTCGCAAGTAACGCCCGAAAAATTAAGACTTTCGCAAAAGCAGCACCGCGCATTAAGTCAAAAACTTAAGGAGTGCATCTAATACAAATACTATATTTGCCAAAAAATTTGCGATGGGCAAAAATATAAATCCCTATAAAAATTCAGACCAGTCTAAAAGGCAACAGGTTGAGCAGATGTTTGACACGATCTCTAAAGAGTATGACGGGCTTAATCGCGTGATTTCCTTTGGTATTGATGTTAAGTGGCGAAAAAAAGTAGTTCGCCTCGTGGCCGACACTAAGCCGCAACGCGTACTCGATGTCGCTACGGGCACCGGTGATCTCGCTATAAATCTGGTAAAAACCGGGGCTTCAGAGATTACAGGTCTTGACATTTCTGCGGGGATGCTCAATGTAGGCAAAGCCAAAATCAAACAAAAAGGTCTTGAAGATCACATACAAATGGTACAGGGAGATTCAGAAAATCTGCCGTTTGAAAACAACCATTTTGACGCTATAACCGTTGCTTTCGGAATACGCAATTTTGAAACCCTTGAAAAAGGTCTGGCTGAAATTTTACGAGTACTTAAACCCGGAGGTATCTTTGTAATTCTAGAAACTTCAGTCCCTACCAGGACGCCATTTAAACAGGGTTATCATTTATACTCGCGTAAAATCCTGCCATTAATTGGTCGCATATTCTCAAAAGATCGCGATGCTTATGCTTATTTAAGTGAAAGCGCATCCGTTTTTCCTTATGGTGAAAAGCTTAACAATATTTTACGCAAAATTGGGTTTAATACTGTGGAAGATCACCCGCAAACCTTTGGGGTGGCAACCATTTACACCGCATCAAAATAAGTTTATGCGCAGGTTATTACTTTCGTCCTTATTTATTTTTACCCTTACGTCCGTACTTCAGGCGCAGTTTTTAACGCGGGAGCGCGTGCTTAACGATGAAAATTTTGACAAAAAGCCCTGGAGTTGGGGTTATTATTTTGGTATTAACCGTTACGATTTCAATTTTGATTATTACGAGCAACGTCCAGATGTTTTTGTAGAACAGAGTTATGGTTTTAACGTGGGGCTTTTAGGCAATAAGCGCATCAATGATTATCTGGATCTAAGGCTGGAGCCAGGGCTTGTTTACAACGCCCGTAATCTTGTTTTTGTAGATATTCCGGGAGAAGACAATGACCGTCTGCGTGAACTTAATTCTACCTACATCCACATTCCGTTATTGCTTAAATTTTCAACTAAAAGACTTAATAATTTTAAACCTTTCATCGTTGGTGGCGTGAGTTACTCCTACAACCTCTCGAGCAACGAGAAAAACCCCGATGATAACAGCGCGGGGCAGTTTAGAATGACTAACAATACTTTTTATTATGAGGTAGGTTTTGGTATTGATCTTTACCTGCCCTACTTTAAATTTTCACCCAGTATTCGTGGAGTATTCGCGTTAAGTGATGAACTCGTGCGCGATGAAAACCCCAATAGCTTGTACACCTCAAACATCGAGGTCATGCAATCCCGGGGTATCTTTTTAAACTTTACATTTCAATAATGTGGCAAACAGACTTATATAGAGAAAAACACGGTTTCGTATTTGATTACGGCAAAGAGCTCATCACCATGCTCAATCCTCAAAAAGGCGAGCGTATTCTTGATTTGGGCTGCGGCACCGGTGAACTTACTGCCGAAATAGCTGCCAGCGGGGCCGAACTTGTAGGAATGGATGCTTCAGAAAAAATGATTGAAGCCGCCAGATTGAAGTTTCCGGATCTTCAATTTATAAAGGCCAAAGGCGAAAGTTTTATCGACACCGAACCTTATGATGCTATTTTCAGCAATGCCACCCTGCACTGGATTTTAAATCCCGAAGCTGTCATTTCCTGTATGTATAGTAATTTAAAACCCAGCGGAAGACTTTTGCTTGAAATGGGCGGCGACGGTAATATAGACGCTATTATCACCGCATTGAGCACTGTTTTAAAGGAACACGGCTACCTGAAGCAATCCCGGGTCATTAACTGGTATTTCCCGAAACTGGGCACCTATTGCCATTTTTTGGAACATAGAGGTTTTAAAGTGACATTTGCCAATTTGTATGAACGCCCCACACAACTTCAGGATCCTGAAAAAGGAATTATTGACTGGCTCACTATGTTTGGCAGTACGTATTTTAAGGGCATCCCGGAAGATGAAGCTTTAAAAATAAAACAACAGGTTCAGGAAAAACTGCGACCAGTCCTTTTTAAAGACGGTCATTTTTACGCCGATTACACGCGTTTACGCATTTGTGCGGTTAAGTAGGCGACGAAGTTCTCTTAAACTCGCTCACCAGTATAGCTCCTGCCACGGCTACGTTTAAACTTTCCGTATTTGTTGAGCCAAAGCGCGGGATCGCAATCTTGTGGGGTATTAAAGTTTCAATTTCTTTAGAAATACCATTTGCCTCATTACCCAGAACCAAAATCGCATCCTCAGGTAAGTTGCTGTCATAAACTGAAGCTCCATCCATAAAGGCACCATAAACAGGTCTTTTGGAAGATTTCAGATATAAATCAAGATCGGTATAGATTACATTAACCCGGGTGAGGGATCCCATTGTAGCCTGTACAACCTTAGGATTGTAGCAGTCTACCGTTTGATGCGAGCAAATCAAATTTTTAATCCCAAACCAATCGCAATATCGTATGATAGTACCTAGATTTCCGGGATCGCGCACCTCATCAAGTGCCAGGGTGAGCCCTCTATACGAAGGCTGGCTAACTTCAGGTATTTTAAAAACAGCTAATGCCTTTTGCGGATTTTTTAAAAAACTAATTTTTTTGAGTTCCAGCTCATTTAGTTCGAAACGTGATGTTTCAGTCTCAAAATAACCGGGCAATGCATATAAACTATGCAGCTCAACATCAGAGTTTAAAAACTCTTCAATGCCTTTTAAACCTTCCACAATAAAAAGACCGTACCGCAGGCGGTACTTTTTTTGAGCTAGGCTCGTTATTAGTTTTATTTGGCTTTTGCTAACCACGTCTAATGTGTATTTTTGGAGTTATTTTGAAAAAACGCCCTTGCAACAAATTCCCGCAAAAATAGGATTATTATTCATTATTCTGCTTCTATTAGCAGGTTGCAACGCTGTTAAACGGGTACCTGAGGGCAAGCTGCTGCTGACAGAAAATGAGATTCTGGTTAACGATGAACCTGTAGACACCTACTCGATTACTAACATTCCCTATCAGCAACCCAATACGCGTTTACCCTTATTGGGAACCCCCATCCGTCTTCATATATACAACTGGGCACGTCCTAATATTGACTCGCTTATGCAGGCACGCTTTATTAAAGATGAAGGCCGAAGGAAATTTTACACGGCTTTGCTCTCGCGAAAGCAGCTGGATAAATACCTGGATTTTAGAGTAAATTTTAACAAGGCTATTAAAAACTTTGGGGAAGAACCTACACTCATTTCTGATAATCTCACCCAACGTTCTGCTAACCGCCTTACCGAATATTACAAAAGTAAGGGCTGGTTTCAGGCAGAAACCAGCTATTCAATAAACCCGGACAGTCTGGCTAAAAAAGGGCAGGTTACCTATACAGTTAAAACCGGAAGGCCTTATTTTATAGATTCTTTAAAAACGTTTATTAAATCTCCCGCCGCAGATTCCATTTACAAAAAGCATACAAATGAATCCCTCATAGAGACCGGGGCTCAATACGAATTACTGGACATCAATGCTGAAACTGCGCGGCTCACCGATCTCATGCGTAATAACGGACTGTTTTATTTTGACCGGGAATATATCAGTTTTATAGGAGACTCGGTTAATACCAATCATAAGGTAAATCTGGAGCTCTATATTAAAAACCGGGAAATTCGCAGCCGGGATTCAGTTTATGCAGTGCCTTTAAAAGTACACCGCATCAGCAGGGTTAATGTGGTAACCGATTATGGTTTTTCATTGCGCGATAATGTCATTCAGGACAGCACCTCACTAGACAATTACCATTTATATGCGTACGATAAAATACGTTACAAACCCAGATATCTTACTGACGCCATCTTCATTGAACCCGGTGATACCTATAGTGACGAGTCTCGTAATAAATCTTTGATCCGTTTGAGTCAGCTGGGAACTTTTCGCTATCCGGATTTGCGCTTTTCGGAAGATCCGGCCGATCCCGATGGCACCGATCTTATTGCCAATATTTACCTCACCCCCTTACCAAAATTCAATTTAAGAGCAGATTTTGACGTTTCGACTTCAAATATTCAGCGCTTTGGTATTGCAGGCGGTGGTTCATTGCGCATCCGTAATATTCTGGGCGGCATGGAAACCTTGCAACTTTCAGGCAGGGCCAGCATAGGTGACTCGCGTACTGCGGCCGGAAGTAACAGTCCAGAGCTTTTTGACATCACCGAAATAGGCGCCGACTTGAGCCTCACCATCCCACGCATCTTTTTTCCCATAAAAACCTCTTTCATCACGCCCGATATGTCACCTTCTACCAGCTTTACAACAGGTATAGGGATACAGCAGAATATTGGTCTTGACAAACAAAACGTAACCGGGGGTATCAATTACAAATGGTCACCTACTTCCAAACTCAATTACCGTTTCGATTTATTTGACATTCAATATGTACGAAACCTGAATATCCCCAATTACTTCCGGGTTTATGAGAACTCGTATGAAGAACTTAATGACATCGCTCAAAATTACCCTACTCAAATTCAGGATTATATAAACGAAGATGGAAACCTGAGTATACCAGACGGCTCCCTTTCTTTCATTAGAGCGGTGAGAAACCGGGAATTTACCGTTACCGACGCGCAATTGAATGATGTTATAAATATTGAAGAACGCAGAAGACGTCTTACCGAAGACAACCTGATTTTAGCAAGTTCATTCACTTATTTTAAAAACACCCGGGAAACACTTTTTGACGACGAATTCTCGAGTTTTAGAGTGAAGTTGGAGCTGGCAGGTAATACTCTAAATGCACTGAGTGATATAATTGGTCTTCCAAAGACCGAAGACGGCTCTTCACGCGTTCTGGGAGTGCGCTTTTCGCAATATGTAAAGACCGAAATTGATGTGATAAAGCATTGGGATTTTGGTAATGACAATATATTGGCCGTACGCGCTTATGGTGGTATCGCAATTCCCTACGGCAATTCAAACAGCATACCTTTCATACGCAGTTTTTTTGGGGGTGGGTCTAATGACAACCGGGCTTGGCAGGCATACCGTCTGGGTCCCGGGAGTACAGACAGTCCCAATGATTTTAACGAGGCCAATATGAAACTGGCTTTCAATGCAGAGCAGCGTTTTCGGATTTTTGGAGATCTTAAAGGTGCCGTCTTTGCCGATGTAGGTAACATCTGGAACGCTCTCGACAATGTAGATGATCCGCAGGCTACCTTTACCGGCTTTTCAAGCCTTCGGGACATTGCAGTGGGTACCGGGTTTGGTTTTAGATATGACTTTGGTTTTTTTGTCATCCGTTTTGATATTGGTTTTAAAACTTATGATCCGGCATTGCCTCTCGGGGAACGCTGGTTTAAGAATACTAATCTCAATAATGCCGTTTTTAACGTAGGTATCAATTATCCTTTCTAAAATAGAATGGGATAAGCCCTAATAATTTATTAATTTTGCCAACTAATCTAAGAAACCAAAATTTATGAGTCATACGATCAAACCGGGAGTTGCAACCGGAAAAGAAGTTCAGGCAATTTTTAAACACGCTAAAGAAAACGGTTATGCCCTGCCGGCGGTAAACGTAATAGGCTCTAATACCATTAACGGAGTTTTAGAAACAGCTGCAAAGTTGAATGCACCGGTAATCCTTCAGTTTTCTAATGGAGGTGCGCAGTTTAACGCCGGTAAAGGATATTCTAACGAAAACCAGCAGGCTGCAATTGCAGGTGGTATTGCCGGTGCTTTGCACGTGCATGAAATGGCTAAACGTTATGGTGCAACGGTAATTTTACACACAGACCATTGTGCAAAAAAATTACTTCCCTGGATTGACGGTTTACTTGACGCTTCAGAAAAACACTATAAGGAGCATGGTCATTCGCTTTTTAGCTCGCATATGATTGACCTGAGTGAGGAGCCTATTGAAGAAAACATAGAGCTTTGTAAAAAGTATCTGGAGCGTATGAGCAAGATGGATATGACTCTGGAAATCGAACTCGGTATCACCGGTGGTGAAGAAGACGGGGTTGATAATTCAGATGTTGATGCTTCAAAACTATACACGCAGCCGGAAGAAGTTGCTTATGCTTATGAAGAATTGAGCAAAGTGAGCGACCAGTTTACCATCGCTGCTGCTTTTGGTAACGTACACGGGGTATATAAGCCCGGTAACGTAAAACTTACTCCAAAAATTCTTAAAAATTCTCAGGAATATATCACTGAAAAATACGGAGTGGCTACAAACACGATTGACTTCGTATTCCACGGCGGAAGCGGTTCTACCGTAGAAGAAATTCGCGAAGCTATCGGTTATGGTGTAATTAAAATGAACATTGATACCGATTTGCAATGGGCGTTTACTGAAGGAATCCGTAAATATTTTGATGCTAACGCAGATTATCTGCAGGGTCAAATTGGTAATCCTTCCGGTGATGATAGTCCAAACAAGAAATATTACGATCCACGCGTATGGTTACGCAAAGGAGAAGAATCTTTTATAGCACGTCTGGAAAAAGCTTTTGAAGATCTTAATAACGTAAATTCATTATAATTTTCGCCTTGCGAAAAACTAAATTTAAAAACCTCGGAGCTTAACATCCGGGGTTTTTCACCCTTAATGGCTGCGCTAATTGCAGACCTACTCTAGGCTTAACTTAAAAAGCACAAATTTATGGCTTGGTTTAAACGGAAAGAAAAAGGAATTCAAACGGCTACCGAAAATAAAAAAGACGTCCCTAAAGGTCTTTGGTACAAATCTCCTACCGGAAAAATTATTGACTCGGAAGAATTAGCAAAAAACTTCTACGTAAGTCCGGAAGATGATTACCATGTACGCATAGGCAGTGAGGAATATTTTTCAATCCTGTTTGACGAAGGTAAATACAAAGAGCTCGATAAAAATCTTACTTCAAAAGATCCTTTAAATTTTGAGGATACTAAAAAATACGTGGATCGCCTTAAAGAAGCAGAAAATAAAACCGGCTTAAAGGACGCAGTACGCACTGCTGTAGGTAAAAGTATGGGCAAAGATCTTGTGGTCGCTGCGATGGATTTTAAATTCATTGGTGGTTCTATGGGTTCTGTTGTGGGTGAAAAAATTGCGCGTGCCGCAGATTATTCTCTTAAAAACAATGTGCCTTTGCTTATCATTTCAAAATCAGGTGGCGCCCGTATGATGGAAGCTGCACTTTCTTTAATGCAATTGGCAAAGACTTCCGCCAAATTGGCTCAACTGGCCGATGCCAAAATACCCTACATCTCGCTCTGTACTGATCCTACTACCGGTGGTACTACGGCATCATTTGCGATGCTGGGTGACATCAATATTTCAGAACCCGGAGCGCTTATTGGGTTTGCAGGTCCCCGCGTGGTGCGTGATACCACCGGCCAAGAGTTGCCTGAAGATTTTCAAACGGCAGAATTTTTAAAAGAACACGGCTTTCTGGATTTTATCACCCACCGTAAAGAACTCAAGAAGCAAATCAATCTGTATCTGGACCTTATTTTAAATCAGCCCGTTCGTTCCTAAAAATTATAAACCGGAATCTCAAAAATAATTGTATCTTTGCCGGCTCAACGGGAAAGGCCCGTTATACATAAAAACTATTTAAATAATATTGGCATGTATCTTACACAAGAAAAGAAAGATGAAATTTTCAGCACGTACGGTAAAGACAAGAAGGATACCGGTTCTGCTGAAGGACAGATTGCGTTATTCACATTCCGCATCAACCATTTAACTGAGCATTTAAAAAATAACCGTAAAGACTTTAACACAGAGCGTTCTTTGGTAAAATTAGTAGGTAAGCGCAGAGCTCTACTTGACTATTTAACCAAGAAAGACATCAACAGATATCGTGCTATTGTTAAAGAATTAGGTTTAAGAAAATAATTCTCATAAAGGGGCTGTTTTACAGCCCCTTTTATTTTTACCTGTCTTGTTTTACAACAGCCGACAGGTTTTAAATGCCGCTTAGCGGCACAAGTCCCGAAAGGGCAAAGAAAGCTATCCTTAGGTTTTTCATAGGTCAAACACTACACACAACACAACAGACCTTGCCTTTAACCCAGATGGTTAACGGCTTATGTTTAACCGCATCCGTATGGATGCAGATGAAAAATCAAATTATGATTCCAAAGACTTTTAAAGAGGTCATTGACCTCGGTGACGGTAGAGAAATCTCTATCGAAACCGGAAAACTTGCAAAACAGGCCCACGGCTCTGTAGTGGTACAATCAGGTAAATGTATGTTGCTGTGTACAGTAGTTTCAAACTACCAGCAGAGCGATGTTGATTTTCTTCCGTTGACGGTAGATTACCGTGAGAAATTTGCTGCAGCCGGTCGCTATCCCGGTGGTTTCTTCAAAAGAGAAGCGCGTCCCAGCGACGGTGAAGTATTGACTATGCGTCTGGTTGACCGCGTTTTGCGCCCCCTTTTCCCAAAAGATTATCACGCTGAAACTCAGGTAATGATTCAGTTGATGTCGCACGATGACGATGTGATGCCAGATGCTATGGCAGGTCTCGCCGCATCTGCAGCGATTCAGTTATCAGACTTTCCTTTTGAGTGCCCTATTTCTGAGGTGCGCGTAGGTCGTATAAACGGTGAGTTTATCATCAACCCTTCACGCAAGCAATTGGAAGAATCTGATATTGATATGGTAATCGGTGCTTCTGCTGATTCTGTAATGATGGTTGAAGGTGAGATGAACGAAATTTCTGAAGAAGAAATGACCGAGGCTATCAAAGCCGCTCACGAGGCTATCAAAGTTCAGTGTGCTGCGCAGGTACGCCTTGCGGAAGCATTTGGCAAAAAAGAAACCCGTGAGTACGAGCCTGAGCGCGAAGATGCAGATCTTGAGAAAAAGGTGCGTGATTTAGTGTACGACAAAGTATATGAAGTTGCTAAAGCCGGTTCTGCCAAACATGAGCGTAGTGCTGCATTTCAGCAAATTAAAGAAGAAATCACAGCTACTTTTTCAGAAGAAGAACTGGAGGATTTAGGACCATTAGTTTCAAAATATTTCTACAAAGCTGAAAAAGCAGCCGTTCGCGACTTAACATTGAACGAAGGTCTACGTCTTGACGGTCGTAAAACTACAGAAATACGTCCTATCTGGTGCGAAGTAGATTACTTACCATCTGTGCATGGATCTTCCATTTTTACAAGAGGAGAAACACAGGCTCTTGCTACGGTAACTTTAGGTACTTCAAGAGAAGCTAACCAGATTGATATGCCTTCGTTTGAAGGAGAAGAAAAATTCTATCTGCACTACAACTTCCCTCCTTTTTCAACCGGTGAAGCACGGCCTATTCGCGGAACTTCGCGTCGTGAGGTAGGTCACGGTAACCTGGCACAGCGTGCATTAAAAGGTATGGTACCTGCAGACTGCCCGTATACCGTACGTGTGGTTTCAGAAGTATTAGAATCGAACGGCTCATCTTCAATGGCAACCGTTTGTGCCGGTACGATGGCGCTTATGGATGCCGGGGTGCAGCTTAAAAAACCGGTTTCGGGTATCGCAATGGGTCTTATCTCTGATGGAGAAAGCGGTAAATACGCAGTGCTTTCAGACATCTTAGGTGATGAAGATCACCTGGGAGATATGGACTTTAAAGTAACCGGTACGGCAGATGGTATTACCGCTTGCCAGATGGATATTAAAGTAAAAGGTCTTTCTTACGAAATACTCGTAAAAGCTTTAAAACAAGCACGTGAAGGTCGTTTAAACATTCTCGAAAAACTTACCGATACCATTGCACAACCTCGAGAGGATGTAAAAGAGTATGCTCCTAAAATGGTTACTACCCGCATCGCCAATGAATACATTGGTGCACTTATAGGACCTGGAGGTAAAGTGATTCAGGAATTGCAGAAGGAAACCAATACTACGATCGTTATAAATGAAGATCCTGTTACCGAAGAAGGTATCGTGGAAATTCTAGGTACCGGTCAGGAAGGGATCAATGCTGTTCTAGCCAAGATTGACTCGATCACATTTAAACCTGAAGTTGGAAAAAGCTATACGGTAAAAGTGATTAAGATGCTAGACTTTGGTGCTGTGGTTGAGTATGTAAATGCTCCGGGTAACGAAGTGTTGTTACACGTATCAGAGCTTGCGTGGGAACGCACGGAGAACGTGAGCGACGTGGTTAATATGGGTGATGTGTTTGAGGTTAAGTATTTTGGTATTGACTCTCGAACTAAAAAAGAAAAAGTTTCCCGCAAGGCACTTCTTGAAAAACCGGAAGGTTATAAAGAACGTGCTCCGCGCAGCGACAATAAAGACAGAGGTTCTCGCGATAACAGAGGCGGTAGAGATAATCGCAACAGAGATCGCAGAAGAGACTAATCTTTAGATATTCTATTTGTTAAAGGAAGGAGCCCTAAAAAGGCTCCTTTTTTCGTTAATAGACACCCTATTCTAAAA
>CAYNMH010000031.1:30713-35171 GCA_964398145.1 uncultured Flavimarina sp. | reverse complement strand
CTTATACTTACCCAAACAACCACTCCACGACATCATTCATCTTCGCGACTTTCACGATATTGATGCCGTAGTTGTTTTTCGGGATTTTACAGTATTTCGAAATCATAATCGTACCGAAGCCTAATTTTTCAGCTTCCAGAATGCGTTGTTCTACGCGGGTAACAGGTCGTATTTCTCCGGCCAGACCTATTTCTGCTGCAAAGCAGATGTCTTTCGCAACAGCAATATCTTCATTGCTTGAAAGAATTGCAGCCACTACGGCCAGATCAATAGCGGTATCGTCAACCGAAATTCCGCCGGTGATATTTAAAAAAACATCTTTCGCTCCAAGTCTGAATCCTGCGCGTTTTTCAAGCACCGCGAGAATCATATTGAGTCTTTTAGCATTATAACCCGTTGCGCTGCGCTGCGGTGTGCCGTAGACCGCTGTACTTACCAAAGCCTGTATTTCTATCATCAGCGGGCGCATCCCTTCTAAGGTAGCAGCTATGGCTGTTCCGCTCAATTCCTCGTCATTCTTGGAAATCAAAATTTCAGACGGATTGGAAACTTCCCGCAAACCGCTGCCCTGCATCTCATAAATACCCAACTCATTGGTTGAGCCAAAACGGTTTTTATGTGCCCTTAAAATGCGGTACACATGATTGCGGTCGCCTTCAAACTGAAGCACCGTGTCTACCATATGCTCCAGGATTTTTGGACCGGCGATATTCCCATCTTTGGTTATATGACCGATTAAAATGACCGGCGTGGCGGTTTCTTTAGCAAATTTGATGAGTTCAGTTGTAGTTTCCCGTATTTGTGAAATGCTTCCGGCCCCGCTCTCTATATAATCGCTGTGCAGGGTTTGAATGGAATCAATGATTACAATATCGGGCTCTACCGCTTCGATTTGCTTGAAGATATTTTGGGTTTTGGTTTCCGTCAGGATAAAGCAGTTTTCAGCTTCAGAATTAATACGTTCTGCCCGCATTTTAATTTGCTGCGCACTTTCCTCCCCCGAAACATACAGCGTTTTATAGGGTAACATCAATGCAATCTGAAGCATCAGCGTACTTTTTCCTATACCCGGCTCACCGCCAAGCAACGTAAGCGAACCCGGCACAAGTCCACCACCCAAAACGCGATTCAGCTCGTTGTTTTTGGTGTTCAGCCGGGCTTCCTTTGTCGTATCGATCTCCTGAATACGCTGGGGTTTTGCCACGCGTTTTGCGGTTGGGGTTTCTGTTTTCCAGCCGGTTTTTTCTGCTTTTTGTACTACTTCTTCTGCAATCGTATTCCATTCTTTACAGGAGTTGCATTGCCCTTGCCATTTGGCATACTGGGCCCCACAATTTTGACAGAAAAAGGTTGTTTTTAATTTTGCCATTAATATCCAAAATCATCTTTTATGCGCTGGGCACGCATCATCAGTAAATCTTTATCTATATTCCCGATATCTTTTAATACCAGTGCGCCTTCATAGGTACGCATCGCTTTTTTGGGTTCGCCCTGACCTTCAAGAGCTCGTCCCAGATAATAGGCGCCCAAAATGGTATCGGGATATTCATCACGGGCCAGTTTACCTAGATTTTCAAAGCCTTCCCAGTCTGCATTTTTCTCTAAAGCGGCTGCGATAGCGATAAAATCATTTTCCCGAATCTGATCTTCCAGACCAAATAAATTCTTGATCGTCTCGTATTTATCTACTAAATACGCATAAGGCGACTCGCTTTTAAGGATTACCTCATTAAATTCCTTTTTACTAATGGGTCTGTAAACGGTAAAGACTTTTTCTAAAGCATTGGGAATAGCACGTCCTACCAATGAATAATGAGTTGCATGCTCAAAGTCGTCGAAATAGTAATGAAATTTTTCATTATCGATTGATTTCAGTTCCTGATTAAAAGCCAAAATACCTTCGCGGAGGCTTTCAATGTCTTCACTGCCGGTGGCCTGATAATAAAAAAGTTGGTTTTCAGTGTTTTGAAAGACAGGTAAAAGACGGTTAGTCATTTCCGGGGCGAAATCCGGACTTAAAGAAATATAGGCGTTAAAAAGCGGCGGACTTTTCATCAAATAGTAATTGCTGAATGCGGCCGTAACATCGTGACCTACGACCACATTAAAGGGTGCAAGACGATATTTTTTATTCAGCCAGGGAAACAAATCCATGCCCAGAAATTCAAAAAATGCAGCTCCCGTTTCTGCCGGTAGAAAATTGTCATCGCTGTAGTATGTGTCACTCAAACGATCGGGCTGCATCACGCCTACAACAATAGCCTGCGGCATATCTTCCCAGTAGCTGTAATAGTCAACGCTACCGGCTACAGGTTCAAAAAGGTAATCCCCGTCCATAACGACGATAACCGGATAGCTCTTGTCCAGGTTTGTTTCATAATTACGCGGAAGCTGAATTTTGACATTTCTGGGTTCCGGTAAGGAAGAGGATGGCACAGTCTCATAAAGAACCTGTGCCTGACTGCTGAAAAACATAAACAGCAGAAAGTAGGTAATAGTTTTCATTTGAGGTAGATTTTAGGTAATGTGAATTTAGGTATAAAAACCGAAGCCTCAGATAAACTTTTACAGGCTGAAAAATTACCTGTTGCGGTTAAGTAACGGGAGCAATAAGAAAGAAAGTGCTCCCAGGACGATGACCAGAAGGGTTTGCGAGCCCCAGATGATCCACCCGAAAGCTTCACCACCCTGTTTACTAAAACCGAAAAAAACAAACAAGGCTCCAATGGCTACAGGATAAACTCCAATGCCGCCATTTGTCACCGAAATGGAAAAAGAGCCGATTATGAAAGCTGCAAGGATGACGCTAAATGGAGCTGCTGCAATTTCTGGAATCGTATACTTAATGACCCAAAACATAGCCACATACATCAACCAGATAAATAAAGTATGCGCAATAAACGCCCATTTATTTTTCATTTGCAAAATGCTGAGCATACCTTCTACCAGTCCGGCAGCAAAGGTTTTGATTTTTAATAAAAATCCGCTCTTAGCACGTTTAATGATTTTATAACCCACAAAAATTAAAACAACTACCGCAATCAGAAAAATAAGCGTGTACAACGGATTTATATTCTGCTCCGCAAAATATTCCAGCAGCAAATCGGTCTGTAGACCTATGGCAACGGCGACGAGTGCAAGAAGCATAATAAAATCGGCGAGCCGTTCAGATATGATAGTGCCAAAAGCCTTTTCAAAGGGAACTTCTTCATAAGTCGTCATCAACGCGCCTCTTAGCAATTCGCCACTGCGCGGAATTCCCAGATTTGCCAAATATGCAGCCATCACGGCCATAAAACGATTGACGAGCCCGGTTTTATAACCCATAGGTTCCAAGAGGTATTGCCAGCGATAAGCTCTGGAAAAATGACTGAGAACCCCAAAAAACAAAGAAAGCAGCACATACCATGGGTTGGCCAGTCTGATGTTCTCCCAGAGTGTGGCGCGTTCTTCCGGAGTGGCTGAGCTTAACGAGTAGTAAATAAGAAACACCCCAATCCCCAGCGGGATACTGATTTTTAAAAATTTAACCAGTGATTTTCTGCTCAACGTGACCTTTTTAAATGATTTTGGATACTAAAATGAATTATTTTAGCAAATTGGTTTCTTCATCAGGAAACACTAAAGAAGGTTTAAAAGCTTTAGCTTCCTCAAGCTCCATAAATGCGTAAACAATTAAGATGAGCGTGTCTCCTTTTGCAACTTTACGTGCGGCTGCGCCATTAAGCGTGACCTCGCCGCTCTTTCGGGGACCGGGAATGGCATAGGTTTCCAGGCGCTCACCATTAGTGACATTTACGATTTGAACACGTTCTCCTTCAATGATTCCTGCAGCGTCCATCAAATCTTCATCTATGGTGATACTGCCTATATAGTGCAATTCGGCACCGGTAACTTTTACGCGGTGAATTTTAGATTTTACAACGTTAACTAACATGGTGTAAAAATAGGGTTTTTAATTTAGGGCAATGTTGTCAATAAGACGCACATCTTCTGCAAATGCAGCTATAAATGCACGGTAATGCTCGTTCTCTTTCTTTTCGGAAGTGTGGGCAAGACTGCTGGCGTTGGCGATTTCAAAGTATTCCAGATTCAAAAGCGCGTGGTCTTTAAATTTGCTTTCTACAAAAGCTTCCACTTCACGGGTACTTTTGTCGTTAAAGAGTGCTTTAGCTTGCATTAGGATTTGGTAGATAAAGGGTGCTGCTTCGCGATGTTGTTTAGAAAGCCGCTGGTTACGCGAGCTTTCTGCCAGGCCATCTTCGTGGCGACTTATGGGGCAACCAATGATTTGAACCGGGAGATTTTCAAGTTCAACCAGTTTTTTGATGATTTGCAGTTGTTGATAGTCTTTTTCGCCGAAAAAGGCTAGATCAGGATCAACAATCTCGAAGAGGTATTTAAGAACTGTTGCCACGCCTTCAAAGTGCCCGGGTCTGAATGCTCCTTCCATCACGG
>CAYNMH010000031.1:28533-30613 GCA_964398145.1 uncultured Flavimarina sp. | reverse complement strand
AGGCCTTTTTTTTTATGGTTTGCAACAGCCGCAGAAATTTGCGGTCTATGTGTATATACGTGCATCCGGACTAATTTAACAGGCGGCAAAATTACTATATTACTGGCAATCTGCATAAATTTTAGTAATTTTGCGTGTTTTTTAGCCGTAACAGAAACTTAGAAGCACATTTATGAAAGATAAGAGGATATTGTACGTATCATCTGAAGTTATACCGTATTTACCCGAGACCGAGATCGCATCAATGTCTTTTGAAGTACCACAAATGGTAAACAGCAAAGGAGGTCAAATACGTATTTTTATGCCCCGATACGGCAATATTAATGAAAGGCGCCACCAGTTACACGAGGTGATCCGGCTTTCTGGGATGAATCTGGTTATAAATGACTTCGACATGCCCCTTATTATTAAAGTAGCCTCGATACCTAAAGAACGTATTCAGGTTTACTTTATCGATAATGAGGAGTATTTTAAGCGTAAGGCTACGTTTACCGATGAGGAAGGGAATTTATTCCCAGACAATGATGAGCGGGCTATATTTTTTGCCAAAGGAGTGGTGGAAACGGTTAAAAAACTCAACTGGGCACCAGACATTATCCACGTTCACGGCTGGCTGGCCTCTTTGCTTCCATTATACCTGAAGCAATATTATGCAAGTGAGCCTCTCTTCAAGCAAAGCAAAATTGTGACTTCAGTTTACAATACAGGTTTTGATGACACGTTAAACGAGCAGTTAATTGACAAGATCGCCTTTGACGGAATCAACAAAGACGATATTTCAGAATTGGAAAAGCCTACCTACCCAAACTTGATGAAGGTAGCTATTAAAAATTCGGATGCTGCGATTGTTGGTTCAGAAAATTTAGATGAAGAACTGACCAAGTATTTAAACGTGACTAAAATTCCGGTGCTTCCCTTCAAGAAAAGAGAAGAGTTTGCGCAGGCTTATGAAGAATTCTACACGAGTAAAGTGCTAGGTTAAAACAAAAAAACGAATGAAATTGAATACCGTGCTGTCGAGAACATTAGGTTCTCTAATGTTCCTTTTTATACTTATTTCTTGTCAGGATGATTATCAGGAAGTAGGAACAGATTTAGTAGATTCCAGCAATTTTACTTCCGGAAGTTTGGAACTTGATGTGGTGGCTTACAACAGGCCCTTTTTTACAGGGACCGGGGTGCAAACCAGCGGACTTTCTGCTGCTGCTCTGGGGTTTTACCAGGATACTTTATATGGTAACACTACGGCTTCCTATCTAACTCAGGTGGGTCTTGGTGTCTATAACCCCACGTTTCCCGAAAACCCGGAAATAGATTCTGTGCTGGTAGATATAACCTATTTCAGTTCCTCATCTATAAATGCTGAAAACGAGACCACCTACACCCTTGATTCAGTTTACGGTACAAACCCTATAAAGCTAACCGCTTACCGGTCTAACTATTTCTTAAGTGAAACCGCTCCGCCCGATTTTACAGAGAATGCGGTGTATTATTCTAACGATCTTCAGCAATTCTCGGGCATAGAAGGCGAGGAGCTTTTTGAGGTGAATAATCTGGTGCCTTCAAATGAAGCCGTATCAAATGTGACGACAGGAACTTCAGAAACCAGAGACACCACACAAGTAAGCCCACGATTACGTCTTAAGCTTACCGATGATGCCACTAAAAGTTTTTGGCAACAGGCCATTTTTGACCAGGAAGGCAGTGATAATCTCTTTAATGCGAATGCATTTAGCAATTATTTTAGAGGAATATACTTTAAAGCTGAAGCAGTAAACGGAACCGGAAGCTATTTTTTGTTTGACCGTGCCAATTCGGGTATTACAATTAAGTACACTTCAGGCCCATCAGATAACAGAACGGAATCTTCCATCCGCATAAACTTTGCCGGAAACTCGGTAATTGGATATCAAAATGAGTTTAAAGCAGCCATAACCAATGAAGTTGCAACTATAAACACTACAGAAGGAGATGAAAACCTGCTTTTAAAGGGAGGTCAGGGAAGTATGGCTGTGATCGAGTTGTTTGAAGGCCCTGATTCTAATAACGACGGGATTTCAGATATTCTTGAGACAGAACG
>CAYNMH010000031.1:24553-28433 GCA_964398145.1 uncultured Flavimarina sp. | reverse complement strand
GAAGTAACAAATCAGTAATTTATGTGTGGCATTGTAGGTTATATAGGTCACAGACAGGCATATCCAATAATTTTAAAGGGCTTGCAGCGTCTGGAATACAGAGGCTACGATAGTGCCGGTCTTGCGGTATATGATGGGGAAGCTATATCGCTTTGTAAAACCAAAGGTAAGGTTGAAGATCTAAGGAAAAAGGCAGAAAACTCAATAGATACTACCGGAACTTTGGGCATTGGTCATACCCGCTGGGCGACCCACGGGGTACCTAATGATGTCAATTCACACCCTCACTATTCCAATTCGGGCGATCTGGTAATTATCCATAATGGAATCATTGAGAATTATGATGCCATAAAAAAAGAACTTATCAAGCGCGGTTACAGTTTTAAATCTGATACAGATACCGAAGTACTGGTAAACCTCATTGAAGATGTTCAAATCAAGCAAAAGGTAAAATTAGGTAAGGCGGTTCAGATCGCTTTAAACGAAACTGTTGGTGCCTATGCTATTGCGGTTTTTGATAAGAAAAAACCAAACGAGATTGTAGTTGCCCGTTTAGGAAGCCCTTTGGCAATTGGTATAGGTGAAGGCGAATTTTTCATCGCTTCAGACGCGTCTCCTTTCATTGAATATACCCAGAATGCCCTTTATCTTGAAGACGGCGAGATGGCTATTGTACGTCGCGACCGGGAGGTGAAAGTGTTCAACATCAAAGATGATGCACTGGTAAGTCAGCCTTACATTCAGGAGCTTAAGCTTAATCTTGAGCAGATTGAAAAAGGCGGCTATCCGCATTTTATGCTTAAGGAAATATACGAGCAACCCCAGGCTATTAGAGATACCTTTAGAGGGCGTATGCGCGAGCACAAAGGCATTATAAAGATGGCCGGCGTTGATGATCATATCGATAAATTTCTCAATGCAAGGCGCCTGGTTATTCTGGCTTGTGGTACCAGCTGGCACGCCGGTCTGGTAGCCGAATATATTATTGAAGAATTGGTGCGCGTTCCTGTAGAGGTGGAATACGCTTCAGAATTCAGATACCGTAATCCGGTAATCGAGAAAGATGATGTGGTTATCGCAATCTCTCAAAGTGGGGAAACAGCAGATACCATGGCCGCTATGAAACTGGCCAAGGAAAACGGGGCTTTCGTTTTTGGGGTGTGTAATGTAGTAGGTTCATCTATATCCAGAGAAGCACACGCCGGGGCATATACCCATGCGGGTCCTGAAATCGGAGTCGCTTCAACTAAAGCGTTCACAACTCAGATTACGGTTTTAACCTTATTAGGGCTGAAAATAGCCAAAGCCAAAGGCAAGATTTCTACTTCAGACTTTCATATGCATTTGGAAGAGTTGCGCCTGATTCCTGAAAAGGTAGAAGAGGCTCTGAAGAATAACGATCACGTTAAAAAAATCGCCGAAGTTTATAAAGATGCATCGAACTGCCTGTATTTAGGTCGCGGCTTTAATTTCCCCGTTGCACTGGAAGGAGCGCTTAAACTTAAAGAGATTTCCTATATCCACGCAGAAGGCTACCCTGCAGCTGAAATGAAGCACGGTCCTATCGCACTTATTGACGAGCAAATGCCGGTAGTGGTTATTGCAACCCGTCGCGGCCATTACGATAAGATCGTGAGCAATATTCAGGAGATTAAAAGCCGAAAAGGAAAAATCATCGCCGTAGTCACCAAAGGCGATGTGACCGTAAAAGAACTGGCCGATCATGTGATCGAAGTCCCCGAGGTGATGGATTCCATGTCGCCCCTGCTTACGACCATTCCACTTCAATTATTGTCGTATCATATTGCAGTAATGCTAGGTAAAAACGTAGACCAGCCGCGGAATCTGGCAAAATCAGTTACTGTAGAATAATTAGTTTCGGCTCTTACCTATACGCCCTAAATGCGTATGATGAAAGCTGTCAGTATATTTTAGTCCGTAGCCAAAAATTCTATCAAAGGCACTGTGTGCCAGAAAGCTTAGGCTTATAATAGTCAGCGGATCGTAAGACGCCCAAAATCCAATAATGCCCAGAATAGCAAAAATACCCTGATGGTGTAAAAAATTATAGGCAATGGTGCCGGCAGTTCTGCTCCAGGCATAAAACAGGAAACTAAGATCAGGCATAAAAAAGAGCAGGAAAAACCATTTGAGTTCGTATTCAAGATGAATATAGGTTAGAATAAAAAGCAGGAAAAGACCAGCTCCTTCCAGTTGTAACTGTTTTTTCATTGTAGCTTTCATAAGCTTGAGATTTTAAATGTTCAAGTTACGATTTTGCATCGTCCACTAACTAATAGACATTTTGCAAAAGCTTAAAAAACATCAGCATTCCGGGGATTGAAAATCAATTTATTTAGCATTAGTTTTTTTGATATTAAAGACTATCTTTGCACGACGAAAAAAAGCAGATTATTTTTTACGAATTTTATTTTTTTCGGCTACATATTTCGCTAAACATTAAATAGTTAAGAATGTCAAAAGTTACAGGTAAAGTTGCCCAAATTATAGGCCCTGTTGTAGATGTAGAGTTTGCAAACAATGCAGATCTGCCTAAAATTTATGATTCGCTTGAAATTACTAAAGCAGACGGAAGCCTTTTAGTTCTTGAAGTACAGTCTCACGTAGGTGAAAATACCGTAAGAACAATCGCTATGGACTCTGCCGATGGTTTGAGCAGAGGTACTGAAGTAGTTGCTACCGGAGCACCTATTCAAATGCCTATTGGAGATGAAGTTTATGGGCGTCTATTTAATGTAATTGGTGATGCTATTGACGGTATAGGTAACCTTCCAAAATCAGGAGATAAAGGTCTTCCTATTCACCGCGAGGCACCAAAATTTGAGGATTTATCAACTTCTACTGAAGTTTTATTTACAGGTATCAAAGTAATCGACCTGATTGAGCCTTACGCAAAAGGGGGTAAAATTGGTCTTTTTGGTGGTGCCGGGGTAGGTAAAACGGTATTGATTCAGGAGTTGATTAACAATATTGCAAAAGGTCACGGTGGTCTTTCTGTATTCGCGGGAGTGGGTGAGCGTACTCGTGAGGGTAACGATTTGCTTCGTGAGATGCTTGAATCTGGTATCATTAAGTATGGTAAAGACTTTATGCATTCTATGGAAGAAGGCGGATGGGACCTTACCAAAGTGGATAAAGCCGCTATGAAAGAGTCTAAAGCAACTTTCGTATTCGGTCAGATGAACGAACCACCCGGAGCACGTGCTCGTGTGGCGCTCTCAGGTCTTACCATTGCTGAATACTTCCGTGATGGGGCAGGAGACGGTCAGGGTAAAGACGTTCTTTTCTTCGTAGATAACATTTTCCGTTTTACTCAGGCAGGTTCTGAGGTTTCGGCACTTTTAGGTCGTATGCCATCTGCGGTAGGTTATCAGCCTACGCTTGCAACCGAAATGGGTGCGATGCAGGAGCGTATTACATCAACTAAAAAAGGTTCTATTACTTCGGTACAGGCCGTTTATGTACCTGCGGATGACCTTACTGACCCGGCACCGGCTACAACCTTTGCCCACCTGGATGCGACAACCGTACTTTCCCGTAAGATTGCTGAGCTGGGTATCTATCCTGCGGTTGACCCGCTAGATTCTACTTCTCGAATCTTAACTAAAGAAATTCTGGGTGCAGATCACTATAACTGTGCGCAGCGCGTAAAAGAGTTGTTACAGCGTTATAAAGAACTTCAGGATATCATCGCCATCCTTGGTATGGAAGAATTATCTGAAGAAGATAAAATGGCTGTAAGCCGTGCACGTCGTGTACAACGTTTCTTATCTCAGCCCTTCCACGTAGCAGAGCAGTTTACCGGTATTCCTGGAGTATTGGTTGATATCAAAGAAACCATCAAAGGCTTTAATATGAT
>CAYNMH010000031.1:23393-24453 GCA_964398145.1 uncultured Flavimarina sp. | reverse complement strand
TATGCATTTAGAAATAGTAAGTCCGGAAGCAACTTTGTACAGCGGTGAGGCTACGTCGGTAACCGTTCCAGGTACTGACGGTGCTTTTCAAATCCTAGACAACCACGCGCCTATTGTATCACTTTTAGAAGAAGGTGTGGTAAAAGTTAAAGGAGCCAAACTTTCTGATAAGGCGAGAAAACACTTTTCCGCCGGAAAGGAAGCCGATGAAATCACCCTGGCGATCAAGTCGGGTACTGTTGAAATGAAGGATAATAAAGTAATTGTTTTGGTAGATTAAGCTGAAATAATCATAAATTTAAAAGCGCCTAATTCTACTGAATTAAGCGCTTTTTTTATTTTAGACCTTGTGGAAGCTAAAGATGTAAAAATAATTAAGCAGTATGACAGGCATTTAATCATAATGATTATTGCTGCTCTTTTCTTTACCCTGGGGTTTGTTCTGGTGTATTTTACAATTGTAACAAACCTTGAATTGGATGTCGATTGGACGAAAGATAAACAGATAGCCAAATGGGGAAAGGGTATGTCGGGTTTTGCATTTTTCAGTGTAATTGCCTTTGGATTAGGAATAAATCTAATGAAGCGAAAGCTGATCATTTTTGATCTGTCAAAAAAGCGATATAAAATTGAGTTTTATATAGGGCCTTTTCATTGGGGCAACTGGCACAGTTTTTCAGATTTAAAACGAATCGGAATATTTAAAAACACGAAAGACATTTTTGAATTAAATATTTGGTTTACCAATAAACGTCACGTTCAATTTGAAAAATTTTTCGATTATGAAGAAGCCCTTGCAGAAGCACGTTATATTGCGGAAATTCTGAATCTTGAGATACTGGATGCTTCTGATCCCAGAAATCCGGTAGTATTAGAGTAATCGATTTACACTGCTGTCAAGTTGACTCTTATCATTTTTTCGCCAGCCAGGCATCACGGGCTTTTACCACATCTTTCTTTGCATCTTTATTCAGACTAATGGTGTACGTAGGATCAGCGCTGAGTCTTACGGTGGTTTCCAAAATTTCACCAAATCGCATAAAAGAAACCTGAAGCATAT
>CAYNMH010000031.1:16711-23293 GCA_964398145.1 uncultured Flavimarina sp. | reverse complement strand
CGTTCTAAAATTAAATTGGTATAATAGCTCGTAAAACCTTCGGCAAACCAAAGGCTGTTACTCATATTGGCTTTATCAAAATGAAAAGGCTCTAAGTCTGCGGGGCGAATACGCTCCACATTCCAACTATGGAAATATTCGTGTGAAACGGTGCCAATATTCCCGGTCATTCCGCCATTAGCAAGACTTTCGGTATCGGTTAAAATGGTGCTGTTGCGGTGCTCCATCCCGTCACCGGAAACATTCGGCATATAACACGCGAGAAACGTATAGGTTCCGTAATCGTATTGGGGCAATTCACCAAAAACCGCTTTTTCCTGCAAAACAATTTTCTGGACCTTGTCCCAATATTCATCAAATTCAGCTTCAGTACCGGGATCGTGCAACACAAATTTGATCGTCTGGCCGTCAACTTTAAATTCACGTTCTTTATAGTTGCTTATTTCGGTGGGGCTGTCAATAAAATAATACAGATTGGGCGCATAAAACGTATTGCCTTCCTCGCGTTTAAGCTGGGTTGCGACTTTCCATCCAAGATCTTTTCGGGCATTGAATGTGATTTTTATAGGGCGTTCCTGTAAGTCTTCGGCATACATAAAGGTTGCCGGCATATTGAGGTGGGCGTGGGTACCATCTACCTGGGAATAGGTGCCACCACCGCGGTTCGCAAACAGAATATATTCTACATTGATGGTTCCGTCTGTATTGGTAATGATCCAGCTGTAGGGATCGTCGCGTTTGATTTCAAGCGGTTTTCCGGCTCCGTTTGTGGCTTTAAAACCATAAACGTTTTTGGCGAACTCATGAATCGCATAACGTCCCGGAGAAGACCGGCTCATCTGCACACGCAAGGTGTTTGACTTGATTTGCGGAAAAGTAACCTTTACCACAGCCTCGTGATGCACCGCGTTATCAAAAGATATTTCGTAAAGATTGGTTTGGGCAAATGCAAAAGAGCAGGTAAAGAGCAGGAATATCAGAAATCGCATAATCATATTTTGATGCTGAAATTACATTTTTCCTGCTAGTATGTGAAGTTTTTAGGATGAAGAATTGTCTGGTGCTTCTTCAGCAGGATTGTCTTTACCAAGTTTAGAGTCTATAATTCCAAAAATGAAATTGACAAAAATCACCAGAATGGTCAAAATGCCCAATTCCCGAAACATACCGGCAGCAGCGAGACAACCGGCACCGGCGCTACACCACACGGTTGCCGCAGTAGTAAGACCTTTTACTTTATCCTTTTGCTGCAATATCGTCCCTGCACCCAAAAAACCTATTCCGGTCACGACCTGGCCCAACACCCGAGTGATATCGGTAAAGTCCCGCTCTGTATAATTCAGGGAAATCAAAACAAAAACTGCCGAGCCCAAAGCAACCAAAGCATTGGTCTTGAGACCGGCATGTTTATTTTTAAACTCCCGTTCAATACCAATCAATAGTCCTGCAAGGACCGCAAAGCACACCCGAATAACAAATTCTGTAAACTCCATATAATTAAAAATAATAAATTGAATGGAATTTCAGCTCTCAAAGCCTAAAATATCTCCGGGCTGGCAATCCAGAGCTTGGCATATCGCTTCCAAAGTTGAAAATCGTACTGCCTTAGCCTTACCCGACTTTAGGATGGAAAGGTTCGCTTCGGTGATGCCTATGATTTCAGCAAGTTCCTTGCTTTTCATATTCCGGTCTGCCAATACCTGATCTAAATTGATGATGATGGGCATAGCTAGACGGTTAAATCGTTTTCTTCTTTCAAAATTTCGGCCTTTGCCGAAATGGTACTCAAAATGAGAATCACCTTACCTAGCAGGAAAAATACCAGGGCATAGGGAAGAGTTTTATAAAATGCGGTTAAGTCATTAAAGAAAAATACTCCGAAAATTAAATGCGTTGCGTACCATAGAAAACTGTAATAATCAAAACCTCTACCTACTTTTTCTAAATCTTTTGATTGTCCCGAAGTCAATAATTTACCAACCTGATACCTTCTGATAATAAGAGAAGCTAAACGTAGCCTGAAAATCAGGAATATATTGAGTAGTATTACCAGAAGTAGAAATACAGTTGCAATCCAGATGGTAGGGGTGTCGTTGCTTTTTGAAAAGAAATCGCTTTTAAGAATATCTATGAAGACATTATCACCCGAAGAAATGCCTGAAATTCCTAAGATTAGAAGACTTGCTGTTTTAAAGATAAAATAGAGTTGTGCAAGACTCAGAACAATTGAGATAGATAGTAAATGGGGCCGAATGTTTTTCATACTATACGGTTAAATCATTTTCTTCCTTCAGCTTTAAAGCTCTGGCAAAAGCATCGCTCAGCAGCAAGAAAAATACGCCTACAATGAGTAAGAACAGGAGTAGACTGAAATTTGAAGTTCCAAAGGTCACACTGATTTTACCCTCATAAGAACATAGCGCATTCAGGCCTATAAAAATCAGAGAACCCAGAGCGCAGGCCGTAAAGAAGGTTCCGGTTTTGTGGGTGCGTTTCACCGCTTCCTGCGAAAACAGCTTGTTTTTAAGCAGTAAACCGGCAACTTTGCGCAGCTGGTAGAATCCGGCAAAGAACAACAGAAACAAGGAAAAAAATCCCATACTAAACAATATGGCCTTACCACTAAACCCATTTTCGGCGTAAGGTATGTTTACAGTTATAATGGTCTGTTCCGGAAAAATCAGGATATATAAAACAGTTCCCGGAAAGAACACCACAATAGGTATCATCAGGTAAAAAGCCAGGTCAATGACTCGTTTAAAAATAGAATTCAGCTTCATTTATTATTGTTTTTCGATAACAAATATAAACTAATTATTGAAAAACAATAATTTTTATAAAAAGTTCTAACAGACCTCACAGGTTTTAAAACGGGTGAGGTCTACAAAGAAAAAGCAATCTCGCGCATTTTCCCCCCTCTTTTGGAAGGGCTGGGGGAGGAATGTATCTTTGCATGATGCTACCCAAAAAACTAGAAAATAAACTCAAGCTGCGAAGTGAAGCGAATGCTTTACGCAGTTTAAGCTCCACTTCATTGGAAGGGTTGGGGGAGACTGTAGATTTTTCTTCAAACGACTATCTGGGCTTCGCTAAAAACGAAGCGATTTTCGCCCGCTCAGGAGAAATCCTTAAAGAACATGATCTGGAGTACAACGGGGCAACCGGGTCGCGCTTGCTTTCTGGGAATCACAAAATTTACAATGTGGCCGAAGAATATATTGCAGAAACACACGGAGTTGAGTCGGCTTTGATTTTTAACTCGGGTTATGATGCGAATGTGGGTTTTTTTAGCAGCGTGCCCCAACGCGGTGATGTGATTTTGTATGACGAATTTATTCACGCCAGTATCCGTGACGGTATTCAGATGAGTCACGCAAAAGCTTATAAATTTAAACACAACGATCTGGCAGACTTGGAGTCAAAACTGTCACTTCGAGCGCAGTCGAGAAGTCGAGTGTGTCACACTGAGCCTGTCGAAGTGGAGACGGGACAGCATAACGCCGAGGCTATTTACATCGTCACCGAATCGGTTTTTTCTATGGATGGGGATAGTCCCGATCTTAAAGCAATGACCAATCTATGCGAAAAATACGGAGCTTATTTTGTAGTTGATGAGGCCCATGCGCTGGGCGTTTTTAATACAGGATTAGTGGATAATTTGACACTCGGGCACCGAGTTGTGAGGCTGGTAACCTTTGGGAAAGCCATGGGTTGCCATGGGGCAGCGATTTTGGGCTCTGCTCAACTCAAATCCTATCTTGTCAATTTCGCCAGAAGTCTGATTTACACCACAGGCCTTCCGCCACATTCGGTTGCGACTATTTTAGCAGCTTACCAACATGCAGCGTATGAGGCAGAAAAATTGAATTCCGCTTTAAAAAACCTTCGCGAAAACATCGAATACTTCCGGGAAGAAATCAAAAATCAGCATCTTCAGGCCTATTTTATCACTAGTGATTCGGCTATTCAGTCGGCGGTTATTGCCGGGAATAATCGGGTTAAGAACATTTCGCGAAAGCTTAAAGAAGAAGGTTTTGATGTGAAAGCCATTCTTTCGCCCACGGTTCCTTTAGGGCAGGAGCGCCTGCGTTTTTGTTTACATAGCTATAATTCGCAAAGCGAAATACAAACCGTGCTCGAGCTTCTGGCAAAATCTTTAGAATGATTTTCCACAGATTAAGCTTGCCGTAGTACCTTTGCAATCTATGGAACAGCACACGTATTTTATCACCGGAATTTCGACCGAAGTAGGCAAAACAGTGGCTTCAGCCATTGTGACCGAAGCTTTGGAAGCCGATTACTGGAAACCCATTCAGGCGGGTGATCTGGAGCATTCAGACACGCATAAGGTTAAAGATTTCGTTTCTAACACAAAGACGCAGTTTCACCCGAATGCCTTTAGTCTGAAAACGCCTATGAGTCCGCACGCAGCGGCCGAAATCGATGGGGTACACATCAAAGCCTCGGAAATCAAAAGGCCAAAAACCAAAAATCACCTGGTAATAGAAGGGGCCGGCGGTTTATTGGTTCCCATAAACGATACCGAAACCATTTTGGATTTAATCGATACTGAAGACCGTGTGATTGTGGTTTCGCGGCATTATTTGGGCAGTATTAACCATACCCTGCTTACGATCGATAAGCTGAAACAGGCCGGAAAAACAGTATTTGGAATCCTTTTTAGCGGAGCTGAACATCCCACCACCGAGGCGGTTATCAAAAAGATGAGCGGTGTTCTGGTCTTGGGCCGAATTGATGAAGAGCCTTATTTTGACCGAATGGTGGTTAAGGAATATGCTGATTTGTTGAAAGAAAGTCTGCAGTAGGCAGTTGTGATTTTTCGTCACCCTGAACTTGTTTCAGGGTCTCACAAGCAAAGTTTGAAAAGTATGCAACGGAGTTATGTTTACATTCTGACAAATAAATACAGAACCACTTTTTATATTGGCGTTACTTCAAATTTGCATCAGCGTATTACTGATCATAATGAAAAAAAGGGTTCCGCTTTTACATCAAAGTATAATATTTGCGATTTGATTTACTTTGAAGAGTTTTCAGATATTAATCAGGCTATTTTGAGAGAAAAACAATTGAAGAACTGGAGAAAAGATTGGAAAATGAATTTGATAAGAGAGAAAAATCCAAAACTTCAAACATTGAATATTTTTAACTAAAAAAGACAAAAGGATGGGATGCTGAAACAAGTTCAGCATGACGTCTTCATTAAAATCCTCTTAAATTTTGAATCTAACCAAACGCGACCAAAAACACATTTGGCACCCATTAACACAGCATAAATTGCACCCGGAGGCTAAGCCCATCGTGCGAGCAAAAGGCGCTTTGTTGTACGATGAGGAAGGAAGGGATTATGTAGATGCGGTTTCTTCCTGGTACACGGCGATGTACGGGCATTGCAATGATTTTATTATTGAGCGCGCGCATAAACAAATGCAGCAGCTCGACCAGATTATTTTTAGCGGATTTACGCATGAGCCGGCGGTTGAACTGTCTGAAAAATTGATGGCCATTTTGCCGGGAAATCAGGAAAAACTGATGTTTAACGACAACGGTTCTACCGCTACCGAGATCGGGATTAAAATGGCCTTGCAATTCCATCACAACAAAGGGCAGAACCGCAAAACTCTGTTAGCTTTTGAGGAAGGTTTTCACGGCGACACCCTGGGCGCGATGTCTGTAAGCGGACTTTCGGTTTATAACGGTCCGTTTGAGGAGTTTTTTATTGGCGTAAAGCGCATTCCATTGCCCGACGGCGAAAACATTCCGCAAATTTTAAAAGCTATTGAATACTTTCATAAGGATAGTCCGCTAGCGGGATTTATTTATGAGCCTTTGGTACAGGGAGCCGCCGGAATGAAAATGTATCGGGCTCAACATCTGGAGCCTATACTTGAAAAATGTAAAGAGCTTGGCATCATTACGATTGCCGATGAGGTAATGACCGGCTTTGGGAAAACCGGAAGCTTTTTTGCGTCAGATCATATCTCTACTAAACCGGATGTGATGTGTCTTTCCAAAGCGCTTACTGCCGGACTTGTTCCTATGGGAATTACTACCTGCACGCAGGAGATTTACGATGCGTTTTATGATGATGATCTGGGAAAAGGCTTGTTTCACGCGCATACGTATTCGGCAAATCCCATCGCCTGCGCGACTGCCATAGCTGGTATCGAATTGTTGCAATCAGACGAAATACAGAAAAATATCAAGACAATAACCGGTTGGCATCAGGAATTTGCCCGTGATCTAGAAGGACATCCCAAAGTACGGGTTACGCGTCAGCAGGGTATCATTTTCGCTTTAGAATTAGATGTGCAAATGGAGCGGTATGGCAATCTTCGTTACCAGATTTATGAGTTTTGCATGGCCGAAGGTGTGTTTTTACGCCCTCTGGGTGCGACCATTTATATCTTGGCTCCCTACGTCACCACCCGAGAGCAGATGGATCGGGTTTATGATGCGATTAGGAAGGTGTTGGATAGGTTTTAAAAATCTGTGCTTTCAACAGAATCCTTTAAATCAATAAGCTCTCCGGTTTCTTCAACCTGAATTTCAAAGATTTCA
>CAYNMH010000031.1:0-16611 GCA_964398145.1 uncultured Flavimarina sp. | reverse complement strand
ATCCTTTAAATCAATAAGCTCTCCGGTTTCTTCAACCTGAATTTCAAAGATTTCATAAACCGTGTTGTCATCTGAACCCCGGCTTTTGACGTGCAGGGTGGCTTCGCCTTTCGGGCCTTTAATGGGTAGGGTAACTTCACTTGTTTTAAGTCCGTTATTGATGTTAACTGAAAAGCTGCCTATCCCATCTTCTTCAATAGGTTCGCCTAAAATCTCGATAACCTTAGGGTTTTGCTGTGCAAGTTGCAAAGCCTCTTCGCTTCCGGAACTGGATTTTACAGAGCTGAAAAACCCAAAAATAGCGGTGCCTAAAAGTAGTATTCCCAGTACAATTATCGTAAAACAACCGCCCACGGGCACCACCCATTTCCAGTTTTTAGACCACCAGCTGCGGGGTTCGGGTTCTAATTCGTTCATCGTTTCAGGTTTTTTGATTGATGTTGCTAAATTAGGTTTTTTGATTAAAAACTGGTTTTAGATGCCGGTCCACGGGCGAAATACTATTTTTGCACTCTAAATTTTGTAGTGATGCAACCTATTGCAATTACCGGTAGCGCTTCTATTTCCGCCTTTGGCGAAAACAATTCAAAGGTATTCAATCAAAAACATTCTTTGTCTTTTGATCAGAATCTCCATGCCTGGGTGGGTCGCCTTCCGGAAAGCTTAAAAGCTAAAATCGAGGCTTTACGCAGTGAAAACCGGAATTTTCAGGCACTAGACGCCTCAGTTCTCTATGCGATTTACGTTTCGCGATTGGCAGCCCGCCAGGCAGGGTGGAAAAAAGGTGATGCTTTCGGGATCAATATTGGTTCGTCACGTGGTGCTACCCAACTTTTTGAGCAGTATTACGACGCTTTTGCTAAAACCGGCAAAGCCGAAACTTTAGCCTCGCCTTCTACGACTTTAGGCAATATTGCTTCGTGGGTTGCGCAGGATTTGCAAAATGACGGACCCGAAATTTCCCATTCTATTACCTGCTCAACGGCTTTGCATGCTTTGCTTAACGGTGTCGCCTGGTTGCAGGCCGGGATGTGCGATAAATTTTTGGTAGGCGGCAGCGAAGCGGCCTTAACGCCTTTTACGATTGCACAAATGCAAGCGCTCAAAACCTACAGTCGTGCCGAAGAAGGTGCTGATTTTCCGTGTCTGGCATTTGATTTGGAAAAGACTGAAAACACCATGGTTTTGGGGGAAGGAGCTGCTTCGATTTGTATGGAAAAAGGAACCCGCGAAAATGCTTTGGCTTATATAACCGGCGTGGGTTATGCGACCGAAGCTTTACAGCACGCGGTTTCGGTTTCTGCCGAAGCGACCTGCTTTCAAAAATCTATGAAAATGGCGATTGAAAGCGCGTTTGGGGGAGCTGAGAATGATGGGATTTCAGCCTTCGCGGAAATGAAAAAAAATAATCAAATTTCGACCTTCGCGGAAATGACTAAGAATATAGATGCGGTGGTGATGCACGCGCCGGGAACCATTCTTGGCGATCAATCGGAATATAAAGCGATTCAAAAACTATTTGGCGAACAGCTTCCGTTATTAACAACCAACAAATGGAAAATAGGACACACCTTCGGGGCGAGTGGGCTACTCAGTTTAGATACTGCAATTCAGATGCTTCAGACTCAAAAATGGGAAGAAACGCCGTTTTTTTCGCCGCAGGCTAAACCCAAAGAATTGAAAAACATACTCGTAAATGCAGTAGGTTTTGGCGGTAATGCGGTGAGTATTTTGGTAACGCGGGCTTAGTTTTTCAACTTTATAAACAACAGATTTAGTATTTTTGAATCATCTTTTCCCGTGCGAAAAACTATCAGGGTTTTTCCGGACACTAAAGATTTAAATACAGACCCATGAAACACGATTGGACTCGCGAGGAAATCCTCGACATCTACAATAAACCTTTGATGGAGCTGCTTTATGAAGCGGCAACCGTTCACCGTCAACATCACGATCCCAATACCGTTCAGGTTTCTACCCTGCTTTCTATAAAAACAGGGGGTTGTCCCGAAGATTGTGGGTATTGCCCGCAGGCTGCCCGCTATCATACCGATATTGAAGGTAATGATTTGATGGGTGTGCAGCAGGTAAAAGCTCAGGCTTTGCGCGCAAAAGCTGCCGGCAGTTCACGCGTGTGTATGGGTGCGGCCTGGCGTAATGTGAAAGATGGGGAGGAGTTTGATCAGGTTTTGGAAATGGTGCGTACCATTAACAAGCTCGATATGGAAGTGTGTTGTACGCTGGGTATGATTACTGAAAATCAGGCGCAGCGTCTTGCCGAGGCCGGTTTGTATGCCTACAACCACAACCTCGATACTTCTGAAGATTACTATAAAGATGTGATTTCTACCCGTGCGTTTCAGGATCGTCTGGATACGATAGGCAATGTGCGTAAGACCAATGTTACCGTATGTAGCGGGGGAATTATTGGTATGGGCGAAAAGGTTGAAGACCGCGCAGGTATGCTTGTGGCTTTGGCGACTTTAGATCCGCAGCCCGAAAGTGTGCCCATTAATGCTTTGGTTGCGGTTGAAGGTACACCAATGGAAGATATTGAACCGATTTCAATCTGGGAAATGGTGCGTATGGTGGCTACCACGCGTATTGTAATGCCACAAACTCAGGTGCGACTAAGTGCCGGTCGTACACAAATGAGCAGGGAAGGGCAGGCAATGTGTTTCTTTGCGGGAGCAAATTCCATTTTTGCGGGGGATAAATTACTCACCACGCCTAACCCCGATGTGAATGAGGATATGGAAATGTTTAAACTGCTGGGGCTTAACCCACAGGCACCTTTTGTAAAGAAAGCGCAGCCTGAAACTGTAGAAGCGGCAGATTCTAAGCATTTGCCTATGGGCGAAAAACCAAAATGGTCAAGACCCGGGCATACCATTCCACGAAATGAAGAGGCTAAGGCAAAAGCCAAGGCTTAATTTAATTTACTTGAATACTTGAAGCTTAAAAAGATACATAGGGTAAAAAATATTACTAAGGCCGAATTTGTAAGGGATTACCTCAGGCCTCAGAAACCGGTAGTCATTGAGAATCTTATTGAAGACTGGCCGGCCTATGACAAATGGCATCTGGATTATATCAAAGAGGTTGCCGGCGACCGTGAAGTGCCTTTGTATGATGATCGCCCAGTAACTCACGAAGACGGTTTTAACCAGGCACACGCCAAAATGAAAATGGCAGATTATATTGATTTGCTTAAGCGCGAGCCTACCAATTACCGCATCTTTCTGTATAATATTATGAAAGAAGTGCCTTCGTTAAAGAAGGATTTTAAGTTTCCAAAAATAGGTTTGCGTTTGTTGAAGCAAATCCCGATGGTGTTCTTTGGGGGTGAAAACTCTAAAGTGTTTATGCACCATGACATCGACTGGGCCAATATTTTACACTTTCACTTCCACGGAAAAAAGCAGTGCATCCTTTTTGCTCCAGACCAGACCGAAAACCTTTACAAAGTACCACATTCGCTCATTACCCGCGAGGATATTGACTTTGATCATCCTGATTACGAGAAATTCCCAATACTGAAAAAAGCCGAAGGTTTTATCTGCGAACTCAATCACGGAGAGACGCTTTATATGCCCGAAGGCTATTGGCATTATATGAAGTACGTAACGCCCGGTTTTAGTATGAGCCTGCGTGCATTGCCGCGCAAGCCTAAACATCTCTTACAGGCCGTGTATAACGTTTTTGTGATGCGTCATTTTGATAACCTGATGCGTCGCCGTAAGGGTCAGGCGTGGATTGACGAGAAAAATGAGCGGGCCATCGCAGAGACTCATAGAAAACATGGGTTGGCGGTTTAAGGCACCAACTCTTTCGCTTTTTCATAAATCCAGTCTCCGGGCCAGCCGCGATAGAGGAGATAATCAGCTAGTTTTTTGCGCTTTTTGTATTTATCGGTTTCGCCGGTGAGTTGGTCAAAACGTTTTTGAGCCAGTGTGTCAAACGTATTTCGGTATTCTTCTTCGGGGATTTCTGTGAAAGCTTTATTGATGAGGTAATTGCCTATTTCGCGTTGTTTCAGCTCTTGCTTGATTCGGTTTTTGCCCCATTTTTTATGACGAAATTTTCCCCGTGCAAAACTACGTGCAAAACGCTCTTCATCCAGAAACTTGTGCTGCAGTAAGTGATAGAGTACGGCATCAACCGCTTCCGGAATCATACGCATCTCTATAAGTTTGTCGCGCACTTCTTTGTGACAACGATCCTGATAAGCGCAGTACTTTTCCAGCTTTCGCTTAGCTTCTTCTACAGTATAGGTTTTAACGGAGTGTTGATTCAAAATTCAAGGTTCAAAATTCAAATTTACTGTCTTTTTTAATCCATTACATACAGATCTAACTGAAAGGTTCTAACTTCTTTCCCTTGCTGAGAGATGCCGCAGGCAGAGAGAGACGGGCAATAAAAAACCCCCACCGTTTGCACGATGAGGGTTATTTCAGTTTATCTAATTTCTTTCCCGTCTTTATCTGTAAAGCGGTACTCGAGATACGTGTAAGCATCTCTGGGCATTATTTTAACCCATTTTTTATGTTCTATAAACCATTTAGAACGCACTGAAGGAAAGCCTTTGGTTAAAAAGGCTGCTATAAAAGGATGCGTGTGTAACGTGATCTTTTTATAGTCTTTTTTGAATAGTTTGATCAATTCGGCCTGTATGCGATTTACCACACTAATAGGAGCCTCAATCTCACCATCGCCATTAGGATCTTTTTCCCGGGTTTTGATATTCATCTCAGGGCGCACACGCTGGCGTGTGATCTGGATGAGACCAAATTTACTAGGGGGTAAGATTTTATGTTTGGCGCGGTCGTCGCTCATCTCATCTCGCAACTGGTTGAAGAGTTTTTTGCGGTTTTCGGCTTTACCCATATCGATAAAGTCTATCACAATGATGCCACCCATATCGCGCAGACGCAATTGTCTGGCAATTTCGGTAGCGGCGATTAGGTTAACTTCGAGGGCAGTTTCTTCCTGGCTTTTGGCTTTATTTGACCGGTTGCCGCTATTTACGTCAATAACGTGAAGGGCTTCGGTATGTTCAATAACCAGATAGGCACCGCGACTCATAGACACGGTTTTACCAAATGAAGTTTTGATTTGACGCTCAATCCCATGTTTTTCATAAATGGGTACCGAGCTTTGATAGAGTTTTACGATATTTTCTTTATTAGGTGCAATCTCTTGCAGGTATTCTTTGATTTGGTAGTACAATGTCTCATCATCCACACAAATATTGGTGTACGAGTCGTTAAACAGGTCTCTTAACATAGAAGAGGCGCGGTTCATCTCGCCCAATACTTTGCTGGGTAAATGAGCATTGTGTAATTTTTTACACATGGCGTTCCAACGGTCCACCAGGTTTTGCAGGTCTTTATCTAGTTCTGCAACTAGTTTTCCTTCGGCAACAGTACGCACAATAACGCCAAAACCTTTAGGGCGTATACTCTGCATGAGGCGTTTAAGCCTGGCTTTTTCTTCGCGGGATTCGATTTTCTGTGAGATCGAAATTCGGTCTGAAAAAGGAACGAGAACCACATACCTTCCGGCAATAGAAAGCTCGCTGCTTATTCTGGGGCCTTTGGTAGAAATAGGTTCTTTTACTACTTGCACAAGGATGGATTGATTGGATTTTAAAGCATCTGCTATCTTTCCGTTTTTATCAATATCCTTTTCTGCAGGAAATTTTTTTAAGGAGTAATCCTTGAGTTTACCTGTGCTTACACGTTTTACAAATTTCAAAAGGGTGGGAAGTTGAGGTCCCAGGTCATGATAGTGTAAAAAACCATCTTTCTCATAACCTACATTTACAAATGCAGCATTAAGACCTGAAACCGTTTTGCGAATTTTAGCAATAAAAATATCACCTACGCTAAACTGGTTATCTTCTTCATCCTTATGTAATTCTATTAGTTTACCATCTTTTAAAAGGGCAAAATCAACTGAAGTGGAACTGGATCGAATTATTAATTCATTATTCACGCTTCATTAAATTATATCCGCCCCGTACAACGGGACAAAAGATTAAACATTATTATTTTTCACAGGATTTTGTGTACCGGCAGGAGTCTATGGCTGAAAAGACATATTCAGCTCTAAGCAATCTCCAGATGTCAATGAACGTATACAATACCCACGAAGGGTATATTAAAAGAAAAAGTAGTGCTAGACTACTTTTTCTTTTTGTGACGGTTAGCGCGACGACGTTTTTTACGTTTGTGCGTCGCTACCTTGTGTCTTTTTCTTTTTTTACCACTTGGCATAAGAGCTCAGTTTAAAATTAATAGTTAGTTTTCTTCTACAGATACATTAGACTTAACGCCTTCTACAAAAACCTTAGCAGGTTTAAATGCAGGGATGTTATGTGCAGGTATCTTAATTGTAGTATTTTTTGAGATGTTGCGACCGGTTTTTTCTGCACGGGTCTTGATAATGAAGCTTCCAAAACCTCTAAGGTAAACATTATCACCTCCTTCAAGAGAATTTTTAACTTCGTCCATAAACGTTTCTACAGTAGCCTGTACGTCATTTTTCTCAATTCCCAGTTTCTCAGAAATTTTCGCAACAATATCTGCTTTTGTCATTGCTATTTATTTTAGGGGGTTAAAAAATTTAAGGGTGCAAATATACATATTAAAAAATCAATATTTCAACGTAAAAGATTAAAATATAACTACATAAACGGTTATTTTGACCAAAAGGTATTTTTTGTGTTCATTTTCTCTAAAAAACTAATAGACTGGTATTTACAAAATAAGCGGGACCTGCCCTGGCGTAAAACCGATGATCCCTATCGCATTTGGCTGTCTGAAATTATCCTGCAACAAACGCGTGTAGAGCAGGGAATGCCCTACTATTTTAAGTTTGTAGAAGCCTATCCTGATATTTTGGCTTTGGCTAATGCTCCGCACGATGAGGTTTTAAAGTTGTGGCAGGGCCTGGGCTATTATTCCCGGGCGCGTAACCTTCACGAAACCGCAAAAAAAGTAGCTTACGAGCTGAGTGGTAAATTCCCGGACACTTATTCCGAAATCAAAAAATTAAAAGGGATAGGGGACTACACCGCCAGTGCTATTGCATCTATCTGCTTTGGCGAGGCAGAAGCAGTGGTAGATGGTAATGTCTATCGCGTGCTTGCCCGGGTTTATGGTATAGACACGCCCATAGACAGCACAGCCGGTAAAAAAGAATTTAAAGCGCTTGCGCAGCAATTGATAGACCCTAAAGATCCCGCCACATTTAATCAGGCGTTGATGGAATTTGGCGCAACACAATGCAAGCCTAAAAATCCGTATTGCCTGCATTGTCCGTTTCAGGAGGTCTGTGTAGCGTATAACAGCGGGCGTATTGAAGAGCTTCCGGTAAAACAGGGAAAAACTAAGGTGCGGGACCGGTATTTCAATTATGTGATCGTCTTATCACCTTCTGGCGAAACCGTGTTGCAGCAACGCACTAAAAAAGGAATCTGGAGAGGGCTTTACGAGTTTCCCTTACTGGAAAGTGAGATGGCAATGGACGAGGCTAGCTTCAGCAAAAGCTTCAAAGACCTGAATTTGCCAGGATTTAAAGCCAAATCTTTGGCCGAAATACGCATTAACGCAGAACCCTTTCGCCTAAATACTCAGGAAATCATTCATAAACTGTCGCATCAAAAATTACACGTAAATTTTTGGTTACTGGGTATAAAGGAAACCGAAGGTCTAAATACCATCGCTTTTGACGATTTTAAAAATTATGCTGTGCCCCGCGTTATAGACCGTTTTATGGAAGACTTTGATTATAAGCGCTATTTGCCAGAATAGGCATCTCGACAGACATTTTAAAACTGTATCGTATAGTTGAGCGACTGCCTAATTTTAATTACTTTTGATCTTTAAAATTACAGATTATGTCAGGTACGTTAAACAAGGTTATGCTCATAGGGCACACGGGAGATGATGTGAAGATGCACTATTTTGAAGGAGGAGGTGCAATAGGCCGATTTCCTTTGGCAACTAACGAGACGTACACCAATCGTACGACGGGAGAACGTGTGAGTAATACCGAATGGCACAACATCGTGGTGCGTAATAAAGGTGCAGAGATTTGTGAAAAATACCTGAAAAAAGGGGATAAAGTATATGTTGAAGGCCGTATCAAAACTCGAAAATGGCAGGATGAGACCGGTAATGAGCGCTATAGCACCGAAATACAGTGCACCGATTTTACCTTTTTGACACCCAAAGACAGCGCAGGGATGAACACACCCGGCTCCCAGTCTGCACAACAACCCGCGCAAACACGATCTGCTGCACCGTCTGCGCCGGCCGTTTCTCCGGGATATGAAGACGATGATGAAGATGATTTGCCATTCTAATCCACATTCGGAAATTAGATTTCACGAGATAAAATACTAAAATATTGGATCCTGACCCCCCAAGTTTGTTTTTAGTTCAAAGTGGTTTTACGGCTGCAACATTTGTTGAAATAGTGGCTGTAATTGTTCTGCTTATTTGTTCAGCATTAATAAGTGGTACTGAAGTGGCGTTTTTCTCGCTCACTCCTGCAGACCTGGAGCTTGATCCTGAGAAACAAACGCGAAAAGATCAATTGGTCATACGCCTGCTGGAAAAGCCCAAAAAGCTTTTGGCTACTATTCTGGTTGCCAATAACTTTATCAATATTGCCATTGTGCTCATTTTTGCAAGTCTGGGTGAAACGCTATTCACCGGGCTGGAAAGCATACAGATTTGGATTGTGAACCTCAGGTTTCTGGTTGAAGTGGTGGCGATTACCTTTCTCATTTTGATGTTTGGTGAGATTCTGCCAAAAGTATATGCCAGTCGAAACAGAATTGCATTTTCCGCCCAGATGGCGTACCCAATGATGGTGCTCGACTTTATCATTTCACCCCTGAGTACACCTATGCGGGCTGTTACTTTATTCTTACAGGATCGTTTTGGTAAGCAAAAGGGAAATATTAGCATTGATCAGCTGGGGCAGGCATTAGAACTCACCAGTGAAGAAGACACTTCAATAGAAGAGCAAAAAATCCTTCGGGGAATTGTAAGTTTTGGTAATACCGATACCAAGCAAGTGATGAAACCCCGTATGGATATTTTTGCCTTGAACAGGCAATGGTCGTATGCAGAAATTATTCCTTTAATAATTGAGAATGGATATTCGCGCATTCCGGTGTTTGATGAAAATATGGATAATATCACCGGGATTCTTTATGTTAAAGACTTACTTCCCTACATTGATAAGGAAGAATTTGACTGGATCAGTCTGCTACGTGAGCCTTATTTTGTTCCTGAAAACAAGAAACTCGATGATTTGCTGAATGAGTTTAAAGACAAGCGCAATCACCTGGCCATCGTGGTTGACGAGTATGGAGGCACAAGCGGATTGATTTCGCTGGAAGACATCATTGAGGAAATTGTGGGCGACATCAGCGACGAGTTTGATGACGAGGATATTGTCTTTTCAAAACTCGACGATAATAATTATGTATTTGAAGGTAAAACTTCTCTGAAGGATTTTTACAAAGTTTTGAGGTTAGATGATCCGCAGATTTTTGAAGATAATAAAGGGGAAGCTGAAACTTTAGCCGGTTTTATACTGGAAATTTCTAAAGGTTTTCCCCGTAAAAATGAAATAATAAACTTTGAACATTATGCGTTCACGATTGAAGTGATCGATCAAAAACGCATCAAGCAAATCAAACTTACTATCAGAGATCTTGATTAATTCTGTTATTCATACCTCGAAATACCTTTCGGCATGTATGCTTTTGGCCTGTATTGCGCTTTTGTCCTGTAAAGAAGATGTGCTTCCCAAGCCCAATGGTTTTTTAGCATTGGATTATCAAAGTCCGGAATACGTTACATACTCCGGCGACGACTGCCCGTATAGGTTTATGAAAAATGCCGGGGCTCAAGTGAAATACAAAGAAGATTGTTCGGCAATTTTGGAATATCCGGGTCTCAATGGCGCGCTCTATCTTACCTATCGACCCGTGGATGGCAATATTAGGCAACTGCTTACCGATGCCCAGAAACTCACCTATGAGCACGTGGTAAAGGCAGATAATATTATTGAAGAAAAGTATATTAACCCTGAAAAGAACGTCTACGGAATGTTTTATGACGTAACGGGTAATGCAGCCTCTCAATCTCAGTTTTATGTGACAGATAGTACCTCGCACTTCATCACAGGTTCAATCTACTTTAATGTTACTCCCAATTACGACAGTATTCTCCCCGCTGCTGCTTATCTTAAGACAGACATCAGGCATTTAATGGAAAGTTTAAGCTGGAAAGACTAGATTAGGCGGTTTTTCGGCATATTTGATTTCTTTTTTAAAATGCGATTAAGCGATTTTAAAGAAATAAGTTTGCGCAATGCAAATCGATCAAAAAAAGTGGCTCTATCTCGTGGTGCTTTCCCTGGTGTGGGGCAGCTCGTATATTTTAATCAAAAAGTCGCTGGAAGGTTTTAGTCCGTTTCAACTGGGTGCTATTCGCATTGTTTTATCTACAGCTTTTCTTTTTGCTATCGGTTTTAAATCGTTAAAAATCATAACGCGTGCCCAATGGCCCTGGGTTGCTTTGAGCGCTTTGTGTGGAACCTTTTTACCGGTATTTTTATTTTCATTTGCTGAAACTCAAATTGAGAGCAGTATCGTTTCAGTTCTTAATTCTCTGGTGCCGCTGTTCACTATTCTGCTAGGTTATTTCGCTTTTAAAGTGAACTTTACCGGGGTTCAATTTATGGGAGTTTTGCTGGGGCTTGCAGGAGCTGCTATTCTTATTTTAAGCGGGGCTTCGGTAAACCCTGATCACAATTACTGGTTTGCAGGCCTTGTGGTTTTTGCGGCTTTGTGCTATGGCGCCAATGCAAACATCATCAAGGCTAAACTTCAGGAAGTATCTTCAAAAGCTATTGCTGTGGGTAATTTTGCGGTGATGATCTTACCAGCTATTGCAGTGGCTTTGGTTTCAGGAATTCCTCAAAAAGACTTTTCTAACGATGCGGTTTTGAAAGCTCTGATGTATGTATCCATACTTTCGGTGGTAGGTACAGGGCTTGCAAAAATTCTTTTCAACAGACTGATTCAAATTTCGTCTCCGGTTTTTTCAACCTCGGTAACCTATCTCATACCCGTGGTGGGCATTTTTTGGGGTGTTCTCGATGGGGAACGCTTTAATGGCTTGCAGGGTCTTGGGGCTTTAATCATTCTGGCGGGGGTTTATCTTGTAAATTCCGGTCGAAAACAAAAAAAGGCCAACGTATAGTCGGCCCTTTTTTAAAAGAGGATTTAATGATTATTGAAAATCTGCGTCGCTGACGCCTTCATTTATTTTGATTTCTGAAAATGTGAATTCAATAGTTTGTGGTCCTGCCGTCTGGGATAATTTATGCGGAAACAGAACACCCTTTACAGGCTTGTAATCACCAAAAGTGACCGTTTGCACAATACTCTGACCCTGCATTTCCTGGGTTGTTTCTTCTTTCAGTTTTAAACCGGATTCTGTTGCATAAAATGCTTTTTTAGAATCGCTGAGATTGATGACATACGCATTTTTGCCATCAACCTTTTCTATATTTTTCAAGGTGATAGACTCATCATTCATCCTATCGAGTTCAGGAATAATGGCAGCCTCTTTTTTAAGGGCAGCAATTTGCTCTTCATTAGGAGTCATCGTCTGACCCTGAGCAGATACAGAAGCCTTGTCGCCATTTAGAACCTGCTTGGACATCACATTGCCCATAACCGAAATTTCCTGTAAAAACTGACCTTTACTGGTCTTCTTGATAGTGAGTTTAAGAGGTGTGCCTTGCACGCTTCCTTCGCCCATCATCACTATAGAATTGACTCCTGCTATGGCTTCTTTACCACCGATGGCGGCAATATAATTTTCAAATACGGTTTTTGCCGTAACACCTTCTGGCATTACTACTTCAAAGACAGGTTTGTCAACAGCATTGGCCTCTTTGTCATAGTATTTTACAGGAATGGTTTTCCCATTGAACTGTACTTTTTCCAGATTTTCAATGACGTCACTTCCCTTTCCGGCTACAATAATGCGTGAATTTCCAGAAAGAAAATACTTTTTAGCCACGCGTTGTACATCTTCAATAGTTACTGCATTGATTTTGCTTAGGTAATTTTGGTAAAAATCATCGGGAAGATTTTCGGTTTCCGTATTTAAAGCAAAACGGGCCACTGTTGACGGTTGTTCTAACGAGCGAACAAAGCTGCCTACGTATTTTGCTTTTGCATTTTTAAGATCTTTTTCTGAAACCGGTTCCTGACGTATTCTGTCAATTTCCTCAAGAAAAGCAACTACTGAACTGTCTGTTACCATGTTACGCACACTGGCAGAGGCGCTAAAGTTGGTTTTACCGAATTTATCATTGCCAATGCTTGAATAAGCACCGTAAGTGTAACCCTTGTCTTCTCTCAGGTTTAAGAAAAGTCGGCCCTCGCCGCCGCCGCCAAGTATTTGATTTGCCATCAATACCGGGAAATAGTCTGGATCACTCATTTTAAGATCTACCAGATTTTCAACAATTACCTGGGACTGCACCGCATTGGGCATATCAACAAAATTAATTTCGGATGTGGCCACATTTTCAGGTGTTTTGTAATCGTTAGAAAGTGCTGCGCCTGGTTTCCAATCTTCAAAGTTTTTAGTGATTTCTTTTTTGATTTTTTTGTAATCTACATCTCCCACTACAACGAGATACGCATTATTAGGTATAAAAGCCTTATTGTAAAATGCTTTGGCATCTGCAAGAGTAACTTTGGCCACGCCTTCAGGAGTTTCAAACTCTCCTTTAGGATGGTCTTTCCCGTACATTAAAGCGCGGCTTACGGTTGAAGCTGCTGCTTCCACACTTTTTTCGTTGGTTTTTAAGCCTTCAATAAGAAGCTCCTGTTCTTTTTCAAATTCTTCCTGAGTAAAATTTGGATTGATGGCCGCGTCGGCAAGCAATTCCAGAATGCGATCTGCATATTGAGAAAGTCCGCTTGCAGATGCGTATTGTGAGCCAAAGTTCACACGGGCTCCTATATAGTCTACTTCTTCATTATAGGCGTCTTTGCTTATGCTGGTCGAGCCTTTGCCTAAAAGAGCGCCCGAAAGTGAGGCAGCACCGGTTTTTTGTCCTTCAGCTATGGGTGGATTATCTAATGTAAGCGTATAGGAAACGCGTGGCAGCTTATGATTTTCTACCACTATTACCTGTAGGCCGTTGTCGAGTTTAAAGGTTTGTGGTTTGCTTAAATTTATTTCAGGAGCCGGGCCCGCTTTGGGTTGAGTGCTTCTGTCTACCTGTGCGATAGCGGTAAGGCTGCAGCTAAGTAGTAAGCTTAAAATTATTTTTTTCATCTAAATGTTTTTTAGGTGTTGACTTGTTGAAGTTTTGAAAGTGCTTTAGACTATTGTTCGTCCTTTTTAGGCAAGTATTCTACTTCAACACGTTGATTGGGTTTTAAATATTTATTAGCCACTTCTTTAATTTCTTCACGGGTAATGTCGCGATAGATGTCAATTTCTGTATTTATGAGATTGGTGTCATCATAAAGCATATAGTAAGTCGCTAATGAGCTTGCTATACCCTCTACACTTGAATTAGAGTTCACAAAATTGGTCTCGGCTTTATTCTGTAGCTTTTCATAATCACTTTCAGAAATAAGTGTGGTGCGCAGTTTTGCTATTTCTTCCTCAATGCCTTCAAGTACGGTTTCCAGACTGGTTTCGCCAAGCGGAAGGCCGAAAATGATGTACATTCCATAATCCTCCTGTTCCAGATTAATGGCACCTATTTGCAAGGCTTTCTTTTCTTCATCAACCATTTTTTTGTAGAGCTTAGAGCTTTTCCCGTCGCTTAAATACGAAGAGATCATATTAAGAACGTAAGCATCACGACTTCCGTAGCCTGGAGTGCGATAAGCGGTAAGGATTGCAGGTACCTGAATGTTCTGATCGTAAAACTGGCTTCTTTTGGTTTGGGTAATTGGACTTTCCTGTGGATAAGTACGCTCAGGAGCCGGACCGCTGGGAATAGGACCAAAATAATCCTGAATCATTTTCTTGGTCTTTGCAATATCAATATCTCCGGCTACTACTAATGCGGCATTGCTGGGTTTATAATATTTATCAAAATAAGCCTGAAACTCTTCAAGGGAAGCCGCATCAAGGTCTTCCATATAACCTACATTAGGATCTTTATAAGGGTGTTTTTCAAATAATTGCTCACTTATAGCGAATAAAAACTGACCGTAAGGCGAGTTGTCATAGCGTAAACGACGCTCTTCCTTTACAACCTCATTCTGGGTATCCACACCACCTTGTTTGATTATGGGATGCAGCATACGCTCAGATTCCATCCACAAACCGAGTTCTAGATTATTAGAAGGAAAAACCTCATAATAATAGGTTCGATCCTGAGAGGTATTTGCATTGTTAGTGCCACCATTAGAGCTTACAATTTCAAACCATTTGCCATTCTCAATATTTTCGGTGCCTTCAAACAAGAGGTGTTCAAAAAAATGCGCAAATCCTGTGCGACCATCTTCCCGATCTTTGCCTCCTACGTGATACATCACTGCTGTAGTTACAACAGGTGCAGTATTATCCTGATGTAGAATAACGTGAAGACCATTATCTAAGTCGTATTCTTCAAAAGCTACTTCCTGTGCGCAAAGCGAAAAGCCAAGCGTTGCGATGCAGGCAATTGATAAAAGCTTCTTTTTCATAAAAAAATAGAGTTTAAAATTTAAACCTATAAGTATCGTCCCTGCACAATTTGTTACATGAATCGGCAAGGAATTTTAAATAACTAAAGCCAATGCGCTCAATAGTTAGGGTAATAACCAGGGCTTATGCAGAAATTTTTAACAGCTTTTTAGCGGATTTTGCAATTGAAATCCTGAACTTTAGAAGTAATTCAAAAATAGAACTGAACAATGCTCAAAGTCGCCCTACCTATACGTTTCGGAGTCGCAATAACAGCAGGATTAATTGCCTATTTTCTGGTTCTGGCCCTGTTAGGTCTTCACACCAATCCCATTTATAGCCTCTTTAATGGTGTCATTACCGGTTTTGGTATATTTGAGTCTATTAAATACTATAAACTCAGCAAAGGAAAAGACTTTGAATATGGCGACGGTTTTGCCGTAGGTATTGTAACTGGTTTTGTTTCTACGATTCTATTTACCGCTTTTTTTGCTCTGTATGCTGCCAATTTAAACCCGGATTTTCTGAGTAAAATGATTGACCGTTGGGAAACTACCTATAACACCAGTCTGGGAAGTGTGGTTTTTGTAGTGGCAATTATGGGTTTTGCTACCAGTGCCGTACTTACACTCAGCTTTATGCAGTTGTTTAAGCAAAGCTGGAATCCCAAAAAGAAATCTTCTAAAAGCACCCCTTGATTTTTCGGTTTATGAGTTTGTATAATAAGTAAATAGCCGTATATTTGCGCCCTCTTAAATCGGAAGGTTTAAGATTTAACTTATTTTATAAACACAACGCTATGTACGCAATTGTAGAGATAGCAGGGCAGCAATTTAAAGTTGCGAAAGACCAGAAGGTATTTGTAAACCGTCTGTCAGGAGAAGAAGGAGACGAAGTTTCTTTCGATAAAGTTCTTCTTACAGGAGATGGTGACACCATTACCTTAGGCGCCCCGGCTATAGAAGGTGCTCTTGTTGGAGCAAAAATTTCACGTCACTTAAAGGGAGATAAAGTAATTGTTTTCAAAAAGAAAAGACGTAAAGGCTATCAAAAGAAAAATGGTCACCGTCAGTCTTTAACAGAGATTGTAATAGGTGATATTTCTTTAAAAGGAAGTAAAAAAGCAGCTCCTAAAGCTGAGAAAAAGGAAGAAGTAAAAGAAGAGGCCCCTAAAGCCGCTAAGACTAAAGCTTCTTCAAAAGGAGACGATCTTAAAAAGATTGAAGGTGCAGGGCCTAAGGCCGCTGAAGCACTTGTAGCAGCAGGTCTTGATACTTTTGCTAAAGTTGCAGCATCAACTCCGGAAAAATTGAGCGAAATTCTTACGGAGGCGAGCTCAAGATTAAGTCACATCGTTACGGATACCTGGCCAAAGCAAGCCGCTTTAGCAGCAGAGGGTAAGTGGGATGAGCTTAAAGAATTGCAAGATAAATTAGACGGCGGGGTTGAAAAATAATCCTGTTAAAGTATAACCTTAAAACCAGAATAAGATGGCTCATAAAAAAGGAGTAGGTAGTTCTAAGAACGGTAGAGAATCAGAATCGAAACGTCTAGGCGTTAAGATTTTTGGTGGTCAGGCTGCTGTTGCTGGTAACATTATTGTAAGACAACGCGGTAACACACACCATCCTGGTGAGAACGTGTATGGTGGTAAAGACCATACGCTTCACGCGAAGGTGGACGGTATCGTTAAGTTTACCAAAAAGAAAGATAACAAGTCTTATGTTTCTATAGTGCCTAGCGCGGAAGCTTAAGAAATAAGCATTATCAGATTATGAAAAGCCTCGTTAATAACGAGGCTTTTTTTATTTACTATTTGTCCCGTCCTGAAATAAGTTGACACAAATTCGACTTATTTATGAAGTATTCA
>CAYNMH010000030.1:30349-35568 GCA_964398145.1 uncultured Flavimarina sp. | reverse complement strand
TTTAATAGGTAGTGCGCTGGTGGCTTTTGCCCTGCCATTTATGCAATTTGAAATCTTTCAAAATCAAATTCCGCTTCGCGAAAACATTACCTTTCTGCCCGAAGTTGTGATTGGCGCTGCGGCACCGAAGGCAACCCCGGTTGCCGGTGAAGTACATACCGACTGGAGTATATACTGGCTTATTTATGCAGCCGGAGTGTTTTTCAGCACGGGAATGCTGTTTCGGAAATATTTGGAGATTAAGCGCTATTTCCGGTTTAAAAAGTCTTCGGAAAGTGCGACGAATATTATCGAAATTCCAAATAGCGATGCGGCTTTCACCTTTTTAGGAACCATTTTTCTGGGAGAAAAGATCAACACCGAAGCGCGCCGGCATATTCTGGCGCACGAGGAAATACACCTGAAGCATTGGCACGGGATAGACCTGATGCTTTTTGAAGTGCTGCGCGTCATATTCTGGTTTAATCCGCTGGTGTATGTCTATCAAAACAAAGTAGCCGAACTGCACGAATATATTGCAGATGCGCACGCACTGCGTAAAACCGAAATCAAATCCTATTACAATCAGTTGCTCAATACCGCTTTTGGCACGCAACAGATTTCATTCATCAATACTTTTTTCAATCATTCATTAATCAAAAAACGAATTCTTATGTTACAAAAACAATCAAAAAGTAAAGCCAAATGGAAGTACCTTTTCCTGCTGCCGCTTGTCGCCGGTATCCTGACTTATGTAGGCTGTACGGATGATAGCGGACTGGCCGAAAATGAGACTACGCTAAGCCTGGAGGAGCAAATTCAGGATTTACGGGCAACTCTTGATGCAAAAGAGAACATTACACCTGACGAATTAAATTCTTTAAAAGAGCTTGAAAAACAGTACAAATCAAAGATCGAAGTTATTGAAGTCGTTGAAGGCTCAGACGAAGTCACACCTCTAAATGAAGCCCCTGTAGGTGATGGAGTTGAGGTTATTGAAGTAGCCGAGACCCAAAGCCAGGAAGTGATAAATGATGTGCCTTATGCGGTGGTTGATGAAGTGCCAGTATTTCCTGGATGTGAGAGCTTAGAAACGAATGAAGCACGTAAAAAATGTATGTCAGAGCAAGTGTCTCAAATTGTAAATAAAAACTTCAATACTGCACTTGGAAAAGGATTAGGCCTTAGCGGTATCAATCGAATTTATGTACGTTTTAAAATTGATCAGCAGGGCAATGTTGTAGATGTTGAATCGCGAGGACCACATCCTAAACTAGAAGAGGAAGCTGAACGTGTTGTAAGTCAATTGCCTCAGATGACTCCCGGGAAACAGCGTGGTGCGGCTGTAAATGTATTGTACTCACTTCCTATTGTTTTTCAGGTCCCATAAAATAGTAGTCTATGAAAAATCTAATTATATGTGTTGCTGTGGGATTTCTGTTCTCCTGCTCTTCAGAATCTGAAAAGAAAGAAGTTGCCGCTTTGAGTCTGGAAGAAAAAATCGGTAATCTGGAGGCTTCATTGGCTACCAGAACTAATTTCAGTGAAGCAGAACAGGCAGGATTGGCCGACTTAAATAAATTGGCATTCAGCAAGTCACAAAGGCGATTTATCACGACCGCTGCTCCTAATGAATCCTTCAATTTTGATGATCTGGGAGCAGACCGGGTAGAGTTTAATGCTATAACGGAACCTCCGTATTATAGTTCGTGCAGTGACTCAGATATGGAAGTGCGCAGAGCTTGTGTGGAAGAAGCAGTTGGTACTTTGGTGCAGCAAAATTTCAATCCGGAGATTATTAATAATTCGCAGGTTAACGGTCGCTATGAGATCTCGGCCAGTTTCCTTATTGATATCGACGGAAAAATTAAAGATGTCATCATCCGCAATGGATATGACAAAGCCCTGGCCGCCGAAACTAAAAGGGTTTTAGAAAATCTACCTGAAATGCAACCGGGTAAACACAAAGGTAAACCTATGGCAGCTTTGTATTCGTTGCCGGTTATTTATGATGTAAAACCCTAATCTTTTCTTGATGCACAAACTTCATCTATTTATTTTTTTAATACTAGCCAGCCGGGCCGAAGCACAATCTGTTTCGGCCTCGGCCGTTGCAGACAGCCTGTATGGTGTGGGTAACTACAGCGAGGCCATAGCCGAATATGAAAGCCTGGATAAAAAAGACACTTCCGTCTATCTTAAACTCGCGCGCGCGCATCAGGCAAAAGGAACACTCGATGATGCTCTCAATTACTATGCGCAGGCTGCGACAGGTACCGATGAAGTTATTGCGATGAATGAATACGGTAAACTACTCATTACCAAACGGAAATTCAAGGAAGCCGATTCGGTTTTTACCGAATTGATCAACGTCTATCAAACCAATCCCGATTTTTATTACCAACGTGGAAGAGCAAAAGAAATGATGCCTCGTAATATCAAAATAGACGCAACAGATTCTACCACGACTTCAGCACAAAAACTTATTCCGCATATTCTGGATTATAAGAAAGCCGTTGCCCTAGACAGTACCCATCAGAAAGCCTTAGGCGAACTAGCCGTTTTTTATTTAAAACGCAAAGAATATCCTATGGTTGAAAAATTGGCTTTCAAAGCCCTGGAAAGCTATCCTACCAATGTAGAAATCATCGGTACACTGGCACAGAGTTATTATTACAAAGGCTGGAATGAAGAGGCGATTACCTGGTTTGAAAAGCTTATCGAACTCGGTCAAAGCACACAATTCATTCATGAGAAACTGGGGAATTCGTATTACAAAGACCGCATGTATAAACTAGCCATCGAGCAATACCTCGAAGCTTTAAAATTCTCAAGCGAAGACTGGTATTTACACGCGACACTTGCCAAATTGTACAATCATACAGAAGATTTGAAAGCAGCTGAAACCCACGGCTTATTTGCGATTTTATATAAAGATTTACCGCTCGATGAAGAATATTACACGCTTTCCCGTACCTATGAAATGAAAAAAGACTGGAAAAATGCAATGAAGTACGTAAACCGTTCTTTGGAAGAAAATCCCAAAAATAAAAATGCCGAATACACCAAAGTCATCGTAGCCGATAATTACTACGAAGATCGCAGGGCGGTTTTAAAACTCTACGAAGATTTTATAAAGAAATACAGCGATAGCGAGTATGCTAAATACGACCCGGTATTGCGCCTCGCCCGCGAACGCCGCGATAAACTCACTCGTGAGATTTTTATGGCAGACGGCGAGGAGGAATAATGAACACTGTCACATCGAGCGCAGTCGAGATGTTTTTAAATCCCTCAAATAATAATAGCAATAACAATAACAATACTAACTGCATTGTTTACTTTTAGCCTTTATTAAAATTGGCTTTGAAAAATTATTTACTTCTGGTTGCTTTCCTTCTGTTGCTTTCCTGCGATTCAGATAAGGGCTTAAACTGCTTTCAGGCTCCCGGTGAGCCGGTTGCTATCGAATACACCCTTCAGAATTTTACCAAAATCGTAGTCGAAGAGCGCCTGCAACTCATTGTCAAACAGGGCGCCGAGCAAAAAGTAGTTTTAGAGACCGGTGAAAACCTGGTTAACGATATCGAAATCAGCGTTTCTGACGGAGTGCTAACGTTGTTTAACGACAACGGCTGTAATCTGGTGCGCGATTATAACATCAGCAAGGTTGTGGTGACTACTCCTAATCTTACTGAAATCCGCAATGCTTCGGGCTACGAGGTGCAAAGTGACGGTGTTCTTACTTTCAATTCACTCACCCTGACCAGCGAGGATCTGGAGGAAGAGGATTTGTATCATAAGGACGGGGATTTCAGATTGGAGCTTGATGTAAACACGCTAAACATCACAGCAAACGGACTCTCTAATTTTTTCCTTTCCGGCAAAGCCGAAAACGCCAATCTCGAATTTTTGGAAGGCGATATTCGCTTTGAAGGCGCCGATTTTGAAGTTCAAAATCTGGAAGTATTCCACCGCGGTACCAACAAGGTTATCGTAAATCCCATTCAGGCTTTGCGCGGCAGGGTGCTCAGCACCGGCGACCTGATCTCCGTCAACCGCCCACCCGTCGTTGAGGTTGAAGAGACCTATACAGGAAGACTAATTTTCGAGTAGCGCGAAGCGCTTAGGAAATAGCTCCTCCCCTTCAAAAGGGGAGGTGTTTTCAGCTTTGCTGAAAACGGAGGGGTTCAATTCCGCCAAGGCGGAAATCCCATTCCCTGATTTTTAACCGTATCTTTGCAACCTATATTAAAACTTAAGTTGCTTGGAATCTCAACATAACAATCCGTTACAGCCCGAATCTGCCGAAAACAAACCGCATAAAGCCGGTTTTGTCAATATTATTGGTAACCCAAACGTGGGGAAATCAACCTTGATGAATGCGCTGGTAGGCGAGCGGCTTTCTATCATTACTTCAAAAGCGCAAACCACGAGACACCGTATTTTAGGTATTGTAAACGGCGATGACTTTCAGGTGATTCTAAGCGATACGCCCGGGATTATCAAGCCTGCGTACGAGTTGCAAGCCTCGATGATGGACTTCGTAAAGTCCGCCTTTGAGGATGCTGATGTTTTGCTGTACATGGTTGAGTTGGGCGAAAAAGAACTTAAAGACGAGGAGTTTTTTAAGAAAATACGCAATACCGATATTCCGGTGCTGCTGTTGATCAACAAGATCGATCAGGGTAATGAAGAATTGCTCGAAGCCAGCCGCAAACACTGGCAGGAACAGGTGCCTAATGCCGAGATTTTCGCGATTTCGGCACTGGAGAATTTTGGGGTGAACGAAGTATTTAATCGCATTCTCGAGGCTTTGCCATTGTCGCCACCTTTTTATCCTAAAGACGCCCTTACTGATAAACCCGAACGCTTTTTTGTAAATGAAATCATTCGCGAAAAGATTTTGATGCATTACAAAAAGGAGATTCCGTATTCGGTAGAGATTGATACCGAAGAATTTTTTGAAGAAGACAACATCATCCGGATGCGCAGCATTATTATGGTAGAGCGCGACAGCCAGAAGGGTATTATCATCGGTCATAAAGGTGCAGCCTTAAAACGTGTAGGCATCGAAGCCCGAAAGGATCTCGAAATTTTCTTTGGCAAGCAGGTGCATCTGGAACTCTACGTCAAAGTCAACAAAAACTGGAGAAGCAGCGAGCGCGAGCTTAGAAGATTTGGGTATAACGGGAAGTAGTGGCAGCGCCACAGGCAGGAATACTTTGTTAACAAACACA
>CAYNMH010000030.1:25449-30249 GCA_964398145.1 uncultured Flavimarina sp. | reverse complement strand
TATAACGGGAAGTAGTGGCAGCGCCACAGGCAGGAATACTTTGTTAACAAACACATGGGTTTTACTGATTTAATTATTTAGATCAAGCAGAAAACATGCAATCGAAGCTATTTTTATTCCCGGTAATTATCTACTATTGCAGGAAATTAACTTTATATTAAGATTTCTCCTGCTATGAAAAAAATGATGCTTTTGGGATTGCTTTTAGCCAATTCTTTCGGCTTTTCCCAAACTGAAAACACCTCTTCCCTTCAGGTTACTGAGAGTGCTCCTTTTGAAGATGACAGCAATACCTATGAAGTAGTTGCTTTAAAAACTACTCCAGAGAATCAAACCGGTATCGTGCGTGAAGGTAAGCGTGATCTGGCATTTGAGATTTTTGATGAAAACCAAAAGCGTGTTTTTTCAGAACTAGTGGATATTGATCGTAAGGAAAAATTTATCGGACAGGTTTTTGGCGGAACCATCATAAAAGTAATTACGGTAAATGAGGTAAGCCGTGAAGATCGGGAAGTCTCGTGTTACAGCTTTGACCTTGCCAATCGCAGTATAACGAAAACACCCCTTTTTACTGCTCAGGTTGATCGCAATGAAGATTTGTTTTTCCTCAGCCGTAAGCGTCAAACCAGTATTGCCATATCTGAGGATTCCCGCTATTTTGCCGTTGCTACCGATGATTTTAATAAAAATTCCAATCAATATACCGTTCGTGTTTTTGACGCACAGGATTTAAGCCTGAAATTTCAAAAAGCGTATCAGGAAGGTGGTGAACGTTATTTTGAACCCAATGATATTTTTATTACCAATGAAGCCGAAGTTTTTGTTGTGGGTAAACTTTATAAAGAAGGCCGCGCTGAAAAGAAAAAAAAGAAGGCCAATTATGACTTTGTACTTAATAAAGTGACTGAAAGTGAGAGCAGGCAGAAGTTGATTGGCTTAGAAAATGAATTTGTACAATCTCTTAATATCACTGCAAACGACAATATGCTCAATTTATATGGCTTTTACTCAGAAGACAGGGTGCGAAAAATTAAAGGAAGTTGCAAGTTTATGGTTGACAGGCAAACCCTTGAAGTTATCGGAAAACAAGCCAGCCCGCTTCCGGTGAGTGTGTTTGAAGATCTGTTTGGTAGCGAGCGGGGCGCAGATAAAGCAGATTCAGAACTTGCAAATTTCACTCTAGATCACATTCTTACAGATACCAAAGGCAATGTGTATCTTATTGCCGAAGAATTTTACGTGACTGTAATTTACACCACCTATGGAACCACAACCGTACCGCATTTTGATGATATCATTCTTTTAAAATATACTGCTGAAGGTGATCTAGCCTGGGGGAGAAGTATTTTTAAAAGAGAAAATTTCGCATCATATAACGCTTTTTTAAAAGACGACAGCCTACACATTTTACTCAATTCCGGTAAAAATTTAACCGAAAAAGAGGACGGGCGTACCAAGGCTTCAAAAGGCTGGTTTGAATCTTCGGCTTTATACGATTTTGAGTATACCGCAGCTGGTGAAGTTGAATATAACAAAATCCAGGATAATAAAGGAAATACGAAATATTTCCCGGCAAACGGGACTTATAAAAACGGAACTTTTCTAATGATGAGCGGCGGCGGCAGGGAACGTCAGTTTATGATGCTGAAGTAATTTAGTTGTCAGTCTGAGCCTGTCGAAGACCAGTTGAGGTAACTATTTATGGTAAAACTTCGACAAGCTCAGTTTGACACCTACTCTATTTTCTGCCTCTGGCTGCCAACCGATTAATTAAGTACCGGAGTTCCATTTCTTAAATAAATGCTCCAGGATTTGGAATAGGCATGCACACGCTCGGTAGGTTTTCCCGAAGCATTCACGACCTGAAAACCATAATTTTTCCATTCAAAAATGCCTCCGTAGAGATTAAATACCTGCTTGTAATCCAGGTCATTCAGTTTTTCTGCAACGGCGTTACTGCGTATGCCTACAATGCAATAGACAACAACCGGAGCCTCGGGCTCGGGGATCAGTATTTTTAGTAGTTTTTCATCGGGTAACTCATCTACCCAAATGGCATGGGCAATATGTGATACTTCATATTCCTGTCTGGACCGCGAATCAAGCAGAATGAATTGCGATGGATTTTTGTTTAATTCTTCCGCAGTAATTAAGGCGACTTGTTTAGAAAGTCTGCCTTTGAGAAGGGAATCGAGCCGGGGTTTGGCAAATAATCTTTCGAAAAAGCCTTTCATAATCTTAATCCTGTACCAGATCTGCTTTTACTCCGTTTGAATCAAATATTTGGTCTTTATGACATTTCATAAATGCATCGCAATAGAGGCAAATATTCTGCAGTTTTTCATTCTGTCGTGCTGCATCGGCTTCTGAAACGCCCAGGTGTAGGCCCATTTTAAGGGGATCACCTTCATTCAAAATTTTAAAAACCGTGTTTTGTGAAGCGCGTTGGACCACGTCTGCCACTTTTTCTTTGCGAGCGTCTCCCATTGGAAAGTGCGTGCCGGGGCAGCAGGGGTTTATTTTCCAAAGCTGAATGGAAAGTTCCTGTACAATTTCTTCCTTGTCACTCCCTAAAAAACCGATGGCCCCGGAGTGAATAGCACAAAAATTATGATTGGGATCTTTTTTCCAGATATCGTGTTCCATTGCACGGCCCCGTGCCCAGTTTCCGCCCAGCCACATATCTTCAGTCGCCCCAAAAAAACCAAACGTATTGGGATAATGTTCCCGTTTATTGAAGCCTTTTATATTAGAACTAGTAGGACCCTGAGCAAACTGAATGCCTTTACTTTCAAAAAGTTGCGCCAATTCGTCTTTACGAGCGCCCTGTTTTTTGTGGTACCGGTCAATACTCGCAATTGAAAAGCGTTTAACTCCTTTATCAATAAGTGTCTGCAGGACTTTTTCATTTAACAGATCCCCGTTGAACTGCAAAGTAATAAAGGTTTTACCTTGGTATTTTTCCTGAACTCGATCCAGAATTTTATAGAGAAGTTTCTTTTCGGCAAGAGGCTCACCGCCGCTGAGCATCAAATGATCCAGAGAATCAGGTAAATTGTCAATGATTGCCATACAATCTGCTTCGGACATGCGCTTGCCAAAAGGACTGCTGTCATTGTAACAATGATCGCAATTGTCATTACAAAGCTGGGTAAATACCCAATAAATGCAGTGATAGTGATTAAAATCGGTTTCCATAAATCAATTTTTTAGCTTAGAGCTATTTATTTGAACCCGTTAGGAGTGTTCGTGCTTCTTCCAGCAGGGCTTTTCGTTTATCCAGATCAAGGGTAAGCGGCAGCTGGGCAAGACCCAGAATACGCCTTAAGATTTCGACAGCCATATACTGAAAACAGCGGTTTTCATCTAGCGGAGCTTTTTCGGTATAAAAATCCAGAGCTTTACGGATATATTCTTTAGGCTGACTGGCCATTTTCAGGTGGGCCAGCGTCACGCCGAGTTCAAATTCCGGATCCCCGAAAAAGCAAAATTCCGGATCAATTATTCTAATTCCTTCTTCTGTTTTAAGCCAGCTCCCCGGGAAATAATCGCCGTGAAGCAAAACCTTACCATCTTCTAAATAACGTGTGCCAACTTTTTCTACCTTCTGAATGAGCACACTGTCTTTTTTATAGATTTCGCCCACAGCTTTCAGTCCGGGGAGGATCTCATCGAGATTGAGACCATTTTCTGCTATATAAGGATATACAAAAATATGCTCGTGATTGAGTTTCCTCATTTCCCGGTTGGGCAGGCGATCAGAGGTTGTTTCGGTGGTAATTTCGGTATGTAATTCTGCAATAAAGCCAATTATTTTCTCAAGGTCAACGAGTTCCAGGGTTTTCCCTTCCTGATACAAAAATGTATAATCGGTGCTGTTACCCAGATCTTCCAGATTAAGCACATGATTTTCAGGATCAACATCATGGAGTTTGGGCATATAGGAACGCAGTTGCCGGTGCCCGGCAATCAAACCGTAAAATTCGGCCTCACGCAATGCCCGTTCTGCCGGCGCAGCCACCTGAGGGTATTTTTCTACGTATTCCCTGCTTTGCTTGAGTATAAAGCTACGTTCAGCAGATTTAATGCGCAGGGTAAAGTTCATATTTCCGGCTCCGGGAATCTCAACGGCTTTTACCCGTTCCTGCAGGCGCAGCCAACCCTTAGCTTTTAAATAGGTTTCTAATGAATTTCTATCTGTGGTTAAATGCTGTACGTTTTTCAAGGCAGGAGAGTTTTTAATTATTTTAAAAGACTTTGCATCAATTTCTCATGATAATTACTAATGACATCATAACAATAGGTCACCGGGAAACCGGGTGTAGAATCACAGAGTAAATACTGCTTAAAATTGTTTTCGGCCGAGTCCAGAAGCATATCATTGGGGTGGATTTCCAGATGTGCATTAAGAGGTTCTGAGATAAGATCTTTAGGAGCAATAAGATAGTGACTGGCCAAAACATCAAAGGGGTTAAATCCTTCTTCACCTCCGGCGAGCCATTGTTGCAGCCACGGCTGGGATTCATCTGCCAGCCACTCATTTGCGGGAACACCGTTTTTTAGTGTTTTTAAGTCTTTTGCAGTAAGCCAGACTTTGTTTGAAATTTCAAAAGGGCAGAGTACCACATTTACTTCATTTTCAAACAGAATACGGAAGGCATCGTTGTCCAGGTCAAAATTGAGGTCGGGTGCGTGACGGGCAACCGGCTTACCAATTTCAAAATAGGAAGTCGGAGTACGTCTCCCGGCGACCAGAACCACCTCGATAATCTGATTCTTCAATTCCGGATAAAGCAGGAG
>CAYNMH010000030.1:0-25349 GCA_964398145.1 uncultured Flavimarina sp. | reverse complement strand
CGGCGACCAGAACCACCTCGATAATCTGATTCTTCAATTCCGGATAAAGCAGGAGCAAGATGCCGATATTGGTAGCCGGGCCAATCGCGACGATATGTTGCTTTTCTTTTCGTAAAGCTTTAGCTAAAGCTTCTACGGCTTCATTGGTCTCTACTTTTTCGAGTTTTATTTTTTCAGCAGCGCCTTTAAAAACCGGGATGGAGTAGGGCGCGAATTCTTCAGCCATTTTCTTACACAACCTGTAAGCATCGTCAATTTTAGTGTTACCAAAAACCGCGCTTATTCCACTAATGGTTATCGTTTCGGCTTTAAAAAGTTGCAATATTGCATACCCATCATCTACATCGCTGTAGCCTTCTCGGTGGTAGCGTTTCATTCCGGCCGAGAGATCGGTATCTATCCAGACTTGTTTTTTCATTGTTTTTCAATTTCGTTATCAACAGCTAGTCTCTATTTTATGTGTTTAAGCGTTGCTGATTTGTTTTAATGCCCATTATGGGCTTTTAGTTTAAGTTTTGCCAAAAATTGATTTCTTCCTGTACTCCCGTTGAGGTATCGTTTATAAATGCTTCTTTAGTTTCGTAAACTTTGAGGTTTCCGGCTTTCATAAAGCCTATTTTATCGCCCATTAAAACAGCCTCCTTTAAGTCGTGAGTAACAAAGAGCGAGGTGATTTTATAAGTCGCGGTCAATTTTTGAAACAGACTTTGCATACGCTTACGGGTGCCCGCATCAAGGCTGCCAAAAGGTTCATCGAGCAAGAGCAATGAAGGATTGGTAATTATCGCTCGGCCAAAAGAAACCCGCTGCCGCTGACCACCTGAGAGTTGATGGGGCATTTTGCTGCCCTGCCCATCCAGTTCAAGGCTGGCAATCATTTGATTGACCTGTTTTTGAATTTCGGCTTCGGGTGTTTTTTTTAGCCGAAGGCCAAAAGCTATGTTCTCAAAAGCGTTTAAATGCGGAAAGAGTAAATCTTCCTGATACAGGTAAACGATGTTACGCTTTTCGGGTTTCTTCCGGGTTACTTCTTCGCCATTCAAAATTATGTTGCCCGAGTCGGGTTGCACCAGTCCGGCGATCATTTTAAGCATCGTGGTTTTACCACAGCCCGATTTACCCAGAATACTCAACGTATGATTCGCATCAAGCGTAAGGTTCAGGTTTTTGACAACCTGCTCTTTTTTGAAACTTTTGGTTATGTTGTTGACTTCAAGAAACATCAGACCGGGTTTTTAAATACATAACGTTTATTAAAATACAGCAGAATGGCCGGCGGAAAAATAAGCAGGCAACACGCCAAAGCCCCGTAATAATAGTTAGATTCTTTAATAAACAGAAAAACTTTAATAGTGAGGGTTTGCACTTTTCCCACCCCAATGATCGAAGTAAGACCGTATTCAAACCAGGAAATTAAAAAGGTTTGAAAGAAGCAAATGAGCAGCATACTTTTGGCCAAAGGAATAATTACTTTAGTGAATTTCTGCAAGGGACTGCCTCCCAAAGTGGCCACCAGATCTTCATAGCTACGTATTTTGGTATTCCAGAAACTGCTGAAAAAGAGCAGGGCATACGGAAATGCAATTAAAAACTGGGCTACAATGACCCCTGTACTATTCCCAAAAAGACCCATTTTCAGAAAAAAGTAACTCAGGCAAGCTCCAAAAACCACGGGTGCCAGCACGTATGGAAAATAAGTAAGTAGATTAAGAATGCGTTTTTTGGGATGATAAAAAACTGTTCGGCTGATTAAAAAACCACTGAGCGTAGCGCAAACAGCAACAGCCAGGGAGATAGCCAGGGAGCTCATAAAGCTGCTTAGTAAACCCACTTCTGAGCCTACAATAGTTTGCCAGTTTTTTAGGCCAAAGTATTCCGGCGTAAGATCTGGAAAGCGCCAGCCGCTCAACAGTGAGAGCACGACCATAAACACAAATGGAAAAAGCACGAGCGCTACAAACGCGATTAGTGTAATAGGTTTCCAGCTAAGTCTCATATTAGGTTTCATAGGTTCGCCTTTTTTTAGGTAAGAAAAGTGCTATTGCTGCAAGGGCCACCACAGCCGTATAAATAACAGCAACCACATAACCTTCCGAAATTTTAGTAAGATCGTATTGCTTGATCTCTCTTATGATCAAAACCGAAAGCATTTGAGGCGATTCCTGCCCCAGGATTAATGGAATTTCATACGCCCCGAGGAGAAATATAAAGTACAGGACGATCAGAATCCATGTTTTTTGAAGCAGAATGGGCAGAAATACTTTTCTGGACACCTGGCTTTTTGTGGCTCCCAGAGATTGTGCCAAAACAGAAAGCTCTGCAATGCGTTCATTTTTATACACATTTAAAAAAAGCAAAACGAAAAATGGTAAAACCATCGTAGCAAAAGCTAAAATGATTCCTACTGCATAAGCGTCGTTCACAAGGTCGGGAAATTGAGTCGCGTTATCTATCAGGCCCAACTTATAAACTATTCTCGAAAACAAACCTCCTTTTGACAACAGCTGAAACGTAAAAAATGCCGCTACCACACCGGGAATGGCCAAAGGCAAATAAGAGACGTACGAGAGGAATTTGTTTTGCAGTTCATCTTTAAACTTGAGGGTAATCCACAAGGCTCCACCTACAGAGACGAGGATGGAAACCAAAGCCACAACAGCACTGTACCCAAATGATTTGAAAAATTCACCGGAGGCAATTACCGATTTCCAAAACTTCAGTGTAAAACCCTCATTAACCACTCCCACAATCCCAAAACTGTAGAGCAGGGCATAGACAAATGCAGCCGCAAAGGGAACTACCCCAATGAGGATAAAAAACAAGAGTCCTATTTTTGATGCTTTATTTTTCAATCACTTCGGTTCTAAAATCTTCGTACAGACGAATCATATATTCAGCGGCGGGTTCTGCAATGGCATAATCCTGTAGATCTTCCATTTCCAAACCGTACTGGCGCCTGGGGGCATTGTTGAATTTGTCCTGCCATTCCTTTGGCAATCTGGAGATATCCAGAACGGTATTGGAGTCCATCCCATCTGCGCTTGATTTTTTAAACTGAGCTTCAGGCGACATCATAAAATTGATGACCTGCATCGCGGCAGCTTTTTGAGGGGCATTACTCAGGATACCGAAGTAATTTGCATTTTTAATGGTGCCGTTTTTCCACGGGTAAACCCGGGTCGTTTCGGGATAAAGTCCGCTTCGCACCCGTTCTTCAATTCCACCCTCACTAAAACCATAAGAAATATAAAGTTCGCCATTAGCAAAAAGCTGACTGGCGATAGACTGTTCTTTCGGAAATGTGGTTCCTTCCTTCCAGAAGTATTTTTTATGGGTATTGATCCAATTCCACAATTCAGAACTCAGCTTATTGTATTTCGCCTCATCAAAGGCGCCATCAAGGCTGGTAGGGCTTCCGCCAATTTCGGCCAGAAAGCTTTTTAAAAGCGTCATACCGGTAAAGTCGTTAGAAATGGTAAACGTACCGGGATACTTTTTTACATAAGCTTCCAGTTCTGGTAACGATCCCGGGGGGGTATCAACTTTTGAAGACTCATAAACCAGAGCAAACTGACCCATACTCCAGGGTGCTTCCATTCCTTCTACCGGTTGTTGAAAATCGATGCCAATATACGGGTTTGTAAAGTCGATATATTCACTATTTGGAAGCCTGGAAACAAATGGCCCCCAAAGAGCATCAATTTTTCGCAATTGAAAAAAAGTTTCACCATTTATCCAAACCAGATCCACCTGCCCTTCGGAGATGCCGGCCTGTTTTTCGCCCATAGCCAGTTGCACGATTTCGGGTCCCTGCCCGCCACTGATTTTTAGATCTATACCATACTGCTCTTTTACGGTTGGAATGACATAATTGTTCATATATGCATTGATGACGGGGCTTCCCTGCCACATCATAAAGGTCACGGTTTTACCCTGCGCTTCCTGTGCTATAGTTTCCCAGTCGGCTTCAAGAAGCCTGGTTTCATCTTTTTGTTCTCCCGAACCACATCCTGAAAAAACCAGAAAGGCTATGAAAGCGAGTGTTAATCCAAGTAATCTGATCATACTATTTTCTGCATTAATTATCCCACCAGGTTTTAATATTGATGTTGTCCCCGCCTATACGCTCTACAGCAGCGTCGTAGTTTTCTTTATTGGCTGCCTGCTCAGACTCGGGATACAAATATCGTGAGGGATACATATCGTCATTAAAATTATCGGGTCCCGGTGTTAAGGCGGGGATGCCCGTACGTCTGATGTTGAACCAGGCCTCGTGACCAATCATAAATAAACTTACCCATTTTTGGGTTAGAATTTTGGTAAGATTTTCTTCCTCATTGCCATTTAGCGCAATGGCATCTCGGGTAAAATAATCTGACGGAACCTCAGTTTCATAATATTCAAAATGCGCTTGAATACCGTTTTGATAATAGGTTGAAGCATCACCCGTAATATAGCCGCGTTCCACAGCTTCAGCGAGAGCAAACTGCACTTCAGAATACAACATAAGCTGCGCATCTACTGCATCTGGAGAAAACCTGAACCGGTCTGACATTACTGAAAGGTCGTTTAAATTAATGTTTCTTTCACTAATGGTTTGAGTACTAAGTCCGTTAGGGAGGCCTTTAAATTCAGGATTTCCGGCTAAAACACTTTCCGGGGTAGGGTTAAAGAACACGCCGATTCTGGGATCTTCCCAGCCTTTTAAAATGTCTTCAAAAGTTTTACTCATTTTAATACCCTGATAAATCCCTGTTGAAGCCCTGAAAAGCGGAAACTGATTAGGCGCAGCACTAAGATACGGTACCACGGCATTGTCTGCATTAGATTGCATGAGCATATTAGAATCTGCCAGTTCCTGTAATTTAGAAAAATTGGTAAACCGGTTGCTGATGCGCATCCTGAAACGCACCTGAAGCGAGTTTGAAAAGCGCACCCATTTGTTAAGGTCGTTGCCAAACATGATATCGCCCCGTATACTGGCAGTTGTGTTTTGCAACTTGGCTGAAGCCGCTTCCAGCCGGGCCAAAATACCAGTTTCAGCTGCAGTGTAAATTTCTTCTTGAGTATCGTAAACCGGCGTAAAGTTCAGTTCTTCAAATTGCACTGCTTCGGTATAGGGAACGTCACCCCACATATCGGTGAGTTGTGAGAACAGATAGCTTCGCAGGATTTCTGCTACCCCGTCATAAGCATCGTTATAGCCCGGCAGGTCTTTCATGGTTTCCAAATCGGTGAGCAGGCCGTAAATAAGATTCCAGTAGCCGCTGTTACCACCCAGTTCGTAACGATCTATGCGCTCAAACTCCACATCTGCAATGAACTGAGCCAGATAGTTGTTCAGTCTTAGGCCCTGATTATAGGTGTTTTCATTGCTTTCTGCCGCGATGACGTTAGTCAGTAAAAATTCCGGACTTACTTCCTGCGGGGCATTAGGGTTTTCATTAATGTTTTCAAAATCGCTGGTGCATCCGGTTAAACAAACACAGGCAAGCGTAAAGATTAAATAATATAATGCTTTCATAAGAATGATCTTAAAAGTTTGTTTTTAAACTGATACCAAAACTTCGGGTAGATGGATAAGAGAAATCTTCAACACCATAAACGATGTTACGTTCCTGCAAGGCATTAAGCTCCGGATCAAAATGTGGGTTTTCCGTAAATAATAATAAGTTGCTTCCTACAAAACCAATTTTTAATTGATCTACGCCTAAAGCAGATGTCGCTTTTTCCGAGAAATTATAGTAAATACTCAACTGGCGCAATTTGACATACGAAGCGTCATACAATGCACTGGCCTCATTACCCCGATCGTAAAAGGCATTATTAAAGGTACTCGCGGCTACTGCTGTGGTGTTGGGAACATACTGGGGATTCTCTGCAGTACCTACGTTTACAACTCCATCGCCAATGACTCCGTCACCATCCACAAAGCGGGAGTTTTCAGAACCTCCTTCACGACCCAGCAAGGTTTCCTGCAAAACTCCGGAGGTACTGCCCAGCGCTTTAATTCTGGAAACAATGGTACCTCCCTGACGCCAGTCAAAAAGAATCGTAAAATCAAAATTCTTATAGGAAAATTTATTGCTGAAGCCTACCGTAAAATCAGGGTTGTAATTTCCTAGTTTCCGCAGGGTGCCATCCTGTACCGGCAATCCGTTAGCACCATAAAGATCTTTACCGTCAATTTGCACAAAACCGGTACCGTACATGTCGCCTACGCGGCCATCTTCTTTAGCGATGTAAAATACTGTGTTTGAGCCGCCGCTACCGCTAAAAACACTCGCCGTGGCAGTTACAAACTGATCTACACCTTCAGGTAGTTCAGTAACCACACTTCTAAACGTGCTGAAATTTACCGAAGTATCCCAGGCAAATTCACCCGTTTTGATGGGCGAAGCACTCAGGCGCAATTCAAGGCCACGCGTTCTGATTTTACCTCCATTTTCATTGAAACTGGCAAAACCGCTTGAATTGGATACCGGGCGGGAAATGATCTGATCTTTACTCAGGTTTTGATAAACCGAACCTTCAAACTGAATCCTTCCGTTTAAGAGCCAGGCTTCAATACCTGCTTCGTAGGCATCCAGGCGCTCGGGTTTTAAATTGGTGTTCCTAAGCACGGTTTCGTTGGTAACCCTAAAACTCGAACCGTAATTCCCGTTAAACTGAAAAGTCTGGGTATTCTGAAAGGGTTCGGTATCATTACCTACAGAGGCTGCGCTCAACCTGAATTTTAGAAACGAAACGGCATCGGGAAGTTTGAGGCTTTTGGAAGCGATATAGCTCAATCCGGCAGAATAATATCCAAAGGAATTGTTGCCATCCGGCAGCGTGCTGCTCCAATCGTTACGATAAGTTAAATCTACATACAGCTCATTTTGATAGGAGAAGTTAGCCGTTCCGTAGACGCTGTTAATTCGCTTGTTGTAATTCTCACTATTGCCGCGAAGCGGAGCTCTGGAGTTGGCCAAAGTATAAATAGAAGGTAAAGCCAGCTGTGAAGCTTCGGCAAATGCATAATGAATTTTTTGGTCAAAGCGGTTTGCTCCTGCGGTAAGCGTATACTCCCAATTTGAATCTAGCTGGTTTTGATAGGTCAGCAGAAAATCAGTATTCATCTCCGTAAAACGCACATTGTCCTCACGATATGAACCAAAAGGATTGGCATTGGTACTCACTGCTCTTCTAAACTCCCGATTGTCTGTATAGTTATCAAGACCGGTGCGTATTTTTAAGCTTAAATGTTCCGAAAAATCATACGTAGCCGAAATATTTCCTAACAGACGATTTTTGGTAAAACTGTTTGTGTTTTCAAAAAGGGTAAGGTAGGGATTGGTAAGCCATAAATAGTTGATATCAAAATGCTGTGTACCTACCTGTCCTGCCTGCCAGTAATCTTTTAAAGCAGCAATGTCGGTCTGCCTGCCGGTCCAGTTAAAACCGTAAAGTACGTTTTCATAACCGTATCCCAAATTTGGCCTGTTGCCGCTACGTGTGGTTATGTAGTTTATAAACGTATTTACGCGGAGGTTGTCACTTAAATTTTGATCCAGGCTTAGAGCAATCCCGTCACGTTTAAGATCTGTGTTGGGTAGGATGCCTTCATTGCGCAGGTTGCTGTACGAAAGGCGGGCGCTGCCAGATTCTCCGGTATTGCTTATGGCGATGTTGTTCTGGTAGGTAATACCGGTTCTGAAAAAGTCACGCACATTATCGGGTCTGGAGACCCAGGGCGTGGGGGTAATTTCGGTGTAGGAACCATCCGGAAAAGTACGTACAATGACATCCCCCCCGCGTACCGGATTGCCATTGATATCTACAGAAGGACTATCAAACTGGGGGATGAGTAAACCGCTGTCTAAACGAGGGCCATAACTGCTGATCCCGCCATCACCGACACCCGCACCCGCGCCGTTTTGAAAGGCATATTGACCATTTGAGCCTAAGCCATACACGTTTTGATAATCGGGTAAAGTGAGTAGGGTTTCAATCGTAAAATTGCTGTTGATGCTCACGCCAAAACCTTTGGCTTTATTGCCTCTTTTGGTGGTTATAAGCACCACGCCATTTGCTGCGCGTGCCCCGTAAAGTGCGGCAGACCCCGCTCCTTTCAGCACAGAGATGGAAGCAATATCGTCCGGGCTAAATTCTGAGCTGCCATTACCGTAATCCACTTCCTGTAAAGCACCATCATTTACAAGATCACTGGTGATTTGCTCGTTGCTTATGGGAACCCCATCAACGACAAATAAAGGTTGGTTGCTTCCACTTAGTGAATTTTCACCCCGTATTATTATTCGGGAAGAAGAACCCACCCCGCTTGAACCATTAGTAATTTGTACCCCGGCTACCTGACCTGCAAGACTGTTGACCAGATTGGTTTGGGAAACCGTGGTGAGTTGCTCTTCATTTACCGTGGAAACCGCAGAGACCAAAGCCTGTTTTTCACGTTCTATTCCGAGAGCGGTAACTACAATTTCGTCCAAATCTGTGGCTGACTCTTCAAGGCGTACCTCCAGAGCTGTTTGAGAATTTTGCAGAGTAAGGGTCTTTGTGGTAAAACCTATTGCCTGAAAACGCAATTGATTTTTGCCTTCAGGCATCGTGATGGTAAATGTTCCGTTTTCATCGGTAATGGTTCCTGCCTGTGAATTCACCACGAGAATGTTCACATACGGCACTGTAGTATTGTCTTTAGAATTGTAAACAGTACCGCTTACAGTAGTTTGAGCATTTGTAAAAATGCCACATAAGAGCAAAAGCCCCAGGTAAAGGTTTTTCATTATAAAAGAATTGATTGATCAATAAAGGTTTAAACCGCATCTGGCGATGCAGCACACAACATTCAAAAAACTGCGTGAGTTTTATATTGAAAAGCAGTGTCCCGGGGAAGCTTTATTGAAATAAGATCTGAATGTGAATGCATCCAGAAATAGTAAGGCTCGAGTTTGCGAGGCTTTTGTTTTACGTAAGATATTCCGCAATAAGCTAAAAATATCATCTGGCAGTACAAGCCCTTCAGAAAGTATAAGGCTGATGTCTTCGCGTGCATCCAGATCGCAAAGTGTTTCGAGCAATTGTACTTCAATTTTTTTATTTTGAAGCAGGCGTATAATTTGTGCTGAAAGTGAAGCCGTTTGCCAGGGTAATTTTAAAAAGGCGTCCTTATTAAAATGAGACTTATTGAGTCCCATAAGGTAAAAACCACCGTCCCGAGAGGGGCCTAAAACTAGGGGAGATTTCTTAAGAGATTCAGATGCCTCCAGAATATGTTCAGCTGTAAGATGAGGGCTGTCGTTACCTATTGTGATCACATTGTGATAACCCTGAAGGAAGAGCTTTTCAATTTCACGAGTAAAACGCTCACCGAAACTTCTTCCTTCCTGTTGTTTTTCTGAAGAAACAAAATAGGGCAGCCTGGTTTTTTTTACCGTTTGAAGCGTGTGTGCGTTAAGTGCTTCAAATAAAGGCGTTGCATTACCTAAACACTTTTTTTGAGCATCTAATTCTGCAGAACGGGCAAAAACGAGTATCGCGGTATTTGTACTGATTATTCCGGTTTTTATGAATTGGGAAGTTAGGTATTCCCAGAATTCGAATGGTTTTTTTAAGCTTATTTTAAGCTTTCTAATAAATTACGTGATTTTTAATCGGTTGGTTTTGGAAATCGACCTTTTTTTAAAGTCTCTCAATAAGTTTGGTAAACAGAAGCACCATATCGGGTTCGGCTTTGGCGGCGGCATCCATAATATCCTGAATGTTTACGGGTTCTAAATTTTCGGGATCGCATTCATCGGTAATTACTGATACGGCGGCTATAGGAAGATCAAGATGGTTGGCTACGATGACCTCGGGAACCGTGCTCATCCCCACCGTGTCCGCACCAATAATCTTCAGGTAGCGGTATTCGGCCCGGGTCTCGAGCTGAGGTCCTACTACCGAAGCATACACGCCTTTGTGCAGGGTAATGTTGTTCTCGTCTGCAATTTCCTTTAAAATTTCACCCATTTCGGCATCATAGGGCGCGCTCATATCGGTAAAACGGGTGCCTAAAAGTCCTACACCTTTAAATGCCAACGGTGAACCGCCCTGCAAATTGATGTGGTCGTCAATAAGCATAATCTCGCCTTTTCTAAAGTTGAGGTTGATGGCGCCTGCCGCATTGCTGATAAGCAGTTTTGAAATACCCAGTTCGTGCATCACCCGCACGGGATAGCTTACGTCCTGTAGCGTATAGCCTTCATAAATGTGAAAGCGCCCCTGCATTACAATTACTTTTTTACCACCTAAGGTTCCATAGATGAGTTTGCCGGTATGGAATTCTACAGTAGCAGTAGGAAAATTGGGGATATGATTGTAGCTCACCGAGCTGATTGTTTCTACTTTATCTACAAATTGCCCCAGGCCGGTGCCCAAAATAATACCAATCTCAGGAGCTTCAAAGCCGCGCTCTTTTAAAAAATGCGCAGATTCTTCTATAAATCGCTTCATGTTTTTGTTTGTTCGAAAATGATGTTGTGAAAATTAGGCATTTCTAGTTAGCCTAGCGCAAATGTTCCGGCAAAAAGGGAGTAAAAGCTGCAATGCCTTTGATGTCTTCGTAATAATCTACGTCATTACGTACCTCAAGCAATTTAACCGATTCATCTTTTAAATCATTCAGCGTGTCTTCGAGAACGGTCTCAGTTCCCCAGTTTTTATGCTGAAAAACTTCCGGTTTAAGGAATTTCATACCCAATAAATAATACCCACCGTCCTGTGCGGGGCCAATCACAAAATCATGTTTTTCCAGCGCAGCAAAGGCTTCTTCAAGATCGCTTTGTGAAATGTCATACATATCACTGCCTATTATGATGGCCTTGCGGTAACCATTGTTAAAAGCGTCTGCAAATGCTTGCTGCATACGGGCACCCAGATCTTCGCCCTGCTGCAATCTTTTTATGTATTTTTTGGTGTCCCAAATATCTTCAGATCGTATTTTTTCGGAATAAAAAACCTGTTTATCTACCCGTAGGTTTTGCGTGATGCTTACAGTGTGCTTCAGTAGAAATTTATAAATCTCAAGCGCCGCCTCATCACCTACTCCGCCCGCAAGACGGGTTTTTACCTTGCCCAGTTCGGGATTTCTCGTAAAAATTAAAAGTGTTTTGTCTGAAGTGGGAAAATGAAAATCAGCTTCGAAATTCGTTTCAGAATCGGTGTCTTTTTTGCTTAACAGACCCATAGTTTGGTTTTAAGAATGGCTGTCAAAATTAATAAACCGCAATGCCTGTTTTTAAATAATCCTGCCAATTTTTTGAAAAAGTATGCACGCGCTCGGTGGTTTGCCCCTTATCGTCAAGAATAGGGAATCCCGCATCCTTCCAGGCAAAGATTCCGCCATAGAGATTTAAGATGGATGTGGAAGTTTTGTTTTTCAGTTTTTCACCAAAATCCTCACTGCGTATCCCCACACTACAATAGACCACGATCGTTTTTTCAGGCGTTTGGGCAGCAGCTTTTTCCGCGTCTGTGAGAGTGGCGATCCAAAGAGCGCCTGGAAGGTGGCTAACTTCAAACTCTTCAAGATTCCGGGTGTCCAGTATAAGATAGGCATCGGGATTCATACGGAGTTCCTCAACCGAAATGTAGGGAATACTACGCGTATTGTACGTTTCAAGTAATCTTGTGACCGATTTTTTTTGGGCAAAGCCCGAAAAGGAAATCAGCAGAATGAAAATCCATTTCTGGAACATAGATTTTAGGGTTGTTTGAGTGAGCCAAGTTAAGGCACGTGATTCAAAATTCAAGTTAATTAAACCGTTGCAGAGTGATTGCTCTGGTGATATTTACGCAAAAAACCGGCCTATGGATTTTTTATTCCGCTTAGTATTTGAGTGCCGGAAAAAGACACAGGCGCAAAAGTTGATGATTTTGTTGAAAGCGTTTAGCAAATGTATTTTCTATATTTAGGGTTTAAAACACATTCTCTTGATTACAATCTCACCTTTTTCAAAAACGCAGGACGGCCAGGCCGTATACAGCGTGAAACTTAAAAATAAAGCGGGCATGGAGGCTCATTTTTTAACCTATGGAGCGATTTTACAGCGGCTTATAGTTCCTTTGGGTTCTGAGCCAACCGATGTGGTTTTGGGTTATGAAGACCTTATATCGTATGAAAATGACAATTACTTTATTGGTCAGTTGGTAGGTCGAAATGCCAATCGAATAGCCAATGCCCGGGTCACGCTTGATCGGAAAACCGTTAAGCTTTCAGCGAATGAAGGCGAAAATCAACTTCACGGCGGCTTTGAATCTTTTGGTAAGAAAATCTGGGAAGTGACTAATCTGCGTGATGCTGTTCTTTTTACCTATACCAGTCCGGATGGAGAGGAAGGATTCCCCGGAACGCTGGAAACTAAATTTTACGTTAAGCTGGAGGAAGATAACACGCTCCTGATGCGTTTTGAAGCCACTACCGATAAAGAAACTATTGTAAACTTCACACGTCACGAATATTTTAATATGGATGCCGCTGCGGGTAATAATATAATAAACCACAGGTTGCAAATTCAAGCAGATCAATACCTGCCCAAAACCGATAAAAATGTGCCTTCAGGAGAGTTGAAAGCGGTTGCAGGGAGCCCGTTTGACTTGAGGGAAATAACCCACTTGGAAGAGGCCATCGCGGCTATTGACGGAGGTTTTGATCATAATTTTGTCCTCAACGAAAATCGCGGCGATGCCCCTGCAGCTGTGTTGTTTTCGCCGAATGGCAAACTTAAAATGGAATTGTACTGCACCCAGCCGGGTATTCAATTTTACAGCGCAAACGGCATCACTGATTTTAAAGGAAAACACGGTAAAATCCCGGGGAGTTGTTCTGGCTTATGTCTGGAGCCGCAGCATTTTCCAGATACGCCAAATCATGAGCACTTCCCTACCACTGTATTAAAACCGGGGGAGCAATACGGGCATGAGATACGTTACACCTTTAGTTATGAGTAAATCCTATATCATCGCATTTGACCAGGGAACCACCAGTACTCGCGCTATTCTGTTTGATGAGCAGGGGGCAATTGTGCAGGTTTCCCAGAAAGAACTCACCCAGCATTACCCACAATCGGGATGGGTGGAGCACGATCCTCAGGAGATTTTTGAAGATCAAAAAGCCGCTTTTGAGCAGGTGATTGCTGAAGCAGGCGTGACAGCGGATGCGATAAAAGCTATAGGGATTACTAACCAGCGGGAAACCACAGTGGTATGGGATAAACATACCGGCGAGCCGGTTTATAATGCGATTGTCTGGCTCGATAAGCGCACTGAACCCATTTGCCAGGGACTGCGGGAGCGTGATCTGGAACGGTACATTTGCAAAAACACGGGACTGGTTATTGACAGTTATTTTTCGGCGACCAAAATAAAATGGATTCTGGACCACGTAGAAGGTGCGCGGGAAAAGGCTGAAGCCGGCGATTTGCTTTTTGGTACTGTGGACACCTGGCTCATCTACAAGTTTACCGGTCAGCATCTCACCGATCATACCAACGCCAGCCGCACGATGCTGTACAACATCAGGAAGCTTCAATGGGATGAGGAATTGCTCGAGATTTTAGAAATCCCAAAATCGATGTTGCCAAAGGTTCAGGCTTCATCTTCAGATTTTGGGAGTATTACCTACAACGATCATACCTATCCCATTTACGGAGTTGCCGGTGACCAGCAGGCGGCCTTATTTGGGCAGGGTGGTTACAAGTCGGGCATGGCCAAAAACACCTACGGCACGGGTTGCTTTATGCTGCTTAATACCGGGAAAAAGCCTTCGTTTTCGAAAAACGGACTCATCACCACCTTGTGCTGTACCCTTGAAGATAAAAAGCCGAAATATGCTCTTGAAGGTAGTGTTTTTGTGGGCGGAGCTTCGGTGCAGTGGCTGCGTGATTCCCTCAGGCTAATTGACAATGCTGCCGAAACCAGTAAAATATGTAACAGTATTCCTCCCTTGAAAGATTTGTATATGGTGCCGGCTTTTAATGGATTAGGCGCACCGTATTGGGATGGAAATGCCAAAGGAAGCATTCAGGGATTGACTTTTAATACCGGGCGAAAGGAACTCGTTAAAGCCACGATTGAAGCTTTGGCGTATCAGGTAGATGATTTGATCACAGCCATGACTGAAGACAGCGGCAATCAGATCAAAAGCCTTAAGGTGGATGGCGGTGCCTGTGCCAATGATTATTTGATGCAGTTTCAGGCAGATATTCTAGATGCTGAAGTAGATCGGCCTCAAATGCTTGAAGTGACTGCGCTGGGAGCGGCACTCCTGGCCGGTATCAAGGCGGGAGTTTGGGCGCCAAAGGATATCGCTTCTCTCAGGCAGGTTGATCAGATTTTTAAACCTCAAATGGGCATCCGGGAGCGCAACCGTAAAAAGGAAGGTTGGGAGCTGGCGGTCTTGCGCACCCGCTCGGGTTATGCAGAAAGTCTGGTGAAAGAAAAACGCCCGTTACGTTTCAGTATCATCGATCGTAAGCGCTACATTAAGAAGGCCAAAAAGAATTTTTTTGATCTCGTTATAATTGGCGGGGGTGTTACCGGAGCCGGTATCGCGCTTGATGCCATTACGCGCGGAATGAGCGTGTGTCTGGTTGAGAAAAATGATTTCGCCAGTGGCACGAGTAATAAAAGTACCAAGCTGGTACACGGCGGTTTGCGTTACCTGAAGCAAATGGAAATAGGTCTGGTTAAAGAAACCGGTACCGAGCGTGCTATTGTTCATAAACTGGCTCCGCACCTCGTAGTGCCCGAAAAAATGCTGTTGCCCTTAATTGAAGGGGGGCAGTATGGAAAGTTTTTAACATCAATTGGCTTGAAGGTTTACGATCTTCTGGCCAATGTAGAAGGAGACGATAAGCGCCAAATGCTTTCAAAGGAAGAAACCCTGAAGCGCGAACCTATTCTGGACGAAAGCAAAGTTTTAGGTGGCGGGTTTTATGCGGAATATAGAACCGATGATGCCCGTCTTACTATTGAATTGCTGAAGAAAGCTGCCGGTTTTGGAGCTATTTGTCTTAATTACTGCGAGATGGAAGATTTCGTTTACGATTATAAAGGTCGAATTACTTCTGTGCGTTGTAAAGACCACAACTCGGGAAGTGTATTTGAGATTGATTCGCGCACTTTTGTCTCAGCTGCCGGTCCCTGGGTTGATAAACTTCGGGCGAAAGATGAGTCCATGAATAACAAACACCTGCATCTTACCAAAGGGGTACACCTGGTTTTTGAACGCAAGAAATTACCGGTGCATCAATCCCTTTATTTTGATGTACCCGATGGGCGAATGATTTTTGCCATTCCGCGGGGACGTGTCACCTATGTGGGTACGACAGATACCAATTATTCCGGCGATTTAGATCGGGTGGTGGCGACTAAAGATGACATCAATTACCTGCTTGATGCGGTGAACGCGACCTTCCCCGATATTCACCTTACCGAAGAAGATATTGAATCGAGCTGGGCAGGACTTCGGCCTTTAATTCACGAGGATGAAAAAGACCCTTCTGAGCTTTCCCGAAAAGATGAAATTTTCGTTAGTGATAGTGGTCTTATTTCGATTGCCGGCGGAAAGCTTACCGGTTACCGTAAGATGGCGCAACGGGTGAACGAGACGGTCTTAAAGCGTCTTAAAGACGATTATGCCGAGCAGTTTGAAGAATCGCGCACCGAACATATCGCGCTTACCTCGCACGCTATGCGTAACAGCAAAGAAGTTGAAACCTACCGCAAAGATTTGGAAGCTGCACTCGATTACCTCAAGATTGATAAACCTTCTTACGAAGCCTGGTATTTAACATCAACCTATGGCAAGCAGGCCGATATTATTAAAAACAAAATCAATTATTTTAGGAACAGTGATGTTAATGAGCGCCTGTTACGTGCAGAATTGTGGTACTCGGTAAATTTTGAAATGACAAACAGCCTTGCCGATTTCTTTGTACGCCGCACCGGTCGTTTGTATTTTGATATCAAGACTGTAAATGCGTATCGGGATGTGGTGATTGAGGATTTTGTAAATTATTTAGACTGGGACGAAAAACGGGTACTGGATGAAAATCAAAAATTAGACGAGCTTCTTTACGACGCCACTCATTTTTACGACAAGGAGTTTTCGGCTTAAAAAGTCATGATGAGATCAGTTATTTAGGAATTTAAACGTTAATTTTACGTTTAAAACAGAACCATTATGGACAAAGGCTTTTTAATTGATATGGATGGAGTTATCTACAGCGGTAACGATCTCATCCCGGGTGCAGATACATTTATAAAGACATTGCAGGACCGCGGAATTCCCTTTTTGTTTATGACCAATAACAGTCAGCGCAGTCCTATCGATGTGGTAAATAAACTGAAACCTATGGGCATTCATATCTCTGAAGACAATGTCTATACCAGTGCCATGGCTACCGCCTGGTTCCTTGGTTTTACAAAGCCTAATGGTACGGCCTATGTTTTGGGTGAAGGCGGTTTGCTAAGCAGTTTGCATCAACACGGATATAGCCTGGTAACTCAAGATCCTGATTATGTGGTGGTGGGCGAGGGCCGAAACTTTACCTTGGAAATGGCAAATAATGCGGTAGATATGATTTTGGGCGGTGCAAAACTGATCGCCACCAATCTGGACCCGTCACCTATGAAAAAAGGATGGGCTAATCTGGGAATTAAAGCTATTGTAAAAATGATTGAGGAGGCGAGTGGTCGTAAAGCCTTTTCCGTAGGGAAGCCAAGCCCGGTTATGATGCGGGCTGCGCGTAAAAAATTAGGCTTGACCACAGATCAAACGATTGTTATAGGAGATACTATGGATACCGATATTCTGGGTTCTATTCAGATGGGGTATAAAACTATCCTAACCCTTTCCGGTGTTTCCAAGCAAAAGGATTTAGGCAATTACGCTTATGGTCCGGATATGGTAATTGAATCTCTTAAAGGTTTTGACATTGACAAGGCTTTGGAAAAGCTTTCGGTAGAAAATAATTATTCAGAGTTTTAAATCCTGTATTAAAGCAGCATTTAAAATCTAAAATTTTAGCATACATGAAAATACTGGTTACAGGCGGACTTGGTTTTATAGGATCTCATACCGTGGTAGAATTACAAAACGCCGGCTATGAGGTGGTTATAATCGATGATCTTTCTAATGCTTCAGAGGCTGTTTTAGATGGCATTGAAGCTATAACTTCGACCCGACCTGAGTTTGAAAAATTGGATCTTCGCGACCGCAATGCGGTGTCGGCCTTTTTTAAGAAACATGCAGATGTAGAAGGGGTAATTCATTTTGCAGCTTCCAAAGCAGTAGGTGAAAGCGTTCACAAGCCGCTCTTGTATTATGAAAACAATCTGAGTTCACTGGTGTATTTACTTCAGCAATTAACGGCTAAAGCCAAAGCCAGCTTTATATTTAGTTCATCCTGCACGGTCTACGGTCAGGCAGATGAACTCCCCATAACCGAAAATGCTCCCGTAAAAACCGCAGAATCTCCTTATGGAAACACCAAGCAAATAGGGGAAGAAATCATTAGGGATACTGCACATAAATATGAGAATTTTAAAGCGATTGCCTTACGCTATTTTAACCCGATAGGAGCGCATCCCAGTACCGAAATAGGGGAATTGCCTTTAGGGGTACCGCAAAACCTGGTGCCGTTTATCACACAGACTGCAGCGGGATTACGTGAAGAGCTTTCAGTTTTTGGGAATGATTATCCTACGCGTGATGGTACCTGTGTGCGCGATTACATTCACGTTGTAGATTTAGCGAAGGCTCACGTAATGGCCCTTACCCGTTTGATAAAAGGTAGGAATAAATCGAACTACGAAGTATTCAACCTGGGCACTGGCACCGGAAGTACTGTTTTAGAAGTAATCGAAACTTTTGAAAAAGTTTCCGGAGTTAAGCTTCCTTATAAAATTGTAGACCGTCGCGAAGGTGATGTGGTAGCGGCCTATGCAGATACTGAAAAAGCCAATAAGGAGCTGGGCTGGAAATCGCAACTCACTCTTGCAGATGCTCTAGATTCTGCCTGGAAATGGGAGAAAAAAGTTAGAGAGCAATCGTAATTCTTAATTTTATAGCGATCGGGTACTTTTGCGAAGGACTAATTCAGTATCAATAATATCCCTAACGAATTCTTTTTGATATTTTGACTCAATTTGGTTAATCGCTATTTGTACGGCACGCTTACCAATAATTTCAGCTTGTTGTTTAACAGTAGTGACCGGAGGAAAGTAATTGCGGGCCAATGAACCGTCAGTAAAACCGATAACGCTTACTTCATCAGGCACGACTCTATTATTAATTCTCAATGTGTTTAAAGCATAAATCGCACTGGCCTCATCTGTAGTGACCACGCCATCTAACGGTTTTGTTTTTAGAAATTGAGTGAGATCTTTTTCAAGGTTTTCAAGATCAGTATTGATGATATTTGCGTGATAACCTGCTCCAAGTTCTTCCATCGCAGCAATGTAGCCCTCTGCTCTTTTTTTTCCCACTGAAGTATGGCTAAGAATAGAAAGCAGAGCGATATGTTTACATCCTGTTTTGGCTAAATGCATAGTGGCATCATGTGCTCCACTGAAGTCATTAATCACCACACTTGAACAATCCAGGTCCTCATGAATACGGTCAAATTGTACAAGTGGGATATCGAAGTACAGGATGTCGTTTAGATGATCTAATTCTTCAGTTTGCTGAGTTTCTGCACTAAGGCTTATCAGAATCGCGTCTACAGAGACATCACTTAACATATTAATACTCTGTTTTTCTTTTTGTAGGGATTCATTGGAGATACATGTTACCAGTGAATACCCATTTTTAGTCGCTTCCTCTTCCATACCCGTAATAACTTTTGCAAAAAAATTATGCATGATATTTGGAATCACTATTCCCAGAGTCCGGGTGCGACTGCTTTTCAGGCTTCGCGCCATTGCGTTAGGGCGGTATTTGAGTTGGCGGGCTGCTGTTTTAACCACCAGTTTTGTAGCATCGCTTATTTCCGGGCTGTCTGCCAGAGCTTTTGAAACTGTAGAAATAGACAGGTTCAGGTGTGCTGCGATTGCTTTGAGGGTGGTTTTATGTGCCATGTTTAGGTTTTACTGTAATGTACGTCTGGTAAGTTGCGTAAGGTTTCTGCAGCCATTTCAGCGGTAATATCGCGTTGAGGTGTTGCAAACATTTCGTAACCTACCATAAATTTTTTCACCGTCGCAGAACGGAGGAGTGGTGGATAAAACGACATGTGAAAATGCCAGCTTTCCCAATCTCTGCCGTCTGTAGGTGCCTGATGGATTCCTGAACTGTATGGAAAAGAAATTTTAAAAAGGTTGTCGTATTTAATTGTCACAGCCTTAATAATTTTAGCATAATCCAAACGTTCTGCATCAGACAGGCTTAAAATGTTGCGATGTTGATTACGCGGGATAATCATCACTTCATAAGGCCATACTGCCCAATAAGGGACTAAAGCTACAAAATATTCAGTTTCAACAACTATGCGCTCGTTAAGCTGAAGTTCCTGCTTGAGATAATCAGTCAACAAACTCGTCTTATTATTGTTCCAGTACTCGCTAAGCTGATTGTTTTTTTTAGCAACTTCTAGAGGAATTGTGCGCTGAGCCCATATTTGGCCATGAGGATGTGGGTTGCTACACCCCATAATGGCTCCCTTATTTTCAAAAATCTGAATGTGATTAATGTCTTTTTTACTTCCAAGATCTCTGAACTCGCGTTGCCAAAGAGCAATAACTTTATCGATAGCTTCCACCTCCATAACAGGCAGGGTTAAGGAATGGTCTGGTGAAAAACACACCACTTTACAGGTGCCGCTTTCAGATTCAGCTTTAAGCAATCCAGACTTAAATTTCTCTTCGGGTACATCTTTTTTGAGCGCTGCAAAATCATTCGTGAAAGACCAGGGCTCTTTATAGACTTCATTTTTATGACCTCCGGCGCGCTCGTTGCCGGGACATAAATAACAGGAAGGATCATAAGATGGGCGCTCTTCGGTAACCACATCTTCCTCCTTGCCCTGCCAGGGACGTTTGGTGCGGTGCGGGGAAACGAGTATCCATTCTCCGGTAAGGATGTTGTATCTTCTGTGTGAATTATCATTAAAGTCAACCATACTCAATAGTTTTTAAATTCTAATTTTGATTAAATGCCGGTTAGATCAATTTTCCACCATCGGCCGGCATTGCCGTAAAGGCTGTGAGCTCGATGTTAAAAGCTTCCTTGTAGGCTTTTTTGGCCTGAGTACTATATTCCTCGATAAAATCTTTATGGATCAGGTTAATGGTGCAACCTCCAAAACCACCACCCATCATACGGCAACCTAAAATGGCTTCATAATTTCGGGAAAAATCCGTCAAAAAATCGAGCTCTTTACAACTCACTTCATATTTGTGTTGCAGGCCTTCGTGTGAGCCGTACATCAGACGTCCAAATTCTTTCAGGTCATTTTGCTGCAGCGCTTTAGCGGCAGCCTCAACACGCGCGTTTTCTTCAACTACATAAGAGCATCTCTTGTAAATAACATCCTCAAAGTCAGGCTTGTGAGCTTCTAATTGTTCTAGGGTTATTTCGCGAAGGCTTTTTACTTCAGGGTACCATTGTTGTAAAAGCTGAACACCCTGCTCGCATTCATTTCTACGCACATTGTACTCGCTTGTCGAAAGACTGTGGGAAACATTAGTGTTTAACAAAAGTAAAGCGTAGGGATCAATATCAAAGGGAACCAGTTTATAGTCCAGACTTTCACAATCCAGCTGAATCACGTGATTTTCTTTACTCATTACCGAGGCAAACTGATCCATTATTCCACACATTGTACCCACATAGTTATGCTCGGCTTTTTGAGAAAGTTCAACAATCTCCAATGGTGAAAATTTAAGTTCAAATAGTGCGTTGAGACCACTTGCCAACCCACATTCTAAAGCCGCAGATGAACTGATGCCCGCACCCATCGGTAGATTACTGAGCATCAGGCAGTCAAAACCTTTTAGAATTCGGTCTCTTTTCTTAATTTCTTCGGTGACACCCACGATATAACGTGTCCATTCTTCACCTTCAGTATTGGGATTTTGAAGGTCAAAAGTGTACGTTTTATTAAAGTTTAAACTGGTGATGGAACACTTACTTTCTGAGCCGTTTTTTTTCAAAAAAAACAATATAGACTTATCTATTGCGGTGGGCATTACAAAACCGTTATTGTAGTCTGTATGTTCGCCTATAAGGTTAACCCTTCCTGGAGAATTTACGGTAACCTCGGCTTTAAAGTTTCCAATTTGAGCAATTTGCTCGGGTGAATGTGCGGTAGTTTGATGGTTTTGCAAAACGTAATGGTGCTAATTAATACTGCGTTTCAAAAAAACAAATATAATAAAATTCTTTAAACGTATTTTTTACATTTAAAAAAAGGTTTGAATGCGATGCCTTACAGTATATTTGACTAGAACATAATTATGACAAAATTATGGAGTAAAATTCGACAATTATATAATAAATATTGCGCTTTTATGGATTTCTGATAGATTTTAAATCAGAATGCTTAGTCACAAATTTTATATTGTCTTACTTTAGTGCCGTTTTAAAATAATTATACATTCACGTTTTGTGAAAAAAATCAATTTACAAGCTTATGGCAATAATTTCCTTTCTTGCATTTACAATTCTAGTAGCCGTTATCTCCTGGTTGTCTGTTCGTAATTCTGACGAATCAACCTCAGACGGCTATTTTTTAGGAGGCCGAAGTCTTACCGCCGGGGTTATTGCCGGTTCCTTACTTCTTACGAACCTTTCAACCGAACAAATTGTAGGCCTTAATGGAAGTGCTTATAAAGACGGGCTATCGGTTATGGCCTGGGAAACCCTGGCAGCTCTCGCAATCGTGGTAACCGCGGTTTTTTTGCTTCCGCGATATTTAAAGGGTGGGCTCACCACGGTGCCTCAGTTTCTGGCTGAGCGTTTTGATACATCTACTAAAACAATTACCTCCGCCTTTTTCTTAACGGGTTACGTGGTGGTTTTGCTTCCGGTAATTTTGTATTCGGGTTCTGTTGCGGTAAGCGGAATGTTTAATATTCCAGAAAGATTGGGTGTTTCAGATTCGACCGCGCTGGTGTTATGCATCTGGGGAATTGGGATAATAGGTTCTATTTATGCTGTATTTGGAGGGCTTAAAGCCGTTGCGGTTTCAGATAGTATTAATGCGATTGGTTTAATTATAGGCGGCTTATTGATTCCCGTTTTTGGTCTTATGGCTATAGGTGACGGCGGTATTTTAGACGGTTTGAGTACGCTGATTGATTCCGACCCGTCTCGATTTGACTCGACCGGTGAACCCGGTCAGGAAGTTCCGTTCGCTACAATTTTTACAGGAATGATGCTCGTTCAGTTATTTTATTGGGGCACCAATCAGCAAATCATCCAGCGGGCTTTGGGAGCAAAAAGTCTTGCGGAAGGACAAAAGGGACTTTTACTGGCTGCATTTCTAAAGATTTTAGGTCCAATAATTTTAGTACTTCCCGGTATGATCGCATACTATTATTTTGAAGGAGGTCTGGATAGCAGCGATCTTGCTTATCCCGAACTGGTGCGTGCCGTATTGCCAAAACCTTTAGTAGGTTTCTTTGCAGCGGTTTTATTTGGTGCAATTTTGAGTTCGTTTAATAGTGTGCTTAACAGCTCGGTTACCTTATTCGGTATAGATATTTACAAACAACACATCAACAAGGAAGCTTCTGAATCAACTGTGGTCAAATACGGTAAAATTTTCGGAGTTTGTTTAGCACTTGCCGCAATGTTGATAGCTCCTTTAATTCAAAATGCAGGGAGTTTATTCAGCTATCTACAAGAGATAAATGGTATTTACAGTATTCCAATTTTTACTGTTATTGTTATTGGTTACGCTACTAAACGCGTGCCGGCCATTGCGGCTAAAATTGGTATTTTCAGCGGTTCGCTTTTATATATCATCAGTCAGTTTTGGCTTGATCCTATGATTAGGGAGAATGCTGTGGAAGCTGCTAAGGCCAGTGGTATTTCAGATCCTGAATCGCTTCGAATGGTTAGTGTAGATGCTTATCCTCATTACCTGCACGTGATGGCTATTTTATTTGTTACCAATATCATCATTATGCTCATCATTGGTAAACTTAATCCGAGAGAGACGCCTTTTGAACTGGAATACACCAAAAAGGTTTCTATCGAACCTTACAAATACGTGAAGCCTGTGGGTGGATTCATTTGTCTTATCGTAATCGCGATTTATGTGTATTTTGCCAAGTAAGCAAAATGAATAAAAGTAAAACCCGGTCCTCAGGCCGGGTTTTTACTTTTACAAAGTTCTTTCACTATTAAAATAGTAGTATTGTAAATACATCATTCATAAATCAAAATCATGTTTAGATCTCTTTCCTTTATCTTTCTGTTATTATTCAGTTTTATAAAAGCAAATGCTCAAGCTCCTGAAACAGCATCCGTTGAAAAATCAATCTGGGGTGTACAAACCGGAATCTTAGGCCTTTGGGCACATAACGAATCCAAAATTACCCGAACTATTGCATTACGAACCGAGCTGGGTTTTGATGGTGGTTTTTATGGAAGCACTAACGACTTCAATTATGTTTTTGCGCCTATACTGCGATTAGAACCCAGATGGTATCGCACTCTGGACAGAAGATTAAGAAAAGGAAAAAATACAGCAAATAACACAGCAGATTTCTTAAGTCTTAAGGCAGCGTTTTTACCTGACTTATTTACCATTTCGAGCGAAGATGTAAGGGTTAGGTCAACTATAGCCTTAACTGCAAACGCGGGTATGCGCCGCGTATATTGGGATCACTTCAGTTTTGAACTGGGACTGGGAGCGGGTTTTGCAGCAGATTTAGAGAATCAGTATGGGGATTCAGTCTATTTTTTACCGGAAATTGGTTTAAAATTTGGCTATAATTTTTAGTAGAATACAAGAGCATAAAAAAGCTGTCCGAAAAGACAGCTTTTTTATTTAGACCGAAGCCTATTCTAATTATCTATGATCGATCTGGAAATCACTATTTTCTGGATTTCTGATGTGCCTTCATAAATCTGGGTAATTTTAGCATCACGCATTAAACGCTCAACGTGGTACTCTTTAACAAAGCCATTACCACCGTGTACCTGTACCGCTTCAACGGTAACATCCATGGCTACTTTTGAGGCATATAATTTTGCCATTGAGCTGGCCAGATCGTAATTCTGCTTCTGGTCTTTTTGCCAGGCTGCTTTCATAACCAGATGACGTGCAGCTTCAATTTCGGTGTACATATCGGCCAGTTTAAAGGCGATTGCCTGATGGTTGCAGATTTCAGTACCAAAAGCCTTGCGCTGTTTTGAATAATCAAGAGCAAGTTCATAAGCACCGGAAGCAATCCCCAAAGCCTGAGCAGCGATACCTATGCGTCCTCCGCTCAGGGTTTTCATCGCAAACTTAAACCCAAAGCCATCTTCACCAATTCGATTTTCTTTAGGCACTTTTACGTCATTAAATATCAAAGAGTGTGTGTCACTGCCACGAATACCCAGTTTTTGCTCCTTAGGTCCCACTTCAAAACCTTCCCAGTCTTTTTCAACGATAAAGGCATTTATGCCGCGGTGTTTTTTCTCTTTATCGGTTTGCGCGATTACCAGATAGTAATCTGCAGAACTTCCGTTTGTAATCCAATTCTTTGTGCCGTTGAGGATGTAATGATCGCCTTTGTCAATCGCGGTGGTGCGTTGTGAGGTAGCGTCGCTTCCGGCTTCGGGCTCACTAAGGCAGAAAGCGCCCAGTTTTTCACCGGTAGTTAGTTTGGAAAGATATTTTTCTTTTTGACTCTGATTTCCATACTCGGCAAGGCCGTAATTGACCAGACTGTTGTTAACCGAAACAATTACAGAGGCCGAAGCGTCTATTTTCGATAATTCCTCCATTACCAAAACATAGGAGATGGTGTCCATTCCGCCTCCGCCAAATTCGGTTGGAGCCATCATACCTAAAAAACCCATTTCGCCCATTTTTTTGATGAGCTCTTTAGGGAAATGCTGTTTTTCATCCCGCTCAATAACCCCAGGTAGCAATTCGTTTTGGGCAAATTCGCGGGCTGCATCGCGTATCATTTCGTGCTCTTCACTCAAACTGAAATTCATAATCAATTTTTTTGTTTATAGATTTAGTGTCTTTATAACATTACCTTTCCTGATCAACAGAACGGGTGTTTTTTCGCTTGCGAAATCGTTATAAACGAAATTACAAAATTTACTATGCTTGCATAATAATTCGCAGGCATTCCTCATT
>CAYNMH010000029.1:0-35756 GCA_964398145.1 uncultured Flavimarina sp. | reverse complement strand
TTAACCTGGAATTTGATGTTATTGGTAAATACGTTAAGCGTCTGCTTGAGCTTCGTTTTTAGATCGGTCAAAATAGAAGAGGAAATAACCACCTAGTATTAACCCTATAATTAAAAGATAAGGAATATAAGTGTTTATAGGTAAGGGAAGTCCAATGGGGGGGGCATCGCTATTTTTTGTAGGTGGCGGTGGCACTTTATCATTAGCGAAAGCTACAGCACAATAAATCAATGCAAACAGAAAGAAGAGGAAATTTCTGATTTTCATAGCTATATAAGGGGACCTTTAACTTTACTCGCGACGAAAATACTAAAAGTTATTAACTTTGAGCCATATTTAATACCTATTGTCGAATAAATATCTGTTTTTAAAGGCTCTTTTTTAAAATAACCTATGCAACAATTTGTTTTATATGTACTTAAACGACTTCAGTAGGCTACTCGATAACAGATTGTAAGATTACTCTTACTTGTTGATAAACTTATTTAATTTCAAAAAATATCAGCTATTCAACCGTATATTTCCTTGATGGCTTTTGTCTATCAAGTCTACCTATAATAGCAATCTATCTATGAAATTATTAATGACACAGCTCGATAATAAATAAGTTTAATAAGAAAAATACTCTTTAAAATTACTTTTTTTGATCTAAAGGCCACTCCCGAACATCAACTTTCTGTGCCCAGTTGAAATAAGCCTCTTTTAATTCTTCAACCAGTTCTGGATATAGAGTTACTAGATTATTTAGCTCGGTAGGATCCCGAGTAAGGTTATAGAGTTCCCAAGGTTCTTGGCTAAGAGCGACCAGTTTCCAATCTCCCTTTCTCACTGCCCTATTGCCTATATGTTCCCAGTACAGGTATTCGTGATCTTCAGCAGCGTTACCATTGAAAAGCGGTGCCAAAGAATTACCTTCAAGGGCAGTGATGGAATGGCCTTCATAAGTTTCGGGATAAGCGGCTTGACCCAAATCCTTTAAAGTGGCCATGATATCAATAATATGCCCCCGATACCGGTTGATCTGCCCGCCTTTAATCCTGCCCGGCCAGTGTGCTATCAATGGTGTCGCCGTACCGCCCTGGTGGGTAAACCTTTTGTACATTCTGAACGGAACATTGCTCACGTTTGCCCAAGCCTTTCCCTGACTCACAGACCACCCACTTTCCTCCTTCCATTCCGGGTAATTTTTCATCCTGTGTTCTTCCCAATTCATTCCGAACATACCTGTTTCTGCTGAGCAACCGTTATCAGACAGAAAGAGTATCAAGGTGTTTTCATATTCTCCCATATCCTTTAAGTGCTGTACTAATCTTCCAACATTTTGGTCCAAACGGTCGATCTGTGCGGCGTATATGGCACGCCTGAAATCCAGATTTTCTTTATCGCTTGACGAGAGTGAATCCCATTTTACGTTATCTGGAGGTGACAGCACGGTCGATTCATCCAGGATTCCCATTTCCTTCATTCGTCTATATTTATCTTCTCTGAGCTTGTCCCAGCCCTGCATGTATCTGCCTTTATATTTGGCAATATCCTCATCCGGCGCCTCTAGCGGAAAATGGGGGGCGTTGTAAGCCATGTATAGGAAAAAAGGACGGTCATCTTCATTTTGCCCTGCAACTTCTTCATCCAGAAAATGTATCCCATAATCAGTGAAGACATCTGTCGTATACCAGTCTTTTTCTGGAAATAAATGGTTCGTGGGTTCTGCAGTGGCCGGTATTTGAAGTTGGTCATCCAGATAGACCTCGCAGCCTTCTAATACCTTCCAGTAGCTATCCACATGGATATGAATGCCATAAAAACGTTCAAACCCGCGACTGGAGGGCCATTGTTCTTGTTCCTTATGCCCCACGTGCCATTTGCCGGACATCATAGTCTTGTACCCTGCTTGTTTCAGAACCTCTGCCAGGGTGACCGAAGTTTTATTGAGATAACCTTGATAGCCTCCGCCCAGATCTTTCCCATAAACCATATTCCCTATTCCCGCTTGATGTGGATAAAGCCCCGTAAGTAAGCTCGCACGGGTGGGACAGCACCGCGCCGCATTGTAAAAATTAGTGAACCGCATACCACCGTAGGCAAGACTGTCAATATTAGGAGTGTTTATTTCGCCACCGTAACTACCCAAATCAGAAAAGCCCATATCATCAGCCAGTATAAGGACGATATTGGGTCGTTCCCGTTCTGCTCTATTTATTTCATCTTTCTTTTCCTTGTTTGAACAACTTTGCAACAAGCCGAAAAGAAAACCAAAAACCAAAATTGCGGTAGTTTGCCTAAAATTCACCTTTTGCCGATTTTATGATATTTCTATTTTCATCTACCCAATTATCACGATACCAGGACATGGGTTTAAAATCATCTTTAAGCTGTTGCATTTTGGTCTCCATATTGCCCTTTAGACGTTTATATACATCCTGATAAAATGGGTCTTCTGCTAGATTGACCATTTGTTGTGGATCATTGAGGTTATCAAATAGGTATTCTTTTCCATCGACCAGATATCTGGCGTAGGTAAAGCGTTTATCCCTCACGGCACGCCACTCATGACCGTTCCTCCACAGGTAAGTATGCCCCATACCCTGTAAAAAAGCAAAGTCAGGTTCTTGACCGGGCTCGCCCAGACAAGTATTGCTCAAATCCATTCCTTCAACTGTTTCAGGAACTGGCAGTCCTGCAAGCCCAAGTATTGTGGGCATCAGGTCAGGTGTGTTAATAGGGGTCTCCGACACCAATCCGGCAGGAATTTTTCCAGGCCATCGCATCAATAGTGGAATGCGTGCAGCACTCTCATAAAAAGTTAGCTTATATACCCTTCCGTTTTCACCAAACATTTCACCGTGATCTGAAGAGAAGATTACCAAGGTATCTTCATCAATGCCCAAGGACTTTAGTTTTTCCATAAGCCTACCCATATAAACATCAATACTTGATACCATGGCATAGTATACTCGCTTCTGCTCGGGAATGTTTTCTTTCCAAAATTTTGTCCAACGCTCACGATCTGTATTACGATCCATATATGGATCTGGAATGTCTTGCCAAGTATCCGGCAGTTTAAATTCAACATTTCTGAACATTTGATAAAACTCATCTGGAACATTCTCCTTTACCCAAGGATCGTGAGGCACCCCAATGTTTAAAAAGAGTGCAAACGGAGGCTCACTTGCTGATTTCTTTGCTATAAAATCCATTGCCATGTCAAACTGGGCTTCTGGCTCATAGGCCTTGTCATATGTTTTTCGTACCGGGGTATCCTCAAAATAATAGCCTTCATAATTACTATGGTTAAAATTGTAGGCAGCCCAGTATCCATCAAATCCCATTCGGTAGGGGCCTGGTGGCACAAAAGAAGTTTCTAAAGCACCGTGATTACCTGCAACATTTGACCATAAATGCCATTTTCCTATATAACCCGTTTCGTAACCATTCTCTGTAAGGATATGTCCTATAGTTTTTTGATTAGGGTTTATACGTATTTCATTGGTTACCATACCCGTACTGGACGTATACTTTCCGGTAATTAGTGATGCTCTATGTGGTGCGCACACAGGAGTGACCGAAACACAATTTATAAAATTCAAGCCCTGGGATGCCAACTTATCCAAATTAGGCGTGATTGCCTTGTAATTTCCGCTGTAACCCATCATATCGTGCCTCAACTGATCTGCCATAATATATATGATATTTGGTTTTTTCTGTTGCGCATGAAGCGAGGACAACACGGTGAATACGAACAAAAATCTTAGGATTTTTCTAATTTTTCTTATCATAATGGAATATTAGTTATTCGTTTGGTTTGTGAATATCTACTACTGGAAACTGCGAAATTCGCAGTGTAGTACAGCCGTAAGGAATCAATTCTATCTCTTCCTCTTCTGTGCCCAGTTCCCTGTGCGGCCAAGGTGATTTAGGTAACAAACCTGTGTTGCCGTTATATTCTTTCCAGTGCGGAACGAGCTTGGCCTTCGTAAATATAGATATAGGTGTATTTTCCAAGTTCCAGGGCATCGCTGCGACCTCACCTTTATAGCGCACTTTGAAATCAGACTCTTCTAACGTTTTTTGGGTTATGCCAAAATTCCAAGGCGATTTTGGCAGTACTTCATAGAAACTATTCTCCCAACGATCATTGGTTTTTTCTTGCCAATCTTCTTCAATCTTCAGAGCATATAGCAAGGGACCGCGCTCAATGGCGACAGACTGTTCAAACCACCTGGAGGTTTTGATTTCCATGGGGAAGGTTAGCTCTACAACATCACCTTTTTTCCAGGTTTTGTTGATTTTTATAATGTTGCCTTTCGGCGAAAATGCTACATCTGATCCATTTACCTTAACGGTGGGCGAAGTACACCACTGCGGTATGCGGAAATCAAACTCAAAATCCACTGCTTTCTCTGGATTTACTGTAAAGGTTACCTGTTCTTCAAATGGATAATTGGTATCTTCCATCACTTGTACTTTGACCCCCTTTGCAACCGTCACCGTTGCGGAAGAGGGTGCATAGACCAAAGCGGCGATACCATCGTTTGCTGTGGCATAATATAGGTTTTGCACAAACTTGGGCCACCCTTGATGCATATTTGAAACGCAACATGGATAACCTGTTAGAACCCCAAAAACCGTACTGCTCCCCCAGTATTCACAATCAAAATTTCGGTACTCGTGGGTTACTTTAATTTGATTGGGTTGCTGGAAATACTGCTTTTTCATAAAATCATCGTCGTGCTGGGTAGGCAGGACATTATAGGCTATCTTTTCCAAATAATCTGCGTAAAAAACATCTCCTGTGATGGGTAGCATGCTTTCAAAGGAATACATCATCTCCACAGCTGAGCATAATTCTGAACCCTGCGTGGGGTCATTCCCGTGTAATGCCTCATCTCCGCCATACATGCCATTGGCAAAACCATGACCTGCCATTAAAGAAGCTAGTCCTTTTTGTGGCGCTTGTAAATATGTGGAATCTTTGCTCTGTTGAAAGTATATTACCGGCTCTTTAAGGCCTTGTGCTACATTTACCGTGTGCAGGGGTGCAAAAGGGTTACTCTGCAAGAGCATGTCACCGGAAAAGGTTTTTGTCCAGTCATAGGTCTGCCTGTGTAGGAGTTCTGCCAAATCTAATAGATACTTCTCACCGGTAATATTATAAAACCAATACACGATTTGAAGGTTGTCCCCACCACGCCGACCGGCCCAGTATGTGATTTTATCCAAAGGCATTTCGGGCAGCTTTTTAAGCTGGTACCTAAAATAATCATCCAATAGCTTTAGAACCCGTTTATCTTCTGTTGCCGAATAGTACTGCTGCAGCACTTTGAGCATGACCATCTTAGGCCACCAGTCTTCGCTTAGGGTCTGTTGCGTGCCATTAATTTGTGGAGTTCCCTCCTTGTACGGGTAAGGACCAAAATAACCATCCTCTCGCTGATTGTCAATACTCCAATCAACCCACTTTTGTACTTTCCTTATTAAATAGTCGTCATCTAAAAGATAGGCCAAAGGCGTAAGGCCATCTAGCCAATATGGCCCACGCTCCCAACTATCACCGGTACCGCCCAACCATCCATTATTTGATCCGACCACCAGTGGATATACACTATCCAGATGACCTGTAAGACCTTCACGTTGCAATTCCAACATATTCAGCAACCATCCTTTAGCCTTTATTTGACCTAATGGCAAGGCCGTATAGGGCTGGGATAGGAGCGGTTGCTTATTGGTAATGTAATGTGAATTTGTTGTTGTAGGTGACTGTGCATACGTAATTACTAGCTGAAAGAGAAGTCCCAAAACCGCATAATTTTTCAATCTCATTTTTAGTTTTTTTAATCTAAATGATTTATTTAAGAACCCACTCATAGAGGCCTGCTGGTTTATCTCCCATTTTAATTTCAAGCTTGAAGACTTTGGATAGTACTTCTTCAAATTTTACAGTGCTGAAAGTCCGGTCTTTGTTTATTGGAAATGTTTTCGTATTGATAGGAAACCACTTATCCTCATTCTTATAAAACACTTTCCAAGATAGAGGATAGTCTATGCTTCCATCATGTGTTTTCGTCCAGTACACCGTAGAAGATGAAATTTTCTTAGGCTCTTCAAATGTCATCATAATGGATTGAGTGGATTTTTCCAACGGCCAAAAATTAAAATGCGGCACTTCAACAGCTTCATTTTCTGTAGGTATATAGGAATCGTTAAGCGTATAGAGCTCTCCTGTACGCATTTCTTTTGAAGTGGTCAATGTAGCCTTCAGATAGGGAGTGGGATACGGTAAGGGATGTGTGGCGGCTTCAGAGGTGGGAATCCAGACATCCATCTCGCTACTACCCCGGTTTGCCCAAGCATAATAAGGGATTGCAGTGAGCTTGACGGCTTCTTTTTCCGTGCTTCCACTTTCGGTTTCCTTAACCAGGGTTGCATCACCGGTTATGGTCATAACACCTTGCAGCAAATTCTTATTAAAAACAAGTTCAAAATCCTGGTCTGGATCTACCATAATATGATTCGCCGCCCCCTCTGCTATATCCCTGCCTTCAACACAATATACAATTGGCCCTGCTTGAAATGCTATTTTCCCCTTATTTTCCTTTACTTTGGGATGGGCTTTTACTAAACGCACACTATAGGGAAATTCAATTTCGACCTCATCACCTGGTGACCAGCTACGGCTTATAAGGGCATAGCCTTTATCTAGAGTATACTGGACATGCTCCCCATTAATACTGATTTGTGTAGGTTGAATTTTAGGCTCTTTAAAAGTGTATAGGTCAGAAGGTACAGGATGTTCTCCAGCCCACCCGGGAATTCGGATATGCAGGGTGAAATCAACTTTGGATTTTGGGTTTACCTTGAGATTTACATTTCCGGACCAAGGCACTTCACTTGTTTGTTCCAAGGTTATGTTTTGATTCTTTAGCGTAAAATCTGTAGTGCTCGAAATAAAAAGGTTGACATAAAGATCGTCATCATCCTGTGCGTAGATATAACCGGGCACGTCTGGAAGAAACCTTGTAATATTTGAAGGACAGCAAGAGGTGCTGAACCATTCACTCCTCATTTCGTGACCACGGGATTCCAATCTATTGGGATAGAAAAACGTATCACCCTCCAGGGAGACGCCGGAGAGCACATTGTTATAAAGGGAGCGTTCCAAAACATCCATATATTTAGCATCGCCGTGGGTCAAAAACAGGCGGTAGTTCCAAAATACATTTGCAATCGCGGCACAGGTTTCATTATAAGCCCTAAGATTGGGCAGCTCATAATGATCGCCAAAACCTTCATGGCCGCCCGCCGCCCCAATACCGCCTATAATGTACAGCTTGGTATCAACGATATCGTGCCAGAGCTTATCCATCGCGTTAACGTAAGCCCTGTCCTTAGTCAGGGCCGCCATATCTGCCATCGCCGTGTACATATACGCCGCACGTACTGAATGGCCTACGGCCTCATCCTGTTCGGTTACTTTTTTATGAGATTGATTGTAGGCTGTGGTATGTTCATTTTCCCCACGTTTATCTAAAAAGAATTTGGCAAGATCCAAATATCTTTTTTCTCCCGTTGCCTCGTACAATTTTGCCAGACCTATCTCGATCTCCTGATGACCCGGCACCAGTTCCCGCTTGCCCCAACCAAATTCCCGGTCGATCAGGTCTGCGTTTTTGACGGCAACATCTAGAAAGTTGCGCTTCCCCGTCGCCTTGTAGTGCGCGACCGCTGCCTCATACATGTGCCCCACATTGTACAGTTCATGCGAGCCCTGTTCTATTTCAACCCATTTTGGTTTTTTGGAATCCCTATGCTCGTCAGAAACACCCAGGATGGTCTTGACCGTAAATAAGTAGCCATCGTCTTCCTGCGCCATTCCCACGATGGTGATGAGACTATCGAGATAACGCTCCAGTTTTGGATCCGGATGCTGACTCAGCGAATAGGCTGCTCCTTCCATGACCTTATACACATCAGAATCATCATAGCCCCTGCCTGTATTGTACGTTCCGGGCTCCAGCCCGGCCGCCACCCTAAAATTTTTGATGCGGCCGGTTTCCTCACTGCGTTGGAAGGCTATGGGAATGGTCACTTCGCGATTGGTCTCCATACGTTCGGTCCAGAAAGGATCAGTAACCTTGACTTCCGTGAAGGGTATTGGCACAATGGGATAAGAAGACTCCCGTTTTTGACCCGAGCAAAGTGTTACAGTCATTAGGATTAAAGAGGACGATGCCAGAATAGTCTTCAAAAACAGGGTTTTCATGGTTATTTTAAACTTAATTTCGTACAATTTAAAACATGAAATTTTACTGAAATACTCCTAAACGAATTCAGATAATATAGTACTACAATAGCATAAAATTTCCACAATAGAACGGTTCATGACCCTAGTCGTTAAGAATTTTATAAAACATTTCTCTAAGCCCACAAAGCCACAAACTGTAATTTCTCCGATATTAACCTAAGCCCTTTTAATCATAATGCCAGATCTATTCTGATGCTGCAAAAGCTTTCAGGTCTCGACCCAGCTGATCATCCCCAAATGACTTAAGCCTTCGAAATCTATCATCACTCTGCTAATCATACACCTGGACTAGCGGAAACTGTGCCACCCTCAACGTGGTGCATCCATAGGGTATTAAAGTAATTTGTTGCGTCTTGAGTTCATCCCGCGAAACCCTCGTCCTTACTGGTATCTTGCCCGCTGAATGATTGTATAATTTCCATTCGGGTATGGGTACGGCCTCTACGGTGAGGGAAAGCGGGGCGCTTTCTACATTCCATGGCATAGCAGATATTTTTTTCTTTTTAGAAATCGAGAGGGATTTATCCTCTAGGGCTTCTCTGGGAATACCATAATTCCACTCACTTTTGGGCAGTACCTCATAAAACGAATGCGGAAATTCCTCGTTTGTTTTTTCTTGCCAATCCTCATCCATTTTGAGCGCATAGACCAGTGGCCCCCTTTCGATTCCCACAGACTGTTCATACCAAAAACTGGTCTCTATTTCCATGGGAAGTGTAAGAGCTACTTTATCGCCCTTCTTCCACTTTCTGTTGAGTACTACAATATTATTTTCCTCAGTTGCCTCAAATGTGTTTCCGTTGACCGTAATACTCCAGTCTTTGGTCCACAAGGGAATTCGTAAATGCAACGGGAAAGTGGCGCTTTCAGCTCCCGTAAAGGTGAAATGGATGGTGTCATCAAAGGGATATTGAGTTTCCTCGGCAAAACTTACTTCAACGCCATCGTTAACTTTTGCCCGCACTTCAGACTCGCCATAGACCAGTGCGGCAAGGCCGTTATCTGCCGTGGCATACCAGAGATTCTGTACAAATTTAGGCCAGCCTTGATGCATATTGGTTGTGCAACATGGATATCCCGTTAGTACTCCATAGGCAATTCTTGCATGATTATCATTAAAAAAATTACGGTTATCTGAAGTGACCTGCACCTGATTTGCCTGTTGAAAATACTGTTTCCTTAAAAAAGCATCATCGTGCTGTGTGGGCAGGACGTTAAAGGCTATTTTTTCCAAATAATCCGCGTAGTACACATCCCCGGTAATAGGCAGAACGCTTTCAAAAGAAAACATCATTTCTGTAGCTGAACACAATTCTGAGCCTTGTGTGGGGTCATTGCCGTGCAGGCGCTCGTCGCCACCGTACATCCCGTTGACAAAACCATGTGTTTGTTTGAGCGCATGCAAACCCTTTTTTAACGCCCCTGCGTATTTTTCTTCGGGGTGTTGTTGATAGTAGATCAAGGGTGCCTTGAGGCCCTGAGCGACATTTACACAGTGCAATCTGGGATAGGGATTTACATTGTTTATTGTCCCATCTGAAAAAATGGTTGTCCAGTCATAGGTCTGTTTGTGTATAAGTTCTGCCAACTCCAATAGATAATCTTGTTGTGTAATATTATATAACCAATAAACCACTGCTAGATTATCTGCTCCCCTTCTGTTTCCCCAATAGCTCCAATGACCTAACGGATACTCTTCGAGGTTATTCAATTGATACTTGAAATACTTCTGCATCAAATCGATTACTCTTTTGTCTTGAGTAGCGGTATAATATTGTTGCAAAACTTTAAGCATTACCATTTTAGGCCACCAGTCCTCACGGTTGCCCTGCTGGGTGCCGGGTATTTCTCTATAGCCTTCTTCTAAGGGTTTTGGACCAAAATAACCATCTTCCCTTTGATTTTCAATGCTCCATTCAATCCACTGCTGTGCCTTGGTCTGTAATTCTTTATCCTCCAGAATGTATGCCAAAGGCACCAATCCATCCAGCCAATAAGGCCCACGTTCCCAGCCATCGCCTATTCCTCCCAGCCAGCCATTTGTGGGACCACAGACCAACTCATAAATACTATCAAGTTTACCAGTAAGCCCATCGCGTTGCAGCACCATCATTTCATGCAACCAGCCTTTTGGCTTTATTGCGCCCAAAGGTAATGCAGTATAGGGTTGTGCAATCAATGGTGCTTGATTGGTAATGTAGTTTGAATTACGGTTTACTGCTCCCTGAGGGAAAAGTAAAAACGGTATCAAAAGAATAATATAAACTAACTTTTTTTTCATGTTACTTATTCGCATTTTTCTATTTAAACCGGGCGTGATGGTTGATGGTCGTCCGGTCGGTTAATTTTCCTGTAAGACTTTTATGACGGCTTTATTTGCTTTGCGTACGCGATCTACATCAAGCTTGTCAATTTTTCGATCATAAGTCATCAATCCGTTCACTTCGCCCTCTACATCTGTAGTCTGGGTATAGATGGCTGCAGAAAATCCTGATTTGACCAGGTTTGCAATCATTTCAGCATATTTTACATATTCGTCAGTAGCTTCTTTAGTGTTTTTAAACTTGATGTATCCCCAATTTTGATCTGTTTTCCAAAGGTGGTCTTCCAGAGCTAAGCCTATTCCGCCATATTCCCCTAGTACAGTGGCCCTGGAGGCATCATACAAGTATAATTCGGGTTCCGGATAATTATGAAGGTCTAATATATCCCCAGTTTGTAAGTGATTACCACCACTTGCTGAATTGATTAAACGCGTAGGGTCATAGGCTTGTGTCCACTCTGTAATTTCTTTGGTTTTAAACTGGCCCCAGGCCTCGTTGAATGGTACCCAAACCACAATACATGGATATGAATACAGAAAATCTATTATCTCCTTCCATTCTTGTCTAAAAATTTTCTCAGACTCTGGCGACCTATCAAATTCATTACCATCGTATATTTTCCTATTCTGCCAGCCATTACCCCTGTCCCCATTTGGCATATCCTGCCAGACGAGCATACCTATTTTATCGCAATGCATATACCACCTCTGTGATTCTACCTTGACGTGTTTTCGGATCGTATTGAACCCGAGTTCCTTGGTTTTAAGAATGTCGTACTTAAGTGCTTCATCGGTCGGAGCTGTATACAGTCCGTCCGGCCACCATCCCTGATCTAAAGTGCCATATTGAAAGTAGTCCTCATTATTTAGTTGTAAGCGTATTATGCCAGTATTGTCTTTTTTCATTGATATTTTTCGCATCGCGAAATAACTTTCTACCTCATCCAAAACCTTCCCTTCTCGTAGCATTTTTATTTTGGTCTGATACAAGTGCGGGGATTCAGGGCTCCAAAGTTTTACGTCTTTTAAATAAATTTCGAGCTCTTCAGAAGCCGAAGCTCTACCCACAGCAATTGGTTTATTATCCTCGTCATAAACGCTAGCCTCAATCAAATCTCCATATTTTAAATTTTCAAGTCCTGCCTTGATCTTCACCACGTTTAAATCAATATCAGGTGTGATTTGTAGAGAATTGATACGGCTTTTTGGCACAGGTTCTAGCCAGACGGTCTGCCATATACCAGTAACAGGGGTATACCAAATACCACCGGGACGATTTACCTGTTTTCCTCTGGGCTGAGGCCCGTCTGCGGTAGGGTCCCAAACTTTGATAGTCAACTTTTGCTTATCGCTTTTTAGAAATGGGGTGATATCGAATGAAAATGGCGTGTACCCCCCAGTATGTTTTCCAACCTTGACATCATTGACCCATATGTCAGCCTGCCAATCCACAGCACCAAAGTGGAGCAAAACTGCATCCTGGTGCCATCTGGATGACAGTGTAAATTCAGTACTGTACCATACCTCCTTATCTGCACCCACGTTCGTCATAACCCCTGAAAGACTGGACTCAACGGGAAACGGAACCAAGATTTGACCCGCATAAGTTTCAGGCTCAGGATCACCATAGTTTGTAATACTATAATCCCAAAGTCCGTTTAGATTTTTCCAATCCTTACGTTTCAATATAGGCCTGGGATATTCAGGCAGGGGTTGATCTGGATTGAGTTCACTGGCCCATTTAGTCTTGATTTTTTCACCCGCAGGCGCCCATTGCGAAATGACCGATAAAGAATTTATCATTATGACAAATACAAATAATTCTCGCATAACTTTAATTAATATTATATGTAGGAAATTCCGTTATACGTAAGGTAGTACAACCATAGGGAACCAAAGTAATTTCCTGACGTGTAATCCCCTCACCATAGTTGCCATCCCAGTAATAGCCATCCCAAAACGCCGGAAACACGGGTGCACCGTTAACGAGTTGCCACTCCGGAATTTTTACCCCGGTCATTTTTAGACTTATGGGGGCATTGTCCAGATTCCAGGGATATTCCCCGTTCCATTCGTTTTCAATAACGGTAACGGATTCCGGTAGGGAATCCAGTTCAGATTGAATGAGTCCAAAATTCCAGTCTTCAGCTGGAAAAACCTCTGTAAACTCGCGATATTGATCTTCTCTATTTTTTTTCTTTTCTATGTGTTCTATCTTTAAAGAATAGACCAGAGGTCCGCGCTCGACTGCCGTTGAAAACTCGTACCATTTTGAAGTTGTGATTTCCATGGGCAAAGTTAGCATGACCGTATCCCCATCTTTCCATTCCCGGTCGATAATGGCTGTTTGATCCTTAACCTCAACTTCAGTGTTGACGCCATTAATGGTTATTGAGTGACTTTTCGCCCAAGCGGGAATACGTAAATGAAATGTAAAAGTCGCGGATTTTTTAAGCTCAAATTCAAACTGCACATCCTCCCTAAATGGGAAACCGGTCGTTTCCTTGATATTTAGCGGAACGCCATCAGCAACATTTAAGGTAGCCCGTGCCGGTGCATAAAGCAGTGCGGCCACGCCACCGTCAGCTGTCGCGTAAAAGAGATTTTGCACGTACTTGGGCCAGGACTGGTGCATATTGGTCGTGCAACAGGGATAACCGGACAAAGTGCCAAAAACAAAATCTGTCCCCTTGTGAGAGTTGGTTTGAAAGGAAGTCTCCAGCTTATCACTTAGCTCCACTTGATTGGCCGCTTGAAAATACTGCCTTGCTGTATAATCGTCATTGGCCTGGGCAGGCAGGGCATTATATGCAATTTTTTCCAATAAATCTGCAAATTGCATATCACCGGTTATCTGTAAAATGGTTTCCAAAGAAAACATTTCCTCTGAAATAGAACAGAATTCAACACCCTGCACTGGATTGTTTCCATGTAAGGGTTCATCGCCTCCATACATTCCCTGAGGCTGACCGTGGTATTTTTTAATATCTTTTAATGCCTTTTTTACTGCAGTAATATAAAATCTATCCCCACTGCCTTGATATCTCAGTATGGGTTCTTTTAAACCTTGAGCAAAATTTACTGTGTGGAGGCCTCCTAGTTTTGAAACCGTTAAGGCACTGAGTTCTGTGGAGTCAAACGGATAACGTTGCAACTTGGTATAATGCCATGGTGTTATCGGATCATTGTAGTTTTCTTCATTTGTATAAATCGTAGTCCAAGGAAATGTTTGTTGCTCAATAATTGTCGCTAAATCGAGTAAAAATTTATCCCCGGTTTTGGAATACAACCAGTGAACGACTTGAAGGTTATCTCCTCCACGCCTATTTGCCCATAAGGTGAGGTAATCTAAAGGTCTATCAGGCAGTTCTTGAAGCTGGTACTTAAAATAATCAGTTAGGACGGTGATGACCCGCTCATCTCCTGTAGCATTGTAGTATTGTTGCAGAATTTTTAACATCACCATCTTGGGCCACCAATCCCTCCGCTTATCGCGCTGCAATCCAGGTTGCTGATCTGGTGGTGTTTTAAATGGAATGGGGCCAATATACCCTTCTTTGGTTTGATTTTGAATAGTCCACTCTATCCAAGGCTGTACCTTCTCCTTTAATTGTTTATCATTGAGAATATAGGCTAAAGGTAATAAACCATCAATCCAGTATGGTCCACGTTCCCAGCCATCACCATCTCCTCCCAGCCATCCGTTTCTGGCTCCCACCACCTCTGGATAAATGCTATCCAGTTTTCCAGTCATACCATTTGCCATTAATCGCAACTGCTCATTAAGCCACCCTTGAGGATGTATTGCCCCAAGGGGGAGTTCGAGATAAGGCTTAGGCTGTAGAGGCGTTCGGTTTTGTAAATAGGGCACTCCCTGTTGACTGTGTTTACTTTGTGCTATGCCTTGATATTGGCACGTGTTTAAAAGAATATAGAACAACAGTTTTATAAAGGCCAAATATTTCATTATTTACTATTAATTGTGATCATTTTTTTGAAAGAGAAAAGATAATATGTGTTGAATTAATAATAGTAAATTCAGTAAAATCAAGATAAAATACACTATTCTTTGATTAAAATAGTGTTAGTCTATACGTTACCTGCACAAAGATTGTCCGCTGTTTAAGAAGCAGACAAATGCATTGCTACATTTTATTGTCGAGCAAAAACCTTGACCCCACCATTATTAAGGCTTACCAAAATATACTCCTTTCCCTCCGGTCCCTTTATTAGCTTGATGTCTCTGGTCTCGCCATCTATCTTAAATCCACTTTTTGAGTAGGGTATTTCTTTGAAAATACTGTCCTTAGAAAAGCTGATCGTATGCCCGTAAGAAGCGTCAGACCGGCCCATGGCGGTATTGTTGCCATAAAAATTACCCACCGCCAGGACTTTTTTATCTTTATCTAACGAAAAGCTGGCTTTAGCAAAGCCGAAGATGGCCGAGTACTGTAGCTCCTCAGGTAAAGCTTTTAGTTCATATTCTTCATCTTCAAGTCGTAAATATGAAGAGGCCAGCGTCTGAACCTGAGCGTGATAGCCCTTGGCCAATTCCTTATCCGGGAACACTTCTGAAAAAGAACTATTGGCATACGATTCATAAGTGCGATACACACGCTTGACGTTGACAATCTGTGATGCTAGGTGATCAAGATTGGGATACGGCCACCGCTTTCCATTTTTATAGTATGAGATTATGGGGTCTGTACTTAGGTTTCCGTCAAAGTCGCGTACGTAAAGATCTAGTGGTTCATCAACAGTGGCCAATAAATCAGTGTTTAAACCAGCATTTCCCAGTAGGGCTTCAGATATTCCATCCCCGTCAATATCTATGAGGTCGATACTGTTCCACCAGCCTGAGGTGTTTTGAATTTTTCTTCGGTCTATATCGCCATTTTTAAAATTGTAGATGGTAACCGGCATCCATTCACCCACGATGATGAGTTGTTCTTGCGGTGCATCCCATACAGCATCTGTGACCATACCAATACTTCCCCGATCTTCCAATAGGGAAACTGATGCATCTGTAAACCTGCCCTCACCCCTATTGAGAAAAAATTTGCTCGCAGCAGGAAGTCCATATTTGGTGGGATATGATCGATTGCCCACAAACAAATCCGTTAGTCCATCCCTATTTGCATCAAAAGCCACGGCACAAGAACCGTTGAATTCTGTATTGGGTAACTGCTTCTCGCCGTCGTATGAAAAATTACCCTTACCATCATTGTGATAAAGCCTGTCCTGCAGGGCTTCTCCCCTAAACAGTTCCCCGCCCCCGCTGACCACATAAAGATCTGGATCGCCATCGCCATCGGCATCGAAAAAAACGGCTGCCGCATCTTCATACACCCAATGTTCCTCAAAAACAGTGGGACTGTTCTCCCTAAAAATGAAATCTCCTTCTCCTTGCTGAAGATATATCGCGCCCGGTTGACCTTTGGCGCCACAAATGTAAAAGTCATCGAGACCGTCACCGTTTACATCGACCACGGCTAACCTAGGCCCTTGGGTAGATAGCATACGTGGAATCAATTTTTCCCTATTGAAATCTGAAAAGGCATTTTCCCGATGCACAAAATTGATACCCGATTGCTGACTTATATTTTTAAAAATAGGTTCGGATGGATTTTTACGTTTTAGAATTGCAAGAGATTCATCATAATGCACCTCGACCATTCCATCCATTTTTGGATTTAAGAGGGTCTGTGCTTTTCCACCCGGCCATTGAATGCGTAAGGAATCAATTTTGTTTGTACTGCCCAAGCCAAAATGCAGTACGTTTGTGTTTTTGCTGGATAACCATCCGGATGTCAACTTATTTTCTTGAACCTGAAATCCGTCAGCTGCATAGACTTCAACACGCGCTCCAAGGCCGTTTTTGTTGTTGAAAGGTCCTACGAGGCGTATTTCTACCGAACGGTTTCCCTGCCGGGCAGCTGTTTGATTTTCGAATACCGAAGCTTTTTCGTTAAGGTTATTGATTACGATATCCTGATCACCATCCAGATCTAGGTCAAGGATCAACGCACCGTTTGAAAGTCCCATTTTGTCCAAGCCCCATTCTGCAGAGGAATCTGCAAAACTTCCACCTTCATTTGCAAATACATAATTAGTGCTTTCGCCGGAAGGCATCTTTGCCAATCCCTCCATAACAGAAAGACTGTCCATCTCTATTTCGTTAGCGGTATAATTTGTAAAATCAAGATTGTTTGGTCGCCTAAGAATTCCATTGGTGATAAAGAGGTCCTTATACCCGTTATTATCCAAATCTGCAAAGGTTGCGTTCCAACTCCAGTCTGTAGAAGCAACGCCCTTTAATTGGCCTATTTCGCTAAAGGCAACCTTGAAGGTATCTAGTATGTGGCCTTGATTCTTTTGCAGCATGTTGCGAGAATACTGGTGGTGGTAGCCAAAACCGAGCTTGTAGTTATAAATATCATACGAATCTACCCCAGCAGCACTTTTTCGCTCTGTTTCATCTTCCGGCTTCATATCAAGTGTAAAAATATCCAGCCAACCATCGTTGTCATAATCTGCCACATCTGCCCCCATCGTGAAGGTGCTGTTATGTTTAGTAGCATCAAGAATACCTTCTCTAAAAGTGCCATTACCATTATTGTAATACAGGTAATCGTTTTCATGGAAATCGTTGCCCACGTAAATATCCGGATAACCATCGTTGTTGAGATCGGCGATGTTGACCGATAATCCATACCCCATGGATCCACTGTAAATACCCGCTTCCACCGTACGGTCCTTAAAAAGACCATTATCGTTTATAAAAAAAAGGTCACCGGCGAGGCTATCCTTTACCGTACGGGTATCTGATCTTTTATAGGAGTCTGGAGTATGTACGGAATGATTGAGCAAGTAAAGATCTAAATCCCCATCAAGATCAGCATCAAAAAAAGCAGGTTGTTGAGAAAAACTCGCGATATCCAGTCCATATAGTTTTGCATTTTCACTAAAGGTTAAATCTCCGTTACTTATATAGAGCTTATTTTTACCTCTTAATTGCAGGTAACCACTAACCTCGCAAACATAAATATCCAAAAACCCGTCATTGTTGATATCTACCATAGTAGCTGCGGTAGTCCAAGTGTGGGTTCCGGTTTCACCTCCTACCCCTGCTGATTGAGTGATATCCTCAAATATCATCTTTCCTTTGTTTAGGTATAATTTGTCTATGCCCTGGTTTGATGTAAAAAAAAGATCGGGCAGGCCATCATTGTTGATGTCACCGGATGCCACCCCTCCCCCATTGTAGAAATAGAGATAATCCAGAATGTTGAAATCTTCGGTCTCTGTTATTGCGTTGACAAAGTCAATGTTAGTCTTAGCGCTACTCAATTCTAAAAATCGCTTTTCGCCCTCAGAATTACATGACCAAAAGGCGTAAAGTATTATAGCTATGCCTGCAAATTGCCAAATTTTTGGAGCGTAGGTCATTAAATTGCGTTTTAATACTAGATTTTAAGTTTAAAAAACAGGGGTTTATCGTCATTTCGTACCACGATCAAAACCTGAGCATCTTTATATTCAATCATTTCCAGGTCCCTGATTTGCCCTTCGAATAAAAGTCCTGTTTTCTGCGGTCGCACTACGTCAAATGTACCATCTCCTATGCCTTTCAGAAAGATGCCATAACTGGCATCATATCTTCCTACTTCTGGTTTAACCCCATAAAGATTACCTCCTGCAATAATATCGGCTATGCCATCTCTGTCGAAATCCCCGGTCAACAGGGCATATATGGGAGCAAGCTGCGCTTCCTGTGGCAATTCGAAAATTTCATAATGCTTTTGACCTGTACTCAACAGGACAACGCTCTGCAGCTGTGTGACCTCATGTACGACGGCCTGTTGCAGTTGCTCTTGCGAAAACAGATCATTTACTGTTTTACCCTTATAATCTTCGTATTTAAATATGCTCTTTTTAAGTCCTGGAAGTTGAGCAATGAGATCGTGGCGGAGAACGGTGGGATACTGCGCATCATCCTCATATTTGCAAACAATCTGTTCAATAGTACCATTGCCATCAAAATCATTGATATAACAAGACAAAGGTTTTTCCTTAGTGGCCTTGAAACGTGAATTAAGGCCGTGGTTGCCCAATACAAAATCCGGAAGACCATCATTGTTAAAATCAGCGGAAGCTATTGTATTCCACCATCCAGAAGTATTGGAGAGGCCGGCCTCTTCACTTATTTCGGTCAACAATCCATTTTGGTTTTCAAATAATTTTATGCCCATCCATTCACCTACTACCAAAAGATCCTCATCATCATCTCCATCAATATCCTGCCAGTTTGCTTCGGTGACCATCCCTATTTTAAAGAGTCCAGGTGCTGTTTTTTCCGTAACATCTTCAAAATTTCCATTACCGTCATTTTTCAATAAATAGCTGCTTACTGGAACCCCGTAGGCTTTATTTTTCATTCGAACACCGACAAACAAATCAAGATCGCCATCCCTGTCATAGTCCGATGCACATACGGTAGCGGTATTTTGTGGTGTAACCACTGGCAAAGACTGATTGGATTTTGTAAAGTTTCCTTTACCGTCATTTATATATAATCTATCTATTAAAGTAAATGAGTTATTGCCGAACTCACTGCCACCACTTGCTACGTAAAGATCTTGATCGCCATCCCCATCTGCATCAAAAAACAAATTCTGAACATCTTCTGAAGCCTGATCCTGCTCAAAAACTTCCTGTAACCATTTTTGAAAACCTCCCTTTTTGGCTAAAAACAAAGCTCCAGGCTGATCCTTTGCGCCACTTACAAAAACATCCTTTTTCCCGTCGCCGTCAATATCTGCCAAGCTGATCTTTGGACCTTGTGTGGAATTCATATGATAAAGCATGCGTTCATGGTCAAAATCCACAAATCGATTTTCCTGATGCATATAATCCAGTGAAACATCAATTTTTTCAAATAGTTTTTTTTTCAAAATATTGGGTCGCGGCCGTGCAGTCCCTGCTTCTTCCTCTTTTAGGTCTAAAGCTTGATTGACAGCAACATTTGTCATAACTGTTTCCTCACCATAGGGCCAGATTATCAAAAGCGTATCAATATTTTTAATACTCCCCAGCCCAAAATTAAGATGAGGATCGACCGAAGATTGAAATCCGCGGGTTAAAAACTGCTCTTGATAAAACACCTTTTGACCAGACTTTAAAGTTACCTTGGCCCCTATGGCCCCTAGATTGTCTTTCGTTCCGCAAAGCCTTAACTTTAGGTAATTGGCATTTTCCTTGGTACTACTATTGTTTTGGCAAACAAAAACGGGAGCATTAACATTATTCACCACCAGATCGAGATCGCCGTCATTATCCAAATCTCCATATGCGGCACCACTGGAACTTGCAGGAGTTTCCAGACCCCATTTTGCGGTTACCTCTTCAAAGTTGAGCTTTCCATTTCCTGAAAAGGCATAATTGGCCACAGGGTGTGACGGCAAAAACTCCAGTAGTTTTTTATAATCCACCCCTTCCTTCTTGATGACCATTTTAGCCACCTCATCGTTTGCGATGTACTGGATAAAATCCTGATCAAGAATATCCTTATAAATGCCGTTAGTGATGTAAATGTCCTTTTGGCCATTATTATCGAGGTCAGTAAGCAGGACGCTCCAGCTCCAGTCAGTCGCTTCTACATTGGCAATTCTCCCCACTTCACTGAAAAACACACCCTTATCGTCTAAAAGCCCATTGTTGAGTTGGAGGGTATTTCTGGTGAACTGATGGTAATAATCGTTTTCTACATTGAAGCGGTATTTATCCCAGTTTTCAAATGTCATAGTCGTTTTAAACCGTGCATCGATCTGAGGCAACATATCGTTAACGAAAATTTCGGGAAGTCCATCATTTGTGAGATCTGCGGCATCTACGCCCATTGAGGTTAAACTAATTGCACTTACCCTATCTTCAAGGCTTTCGGTAAATGTGCCATCGTGGTTGTTCATATAGATATAGTCCCTTTCAAAAAAATCATTTGCAATGTAAAGGTCAGGCCAGCCATCCTTATCAAGATCAACTACCGCGATTCCCAGACCAAATCCTATTTCGCTACCATAGATACCTGCTTCCTTGCTCACATCTGTGAACTTGTCACCATCATTGCGGTACAGTTTATCCCCTCCCAGTGAATCACGAATATTTCTTTCATTTTCTAAAAGATTAAAACTGTTTACAGACCTGTAAGAATTATTCAGCTGGTACATATCAAGGTCGCCATCACGGTCGTAATCAAAAAAAGCGGCATGTGTAGAAACCCCTGCATCGTCCAGTCCCATTTCTTTAGCTTTTTCACTAAAGGTTCCATCGCCGTTGTTTATGAAAAACTCATTTTCCCGATCCCTGCCTTTCTCATCACCTGAATTACATACGTAGATATCCATCCAGCCATCGGCATTTATGTCGATCATTGATACCCCAGTAGCCCAAGCCTTGCCACCCCCCACGCCTGCTATGTTTGTCACATCCTCAAAAACAAAATTCCCCTTATTGATAAACAGCTTGTTGGTCTGCATATTTGCAGTGAGGTACACGTCCAATAATCCATCATTATTAACATCTCCCAAACCCACGCCGCCGCCATTATAGAAGTTGCGATACTTAAAGATGTTGAGTTCGTTTGATGAGGTTATTATATTATTGAAATCCAGTTGGGTACGTGAGGAATCAAGCAGTTTAAACAAGGTTTTGTTATCTGTAGAAATTTCATCCTTTCGGCATCCTACCAAAAGAAACAGGATACTAAAAAGACCTGAAAAAACCCTATTTGCCCGTATATACATCACTCTACTGTATCCAAATTTTCAAAAATCATTTCTACCTTTTGATCTTCAAAAGAGCGGTAGAGCATTATTTTTCTATTGCCATCTACTTTAACATACGCATAGGGCCAATGTCCTTCGGGGTGTGCTATTTTGATAAAAGAACGACCTGGGTACCATTCTTCCAATTCTGCCTTTACCTCTTCCAGCAATCGCCCTGAAGAATATTTTTCTGAGAATGGTGCCCACCGGCTGTATTTCATATACCCTATCACTTTTTGAATGGTAGGGCCTCTCTCTTCTGGAAAAAATACGAAATCAACCGGTGCACTAAAATCTTCCTCATAATGGGTTATGATCTCTACATTGAAGTCATTCTGAAAAAAAATTCCTTTTTGATTCATTTCAAAACAGTGCTGATAAAAATCCCTTAGGGACATATTGAAATATAAGCCGTGAAACAGACTGTCCTTTTTTATCCCGCTTGCCATTTCCTCGGCTACGATTTCATCGTAGGTCTGTTTCTCAGCACATCCAATTATCGCGGCTGCGACTAGCACAAAACAGGCAACCTTAAATAGGTTATTTACTTTTTTCGAATATTGCAATACTGTCATTACTTCTTGTGACTATTATTATATCTTTTTCAGACCCGAGTGTTTTAATATCCCTTACCTGCCCATCTACAAAAAAACCGGATTCTCGGTGAGACAGGCATTTCAGCTCTCTTTCATCTTTTATTGTAATAACTTGCCCCATCGACCCCGCATAGATACCTATTTGAGGTTTGGCCTTGAACAAATTTCCGCCTAGAAGCAATTCCTCCTTGCCATCATCTGTAATGTCAACAGGTAAAATGGCATATACGCACGACAGCTGCGCCGCTAAGGGCAATTCAACGCCCTCAAATGTCCCCTCGTTGTTCCAAAAAACCATCGATGCAGTCTGCTCCACGGTCAATTGTATCGAGTTAGCTAATTGCTCCTTTGTAAAAATATCCCCGATGGTCTGGTCGGCATAATCCTCATACTTGAGGTATTTTTTTAACAGATAGGGCAGTTGTGCGGTCATTTCCTTTTTGGTGGACAGCGGGTATAGCTTTCCGTTTTCATAGGTTGCCAAAATATGGTCTATTTGACTGTTGCCATCAAAATCGTTCACAAACATTCTGAGCGGTGCATTTGGCGCAGCTTTTAAAAAAGTATTAAGTCCCAAATTGCCTGCTATGAGGTCTTCATAACCGTCACCATCCAGATCTGAAGCTGTGATCGTATGCCATAATCCGTGGGTGTGGTCCAGGCCCGCAACATCAGAAATGGCCGTAAATTGCCCGTTGTCATTTCGCAACAGGGTAACGGGCATCCATTCTCCCACAATCACCAGGTCCTGATCGCCATCTCTGTCATAATCCAACCAAACGGCATCCGTCACCATTCCCAAATTTTGAAGTGCGGGCGCCAGTGCAACCGTTTCATCCTTAAAATTACCCTTGCCATCATTGACCAGTAAATAACTATTGGTGGGAACCCCGTAAGACAACGGTTCTGTCCTCCCGCCCACAAAGAGGTCCTGATCGCCATCGTTATCATAATCTGCCGGTATGATGCAAGAAGTATCAAAAAGTTTTCCCTGCGGAAGGGTTTGCGCTGATTTTTCAAAATTCCCTTTTCCATCATTAAGGTATATTCTATTTGCCAGGGCGAAAGAGCTGGAAGGAAATTTATATCCACCACTTGCAACCAAAAGATCCAGATCCCCATCATTGTCCACATCCACAAAAACGGCATCAGTATCCTCGGCCAGAGCATCAGATGCTGAAGATGGGATTTGGTTTTGCTGAAAAATGCCCTTAGGGGTCGCCAAGTATAAAACTCCCGCACTTCCGGAAGCCCCACCTATATAAAAATCATCCCTACCGTCCCCATTTACATCGCCCACGGCCACCCTGGGCCCTTCTTCGGCAATAGAACTATACCGTAATTTATCCCTGTTAAAATCTATATACTCATCTTCCCGGTGCACATAGTTGATGCTTGCCCCCACACCTTTTTTCACCAAAAATTGCGGAATTATCAAACGGCTTTCTTCCTGTGGTGTTTCCAAAGAAGACTGAGCTTTGTTCAGGGTCAAAAATTGATTGGCCTTGACATCAAAAAGTTTTGATCTTTTGCCGGAAGGCCAAAGCACGATAAGAGAATCTATTTTTTCATTGTTGCCCAGGCCAAAATGCAAACGGTTATCACTTGTTGACATTGTTCCCCTTGTGGGCAACAGCTCTTGATAATGCAACGTGCCTTTAATGTATAACGAAACCTGTACACCGATGCCATCCCGATTTTGCGAATCCTCAATCAGTTTAAGGGAAAAATAATTATTAGCTCCATCTATAGTGTTCAGATATATAAAGGGTTTATCGTTCAAATTATTTACCACGAGATCGAGATCACCATCATTATCCAGATCACCAAAAGCTGCCCCGGTTGAAAAGGCCGGTGTATCCAGCCCCCAGGCTTTTGCAACCTCGTCAAATTTCAGGATGCCCCGTTGTTCATATAAATGATTTGCCACCCGTTCTGAAGGGATTTTATCTACCAGTTCCTTGATCACCGCCCCTTTTTCTTGGTACATTTTCCGCAATTGGTCTGCATTGTTATAAAAATCAATATAATCCTGGTCCAGAAGATCTTTGACAATGCCATTGGTCACATATATTTCCTTATCCGTATCGTTATCCAAATCCAGCATATGGACACCCCAACTCCACTCTGAAGCGGCGGTTTCGGTTAGTCGGGAAACTTCACTGAAGAAAATCTCTCCCCTATTAGGCGCAGGACCTTGATTGAGTTGAAGTGTATTTCTGGGAAATTGACGGTAGTAGCCATTTTTTAGCCGAAGGGAATACGTATCCCACCCATCGAACAATACTTTGGTCTTCAATCTTTTATTCCCTTTTGGCAACATTTCGGTAACAAAGATTTCCGGCCAGCCATCGTTTGTCAAGTCTGCGATGTCCACGCCCATTGCTCCCTGGCTGATTTCGGTTAGGGAATGTTCAAGATCTTCCTTAAAAGTTCCATCCTTATTGTTGTAATAGAGGTAATCCCTTTCAAAGAAATCATTGGCTATATAAATATCCGGCCAGCCATCCCGGTTGAGATCCCCAACCGAGGCACCCAGCCCAAAACCTATCGAGCTACCATAAATCCCAGCTTCCCGTGTGACATCCACAAACGTATTGCCCCTGTTTTGATAGAGTTTGTTGCCTCCCAAGGGATCATAAATTTGTCGAAGACCTTTTTTAGCATCTAAAATAATTTCAGAAGGGGTAATGGAATTATTGAGAAGGTACATATCCAAGTCACCGTCCCTATCGTAGTCAAAAAAAGTAGCCTGTACCGAAAATCCCAGATCGTTTATCCCCCATTGCGCCGCCTTTTCCTTAAAAATGGGGATTCCTTCAGTGTTTAGCTGTCCTGTGTTTATAAACAATTCATTTCTTCGGTTTTCGCTTTCTGGATTACCACTTTTACATACGTAAATATCCAGCCAGCCATCAGCATTAATATCTACTATACTCACACCGGTACTCCATGAACCTGAACTACCAACCCCTGCAATAGCTGTTACATCCCTAAATTTAAAACTCCCTTGGTTAAGGTATAGTTGGTTATCCGTTTGATTCCCGCATAAGAAAACATCCTGGAGTCCATCACGGTTAAAATCTCCCAGCCCCACGCCAGCACCATTGTAAAAGCTTTTATACAAGTAGATATTGAAATCTTCTGTATAAGCAAGCATATTTTTAAAATCTATTCCTATTTCAGTATTATCCATCAGTTCAAAAAAAGCTTGCTGTCTTTCTTCTTTTTTCTGGCAGGATACTCCTAACATAAACAGAATTACCAAAATTTTTAATCGCATAAGCTGCTCGATGGAATACAAAACTTTTCAAATGCCAGAAAGGGGCATTACCCCCTTTTTGAAAAACCAGTTCAACAAATAACTAATATAAAATATCAATACCCAGGATTCTGTTCCAAGTTTATATTTGCTTGCAATTGATCTAAAGGTATAGGGTAGAATCTTTTATAGGTCTCGCTGGGATTAGCCTCTTTTAGGAACCAAGCATCCTCCCAATGACCAAAACGAATGGTTATGGGCCTTGCATGATTTTCCATCGCGAGCTCCTTTTTAAGTTCCCAGTACAAGTCATCTTCCGAAAGTAAGGTCAGCGGATCCAAACCTGCCCTGTTGCGAACTTGGTTGACAAGATTTAAGGCTTCAGCACTGTTATTGTTCTGTCTCCACAATCCTTCTGCCCGCATCAAAAGCACGTGTGCAAAACGGTATATTGCAAAATCATTGGAGTAATTGCGATTGCCAGAATTTTGCTCTATTTCATATTTACCATAGCGAGCCCCTTCTCTATAGTAAGCAATGCCCCTTGCCGAAGACAGGGTTATCTCGACAGGAATAAATATGTTGCAGGTAATGGGGTCTTCCTCCAGTTCTTCCGGTAAAGCACGATTAAAATCTTCTGTACAGTCTATCAGCTCAAACTCTGGTTGTGGGTTAGCATAAAAAAAGCCTTCAGTGTCAGACCAGGAGGGACCAGCTTCCTGTGTATATTGCTGTCCCGCAATAAACATACCCCTGCGTTTATCGTCTTCATCGAAGGCCTTATAAAAGTCCTCCTGTATACTAAAGCCTCCCCAAGGCTGTCCCACAAGCCCAAAGGTTGGCCTTGCTGATTGATTGAGCGCACCAGACCAAATATTTAACCCGGTTGCATTATTCTTATCATAAGGTATGATGAAAATATTTTCTAAAGAACCCTCATTCTCAACTCTAAAATTCCGGAAATATCCAGGCTCCATCGAATATACTCCACTGTTTATGATCTGGTTTGCCGCATCTGCAGCTTCTTGATGATGTGGCCCTGCGTTAAAGCGTTCCGCATTGATATATAGATCCGCCAAAATGGTATAAGCCACCCACTTATTGACCTTGCCGTAGGTTTCGGTATTTCTTTCTTCCCTTAAATTGGGAATACTCTCTAAAAGTTCAGACTCAACAAATTCAAAAACCTCAGAAGGAGTTGATTGAAATGGAGCCGGATTTGCATCCGTGAATCCGGTTTCAATTGGTACATTACCAAAAAGGTCTAACAGCCTAAAATAATAAAATGCCCTTAACGCTCTAAGTTCCGAAATAATAGGAGCATCGTTACCCACATTATTTGCAAATATTTCAATAAGGCGGTTGCAAGAGGCCACACCACCAAAATATCGAGTCCATTCTCCATTAACAAAATCGCGCTCGTTAAACTGATGCCGCATCAACCTGGGCCACAAACCTCCATCATTCCATCCCCCATTTGTACGTATAGGGCAGGTAGACTGATCTGTTGTCAGGTCCTGTTCCTCAAACGTCCCCCAGTATGAATAGAGCGGTGTATAGGCCGAAGCCGCTGCAGCTGCCAGCTGCGTGTCGTTTTGATAAAATGTGTCAGGTGTGATTTCCGAATATACATCTGCCTCAAGATCGCTACAAGATATCTGTATACCTGAAGCAAGAATCAGGAATGTCCAAATTGTATTTTTCATTGCTTTCGTTATCATAGTCGTTTTTTTAAAAGGTAGCATTAATTCCAAAGGTTATGGAGCGCGTGGGGAAGTAGTCTCCCAATCTGTCATAACCTGGTGCCAAAATCCCAGAATTGCCCGAAAATCTGGGTTCAGGATCAGCCCCAGAATAATCAGTAATGGTTATTAAGTTATTACCTGTTATGTACAGGCGCAGACGCGATAGTTCTCCGAAATTTTTAACATTCACATTGTAGCCCAAGGTGATATTATCTAACCTTAAAAAAGAGGCATCCTCAACATACTCTGTATGCCAGGCGCTGTCATCGGTATCTTCGGGATTGAAAAAGTCACCTTTTATATATCTAAATTGAGTCGCTCTGGTAGGATGACCTAATTTTGCCGCAGGGAGGTTTGCTAAACTATGACCAAAAATCCCGCGCCATAAAAAGTTAAGATCAAAATTTTTATAAGTAAGAGTATTTGTCAGGCTTAAACTAAAATCGGGCAGACCATTCCCTGCCACTACATAATCATCTGCTGAAGCTTCAGAAGCCAGGATTTCAGAACCATCTGCTGCAAAAACCAATGCCTTTCCCTCTTCGTTAAAACGGGCAAAACGCGGAGCCATAATATTCCCTATTACGTCTCCCTCCCTAACCCTAGTGGCCAGTAAATTGTTGAAACCGGGAGTACCTAGGTTTTCTTGTAAGAATTCAGAACTCTCTAAATTATTGAACTTTACAAGTTTGGTCTCATTTGTATCGAAAATGACTCCGACATTCCAAGTTAAATCTCCTTTTCTCAAAATTGCCGCATTTAATTGTGCCTCCCATCCATTAGTCTCCAGTTTACCAAGATTGACCAAACTCGTTGGAAAAAGGTTGGGAGGACTGGCAACGTCAATCGTATTTAATAAGTCTGAAGTAGTTCTATTGAAATAATCTAAAGATCCCGTTAGCAAATAATTAAAGAGTGAAAAATCAACACCTATGTTCAGCTCTCCCTTTTCTTCCCATTTTAGATTAGGATTAGGATTTGAGGTTGGTTCTACTGCCGGAATGAATTCGCCATTTACATATCCAAGATTATTGGGATCTGCACCCAATGTTTCTAAAAATGCATACCGCTGGGTGGGGGTATTACCCGTCACTCCATAGCCCGCACGTAGTTTCAGGATATCTATATTTTTCATTTCGAATATATCGTCAATATTCATACTGCCACTCAAGGCCCAAAAATTACCCCAGCGGTTGTTTTCGCCAAAGCGCGATGAAGCCTCCCTTCTAAAACTTGTAGCTAAATTGTAGATATCTTTATAATTAAAAGTAGCTCTGCCAAAATAAGAGGTCAACAATGCCTCAGATTTGAACGAATCTAAATTTGCTATCGCACCTCCCTCATTGGAAATACCTAAGCCTAGTCCCAGATCATTCCACAATACGCTATCTGTAATATAGTTTGTATTTGTTGCCCAAAATTCTTCATAAATTTGCTCCTGATATCCATAACCCCCTAAGACAGTGTACGTCAAGTCACCTACAGAGTTATTGTAGGTTGCCGTAAATTCATAGAGTTCATCACTGGTATCTGAGGTAAAGCGCTCCGCTCTACCACCTACCTGTTCCCCATTTGACAGTCCTCTACCGGCTCCCGTTATGGAACCTGATGAACTGTAAAACCCAACTAAATCACTGGTCACTTGATAAGAATAGTTTCCGGCTACAGTCAAATTTTGGATTAATTTGTATTCAGCCTTGAAATTACTTAGGGTTCTTTTGACCTTTTGCTGGTTTGTATTCAATTTAATCATGCCCACAGGATTAAAGACGTTCTGTTCTTCGGTCTCAAGATAGCCACCAAACCTGTTTGGATCCCTACCTAATTCTTGCGCTGTACGATTTTCAAAGATGGGAGCTGTTGGGTTCCATAACAGTGCTTGTCTTAAAACTCCCTCAAATTCAGGCTCGGCATTCGTTCTAGTAAAGGACATAATACCCGTTAACTTTAAACGATCTTCAAAAAGGCTTTGGGATACGTTAAATCTAGAATTGAGAATGGTCAAATCTTGATCCTCAATTATGCCCTCTATATCTCGATAGTTTAATGACGCTCTATAAGATGTGCCTCCAGTATTATTTGAAAAAGCTAAATTATAAACCTGAGTAAGTGCTTTACGTGTAACCTCATCCATCCAGTCTGTGTTAGACCCAAAATCTACACTATTAGCCTGTTTAAATTCTTCCACACCAACTACTGGAGGTGTATTTGATATCTCTTCCAATACTGTATATGCATTAATGTCTAACTTTGGCTTTTGCTGCGTGGTACCAGACTTTGTTGTAATTATAATTACACCGGAACTTCCTCGTGTACCATAGATCGCACCTGCCGAAGCATCCTTTAAAACATCAATGGAAGCAATATCGTTGGGATCTACATTATTTAGACTTCCTCCAATTATTCCATCTATTACTATTAACGGCTCTGTATTGGCCCCAAATGTGGTAAGTCCTCTTAGTCTTATTGTAGAGCCCGCCAAAGGATTTCCTCCTTGTTTAGAAACCGTTAGACCGGGCACTTTTCCTGCTAAAAGTTGTTCTGCGTTATTGATATTTCCCTTATTAAAGTCCTCCTCTTTGACACTTACAATTGCACTGGTTACTTCTTTTTGTCTCTGAGTACCATATCCTACAACTACGATTTCATCGAGCTGTGAGACATCGGCGAGCAGGGTAACATCAATAGTCGTACGATTATTAATACTAACTCTCTGTGTAATAAACCCTACACTTGAAAACTCCAAAATAGCGGTAGGTGCTGCAGAAAGATTATATTTACCATCAAAATCTGTTGCAGTACCTTTATTTGTTCCCTGAACCACAACACTTACACCAGCTATAGGCGTACCCTGTTCATCAATCACAGTACCGTTTATAGTATTTTCCTGGGCTGTTAGCTTTGGTATACTAATTAAGAAACCTAAAACCAAGAATAAAGAAGTCTTGAGAAAGGTAGAAAAATTGTTTGAGTACATTTTCATGAATCTTATATTTAAGTAGATTGGTTATATAAATCTTAAAACCATTGTGAATATAATTACTCAAAGTGCTGTTTACAAAGAGGTTTAGGTACTAGGATAAGATAGTGTTATGATAAAATAATATAGTCTTATGATGCTTACATGTAAATTAATTACTAAAAATTCATATCCTCATTTGCACCTGCTTTAATAGAAAAATAATCTATTTACAAAGCCGCTTTATTGGTCTATTGAACTAGGCGATCTGAGAAACGCCTGCCCCCTTTAGATAGACTGATGGTGTAATACCTTTAAAGAGTTTAAATTTTCTATTAAAATTTGTGATCGAATTAAACCCCGCCCGGTTAGCGGCAGTTGAGACGGATAAATCTTGGTTTTCTTTTAGCAATTGACACGCATATTCAATGCGCATTTCAATTAAGAATGAAAAGAAGGTCTTATTCGTACGCTGTTTAAAAAATCTACAGAATGCGGTTGGAGTCATGCACGCAATTTCGGCAACCTCCTCCAGTGTTAAGTTTTTTTGAAAGTTTACAAACACATAATCCAACACCTTACGCATCCTCTTTCCTTCCATATTATTTATTGATCTAGGAGCTACAAAACTGGTGAGTTTACTCTTTTCACATTTACACAATTTTTCAATAAGTTCGAAGTACATCAAAAATCGTTTAAACTTATCTGCCTTTGGAAACTTGAGCATTAAATGTCCGGCCTCCTTATCACTGAGGCGGCATTTATATCCTTCATCCAAACCTTGAAAGAAAGATTGTAATCTTTCTAGTTGAGCAATCTCAAAAAACTTTTTTCCAAAGGTTTCCATTGTGAAGAAAAGGGATATTCTATGTACATCTGAGGAGTTTCCCTTTTTAAATACGTGCGGGCAGTTACTGCCTATAACAAATAAATCTCCAGGTCCATATATATGAATACTATCCCAAACGATCAGTTTGCCACTTCCTTTACATATATAGGTTATTTGAACCTCCTGATGTTTATGCAACTTTTCATAAAAGGAATCCCTGTAGTCTTCTTCAACAATGAGATTCTCATTGCGATGCTTTGGTATTTCAAAAGGAAAAATCTTCATAAGTGACTTTTTTGTTCATGATCCCATTTGATCTATTTTTAGTGCTGCGCCTGATTTATCCTGACCTATAAAGAACCTCAACCTGTACAAAAGTCCAATTAAATTTACTGCTGGTTCAAGACACAACCACTAGTTTACAGCAATTGCTAGCATATTTCAATCTTTTTTGTTAAAACAATATTAATTTAATCCTCTTATTGCCAATATTCTTTTTTTACTGAATTCTAGTACTTTTGTTTAAAATTGATCATTCCGATCTTTATTATTATGAATAATCGAAAAGTAATTGATGTTTCTGGTCTAAAAAATTTAATCAGCTTAGACATATCCCAATTGAAATATGTATGTCCCATTGTTTTTTTCTTTTTCATCTCGACATCGTTAGCACAACAGCGTGAAATTTTTAAACTGACTCCAGAACATGGTTTATCCCATAGTACCGTATATGATATAATTCAGGATAAGGAAGGGTTTATTTGGATAGCAACTGGTGAAGGACTTGATAAATATGATAGTCATACGATTTATACTTATCGGAATGAAGCCATAGGTCAGGGATTTACCCAGATAAAAGCATTGCAGACTATAGGAGATAATCTTTTGGTAGGAACTAACAAGGGTCTCTATTCTTATAATCCGTCTTTAGATAATTTTTGTCTATTAAATGATTCAAATGTTGCTATTGGTAGTATAAACCGTCTGTATTGTTCAGAAGACAAAAAAATTTACATATGTAGTAAAAATGGTCTTTTTACAATTAATGCAACTAATTATATAGAAAGTGTATTCAGGGATAAAAATGTAAGAGCAGTATGTGACTATCGGGCAGACGTATATTTTGTGGCACTTGATGATCAAATCATTTTGATCAATCGGCTTGGAGAAACCCTTAAATCATATAAATATCCTGAGCGCCCCAATGCTCCCAGCCCAAGCGGCTTCTATGTAAGTCCCACTTTATTTAAGGATAAGGGAGGGGATATATGGTTGGGGTCTTTAAGAGGTTTATTTAGGTACGATCCCGAAGCAGATAAATTTATTTATGAATCCTTTGCTGGCGAACCCAATCAATTAGAAGCAAATGTAGTGAGAGCGATTGCAGAGGATGAAGATGACCTACTCTGGATAGGAACGGAATATGGTGTTTATGTATACAATAGAACTACACGAAAAAGCCTGCATTACAACCAATCCTTCTATAATACCCCCACTAATTTATCAGACAAAGCTATACATAGTCTTTATAGAAGTAAAGAAAATATCATGTGGATAGGGACCTATTTTGGTGGTCTCAACTATGCCAAGCCCGTAAAGAATGGCTTTAACAAGCTACTTCCCGGAGAAGTAAATACATCACTCGCCGGTAAGGCAATAAGCCAGATCATACAAAGTAAAAATGGTAAAATATGGTTAGGAACAGAGGACGGAGGTATAACCATATATGACCGGAAAAAAAATTCCTATGGTTACTTAAAACATTCTAAAACCAGTGGGCCTTCTCTAAGCAGCAATAATGTACATGCCCTGCTTGAGGATCATTTAGGCCAAATCTGGATAGGAACGTTTCTGGGTGGCCTGAATAGATTTGATCCCAATACTAAAGAAATAAAAGTTTACAAAAACGAACGTGACGACACGTCTTCCATTTCAAACGATCATGTATACTCACTTCTTCAACCGAGTCCTGACAAATTATTAATAGGTACGCAGTATGGGCTTAATATGTATGATTACTCAACTGACTCCTTTTCACTCCATTTACCTGAAACTTTCAGAGATAAGTTCATTTATGATTTGCTACTTGATAGTAACGGTGCTATTTGGGTATGTACCTCCAGATCCGGTATTTTCCGGATAGATTCATCGGGTAAGATATCTAATTACACTGCACACGTGAGCAATGGTCTCTTTAGCAATGAGGTAATCGCAGCTTATGAGGACAGTTTAGGTCAGCTTTGGTTTTGTACCTACAGCGGAGGACTGTTTAAATGGAATCCCGACACCCAATCCTTTCTAAATATAGGCAAAGAGCAGGGGCTTGCAAACAATACGGTTTATGGGATTCTAGAAGCAAAGAATGGATATTTTATTTCCACCAATGCAGGCTTAGATTTCTATGACGGTAAGCTTTCAGATTTTACACACTATACTATTTCAGACGGTCTATCCTCAAACCAGTTCAACTATAATTCTTCTTATAAGGACAATGATGGATGGATGTATTTTGGCTCTGTAAATGGTGTGACCTACTTTCACCCTGATAGCTTGAAATTGCGAAATACCGCAGTGGGCCTACACTTTACCGGACTCAAAATTTTTAATGAGGATGTTGCCATAAGTGAAAAATCTGTTCTTAAAAAACACATCAATAAATTAGATACTCTTACATTAAAACATAATGAGAATGCCATCACAATCGAGTTTACAGAGATAGACCACATTGCTGAAGGTGATAATTCTTATGCTTACTATCTCGAAGGTTATGAAAGCGACTGGATTTATGGAGGGGAAAATCGATCTGCCAAATACACCAATCTACCACACGGCGAATATATTTTTCATTTAAAAAGTCAGAATAATGCAAGTGCTGGCAGTCGCTTAGGCAACAAAAAACTTTTCATTCAAATATTACCCCCATTCTGGCTGACAAACTGGGCCTATGCTATATATGTATTTTTATTTCTATGTATTGTATATTCCAGTTACAGGTTTCTAAGATTTATTCAAAATAAAAACCTTGCTCTTCAACTGGAACGTCTGGAAAAGGAAAAAATGCAGGAAATAAATCATCATAAGCTCAATTTCTTCACTTTTATTTCTCACGAGTTTAAGACACCTCTAACACTTATTATTGCCGCTATTGAAGAGCTTTCTGTTAATATTTCATTAAGTGGTGATCACTACAGTTTTTTTAGTATTAAGCAAAATGCCAAAAAACTCCATCACTTAGTACAACAACTCATAAAATTTAGAAAAGTTGAAGCTGATCACGAACGACTAGAATTAAGTAAGGGTGATGTTGTTTTATTCCTTAGCGATACCTTTTATGCATTCAATCCATTGTTCAATCATAAAAAACTTACTGCGAGCTTTTCCAGCAATACTAAAGAATCCACTTCCTATTTTGATGCGGAAAAATTAGAGACTATCGTATCTAACCTTTTATCCAATGCTATCAAAAACACAAAACCACTTGGTAAAATAGAAATGAAAATTTGTATAAGTAAAAACAGTGATTACATAAAGATTACCATTTCAGATACAGGTAAGGGTTTAAGCGATTATGATAGAAAAAATCTTTTTATCCCCTTTGAAAGCCAATCTAAAAAGGATAAGACCGGATCAGGTATTGGTCTGGCCCTCGTAAAAAGTCTAGTCGTTTTTCTGGAGGGTACTATAAATTTTGACAGTATTCCAGAAAAGGGTTCTGTTTTTAGTGTTAACCTTCCTCTGCATCAAAACCCTAGAGAACTGTCAGATATTGTACAAATAGATGGTAATAAAAGTATGGATGTGCCGTCAGATCTAATCATTTCGAATGAAATTTATGACAACTCTATCCCTCAATATATCAAAACCCCAGAAGGTAATAAAAACTTTTCCATGCTCATTGTGGAGGATAACCGGGAGCTTATCACATTTCTGCACAAGCATTTCTCAACGGCCTATAAGGTTATGATGGCCAAGAATGGAAAGGATGCACTTGCGAAAATGCAGAAAATTAAACCAGATATTATTTTATCTGATATCAGAATGCCGTCAATGGACGGTTTTACTTTGTGTAAAATTGTTAAACAATCTGAAAAAACCAGCCATATACCTTTCCTAATGCTTACCGGACAATCAGATGAGAAAGATAAATTGAACGGTCTGGAATTTGGAGCTAATGCTGTAATAGATAAACCTTTTAATATTAAGGAACTTGACCTTTTGGTCAAAAATCTTTTGGCTTCAAACAATAATCTTCAAGAGCGCTTTTCGAGTATACTCCAAAAGAAGTCAGATCAGATTCCCAAAAATAACAAGGATAGGGAGTTTTTGTTGAAAATAACAGATTTAGTAGAAGCCCACTATGAAAACCCAGATTTCTCTACAGGAAAATTGAGCGAACTTGTAGGTATTAGTAGATCTCTATTGCACGTTAAAATGACAGAACTTACAGGCAAAAGTACTTCAAAATTTATAAAAAATATCAGGATGGAAAAAGCTTCGGTATTGTTACAAGAGGGATATAGCGTTTCAGAAGTTGCATTTATGGTAGGATATGAACCTAGTTACTTTAGTAGGGCTTTTAAAAAACACTTTAAAACACCCCCATCCAAATACCTGCCAGACAATTAAATTCAAATGCATTTATTAAACTCTATTGAAGCTTTCAATATGGGATTAAAATTCACCCAGTTAAACCCAGAATACTCCAGTTGACCTTTTGAGTACTTTTAGATAATTTGCTATTTTTTAAATTTTACGAACGCAACTATTTATTTAAACATTAGATAACCGTCTTGAAGACCCAGCTGAAAATTGGCAAGTTTTACGCATAAAGCCTTCTAATTCACGAAAAACCTTTATTTACTTAAAGAACCGACTTCTTACGCACTATTTTCAAAATGCGGTTATACATAATTTCAG
>CAYNMH010000028.1:14604-36082 GCA_964398145.1 uncultured Flavimarina sp. | reverse complement strand
TCAAATACTTCACCACCTTATCGTAAAAGCGGTCAACCGCCTGAATGTTTTTATAGGTCTTAGCTCCGATTTTCAGAGCTTTTGATTCAATTTCATTGATTTCTTCCTGCGAAAAGCCTCCGGTATTGATGCTTACCGCGTGTACTTCGTAGTCCTTATCGACAGAAAGGTATTTGGCGCAATAACTGGTATCAAGGCCGCCACTATAGGCTAAGACAAGTTTTGCTCCGGCAGGGTTAGCCGCCGGTATTTTTGTATCTGTAGTTTGTGAATGCGTAGTTGAATCCAAAACGTGTTAGTTTGAGGTTTTTAACGTGTTGCGTAAAAACCGGGTTAATGGTGTTCCTTTTTTTCTTTTTTCAAAAAGAGATGTTCCTTGATGCTTTTTAATCGAGTAAAAGCCTTCGGATTTAGTTTTTTGTCTTTTTTTTTAAGCTCTTCCGGATTCTCTACTTTCTTCTTTTCCTCCTTGGCCGGATCGTAAAGCATCCCGGTGCAGAGGCACATTTTCTGCTCGGTTCGCTGTAAAATGTCGTAATTACGACAGGTCTGACAGCCTTTCCAGAAGGTTGGATCATCGGTAAGTTCCGAGAACGTAACAGGTTTGTAACCCAGTTCTGAATTGATTTTCATCACTGCAAGACCAGTAGTGATTCCAAATACTTTGGCATCCGGATATTTGGTGCGCGAATGTTTAAAAATGGCTTCTTTAATCTGACGGGCAAGACCGCTACCTCTGTAATCAGGGTGTACAATAAGACCACTGTTGGCCACAAATTTGCCGTGGCCCCAAGCCTCGATGTAACAAAAACCGGCAAACTTATCGTCGTCTAAAGCGATAACGGCGTTACCGTTTTCCATTTTGGTAATTACATATTCAGGAGTGCGCTTGGCGATACCGGTACCGCGTACTTTAGCAGATTCTGCGATCGTGTCGCAAATATATTGTGCATATCCCGCATGGGATTTGTTAGCAATGGTAATTTCCATATTCTTTAGAATTGGAAGTTAGAAAAAAAGTGAAAATGAAATTTGATTTGAAGACGGAACCGGACTCACCTAAGTTCCCAATAAAACTGCACCCACTAGGGGCGACGACGCTCATGGCGACGTACGGGGATAAATACTAAAGAATTGTGGGTCTCTCTAGCAACAGGATATAAAGAATGGAACAAGGCACTAACAGCTTGTTTAAATTCTTCCATATGTATTGTTATTCCCTTCATTTGTTGTGCTAAAATACAAAGTAGATTTAAATGACACTTCCTTTTTAAAGGTAAATATCACATAAATCTACTTTTTTATGATTTCTTCAGAATTTCGTCCAAATTTCAATAATCACTGCTAATTTGTTAATCAATCTTCCCGGAATACCGAATTACAACAAGTAATCGGTACTTACAAAATTTGATTTTTTGGTGTCTAAAAGTTCATTTAAAATGGCATTGTTGTAGGCGTTATCTTTTGAAGCCACAAAGGTGCGTATCGAAAATGAACGCAAGGCATCGTGAACGCTCAGTGTTCCTACTGCCGAATCCTTTCTTCCGGTAAACGGATATACATCAGGACCACGCTGGCAGGAGCTGTTAAGATTCACACGACATACCAAGTTTACCAGCGTATCAATAAGCGGCGCAAGGGCTTTCACATCTTTACCAAACAAACTCACCTGCTGCCCATAATTAGACTCTGCCATATCATCAAGAGGTTCGTCTATATGCTTAAAAGTAAGCACCGGGATTACCGGACCAAACTGTTCTTCGGTGTACACTTCCATATCTTTCGTTACCGGAAATAACACAGCAGGCCAGATAAAGTTTTCGGAATGCGTACCGCCTTTTTCATTTAGGATGGAAGCGCCTTTGGCTTTTGCATCGTCAATCAAACCTTGAATATAAGCCGGTTTTGAAGGCTCCGGAAGCGGAGTAAGGCTTACTCCCTCTTCCCAGGGTAAACCAAATTTCAACGCATCTACTGCCTGTGCAAACTTGCGGTTGAAAGTTTCCGCAATATTTTCATGTACATAAATCACCTTAAGCGCCGTACAGCGTTGCCCGTTAAAGGAAAGCGTTCCCGCGATACATTCGGCTACTGCCAAATCTAAATCGGCATCCGGAAGAACAATCGCCGGGTTTTTAGCTTCAAGCCCTAGAACTAAACGCAGTCGGTTTTGTTTGGGGTGCAATGCCTGTAACGCATTTGCAGACGAACTGTGACCGATTAGAGCCAGAACATCTACTTTTCCGGTTTTCATGATAGGTGTAGCTACTGCTCTGCCTCTACCAAATAATATATTCACGACTCCTGGAGGAAAACTTTCCTGAAAGGCCTCGAGTAGAGGTGTAATTAACAAAACCCCATGTTTTGCAGGTTTAAACACCGCCGTATTTCCCATAATCAGGGCCGGAATCAGCAAACAAAAGGTTTCATTAAGCGGATAATTATAAGGCCCCAGACATAAAACTACGCCCAATGGTCCGCGGCGGATGTGCGCGTGAATACCGGCTTCCTTGTGGAATTTGGCACTATCGCGATCCATATCCTTATAATCTTCAATGGTATCGAGAATGTATTCTACCGTACGGTCAAACTCCTTTTGAGAATCGGGATAGTTTTTACCAATTTCCCACATCAGCAGTTTTACGATCAGTTCACGCTTTTCCTTCATTTTGGTAACAAAAGTCTGCATACACCTGATGCGGTCTGCGACTTTCATAGTTGGCCAAAGCCCCTGCCCGCGATCATAAGCCTGATGTGCTGCTTCTACCGCAGCAACGGCCTCAGCCTCACCCAAACTTGGGATTGATCCGAGACGAGTAGGTTTACGTTTCCCGTCAACTTCGGTATGAATACTTGAAAACACATCGGCGGTCTCCCCTTCCCAGTTGAGCAGTTTTCCGTTGATGAGATAGGCTTTTTGTTCTATGGGCTGCACGCTAAACTGTGCGGGTATTTCTGTACTTAATGGTTTCATGTAAGGTTGGTTAATAAAGTATCAGATTAAAAATTCGAATAAGTCGGGTTTATCATTTAAATATTCCCCGAAAAAGTTGCGCTTTTTCATGCGTGCGATTAAAGGATCAAGATCTGCGCGGTCTTTGATCTCAATTCCTACGACGGCCGGACCATCTTCGCGCGAGGTTTTCTTTTTGTATTCAAAAAAAGTAATGTCGTCCTCAGGACCCAAGATTTCATTTAAAAACTCCCGCAAGGCGCCCGCGCGCTGAGGAAACCGAATAATAAAATAATGTTTTAGTCCGCGGTATAATAACGCGCGCTCCTTGATCTCTGCGGTACGGGTGATGTCGTTGTTGCTTCCGCTTACAATACACACCACATTTTTGCCTTTGATCTCCTCAGCGAACTGGTCTAAAACCGAAAGGGTCAACGCCCCGGCCGGTTCTACCACAATCGCATCTTTATTGTATAAATCTAAAATAGTCTGGCATACTTTACCCTCGGGCACCGTTACCATTTGATGAAGGTTTTCTTTACAAATTGCAAAGTTGCGATCCCCTACCCGTTGTACGGCTGCACCGTCTACAAATTTCTCGATTAACGAAAGTGTAGTGTTTTCTTTATTGAAGATCGAAGTACTCATCGAAGGCGCGCCTTCGGGCTCTACGCCTATAACTTTGGTTTTTGGCGACAACAGACTGAAAACCGTACTCAAACCGGAAGCCAATCCACCTCCGCCCACCGGCACAAAAACATAATCAATTTCCTCGGTGGCCTGCTCAATAATCTCCAGTCCCACAGTAGCCTGCCCCTCGATGATTTTTTCGTCATCAAAAGGATGTACAAAGATCTTACCCAGCGCATCACACTCAATTTTTGAAGCTTTATAGGCATCGTCAAAGGTATCGCCGGTAAGTACGATCTTGGCATAATCACCGCCAAACATCTCTACCTGCTCAATCTTTTGTTTGGGTGTGGGTGAAGGCATAAAAATAGTTCCGTTGATTTTTAGTTTTGCACAGGCGAAAGCTACGCCCTGAGCGTGATTCCCGGCACTGGCACATACAATTCCTTTGGCACGTTCTTCCTCGCTCAACGAGCTGATTTTATTAAAAGCTCCACGTATTTTATAGGAACGCACCTGCTGCAAATCCTCACGTTTAAGCAAAATATTAGCTCCCAGTTTTGTAGAATAACTCAGGCTGGGTAATAAAGGCGTTAAGGCTGCAACACCCTTAAGGGTTTGTGCAGCCTTTTTAACGTCTTCCAATCTTGGGAAATAGGTGGTTTTTAAGTCGCTCAAAATGCATGTATTTTGATTGACTGCACGGGCTTCAGGGTTTTCACTAAAACCCGGCAGTAAACTCAGTTCTGGGTTGATCAGGCAGTAACCTCTTCAGCGGCTACGGTCTTAATCTCCTTCATCGCAGTCATAGACTCACGCAACCAGGCCCCCACTTCTTCTACAGTGTGTGAGCGGATGGCATCGTTAACAGCGATTAAGGTTTTGTTGTCCACGCCATTATCGGTAGCGTAGGCTTTACCAATTACGTTTGTATCTATTTTCTTCATAAAGTCCGTAAGCATAGGCTTACAGGCATGGTCAAACAGGTAACATCCGTATTCAGCAGTGTCTGAAATCACACGGTTCATCTCAAACAATTTCTTACGTGCGATGGTGTTTGCGATAAGCGGAGTCTCGTGCAAAGACTCGTAATACGCAGATTCCTCGATGATTCCGGCTTCGGTCATGGTTTCAAAAGCAAGCTCAACACCGGCTTTAACCATTGCAACCATAAGCACCCCGTGATCAAAGTATTCCTGCTCGCTGATTTCCATACTTCCGGCAGGAGTCTTTTCAAAAGCAGTCTCTCCGGTTTCGGCACGCCATTTTAATAAGTTGGCATCATCATTAGCCCAGTCTTCCATCATCGTTTTTGAGAAATGACCGGAGATGATATCATCCATATGCTTGTGGAAAAGCGGACGAGTGATCTCTTTAATTTCTTCGGCCAGTTCAAAAGCCTTTATCTTGGATGGATTGTTCAGACGGTCCATCATATTGGTAATACCACCGTGTTTTAAGGCTTCGGTGATGGTTTCCCAACCGTATTGAATCAATTTTGACGCATAGCCTTTATCAATTCCTTTTTCAATCATTTTATTGAAGCACAGGATCGAACCGGTTTGCAACATTCCGCAAAGAATGGTTTGCTCACCCATCAGGTCACTTTTCACCTCAGCAACAAATGAAGATTCTAAAACACCCGCGCGGTGACCTCCGGTTGCTACTGCATAAGCCTTAGCTTCCTCAAGACCTTTTCCTTGCGGATCGTTCTCCGGGTGAACCGCGATAAGCGTTGGTACGCCAAAACCACGCTTGTATTCCTCGCGAACCTCAGAACCGGGACATTTAGGCGCGCACATAATCACGGTAAGGTCTTTACGTATCTGCATACCTTCTTCAACGATGTTGAAACCGTGGCTGTAGGCTAAAGTCGCTCCTTCTTTCATCAAAGGCATAATTGCGTTGATTACGGAAGTGTGCTGCTTATCTGGTGTAAGATTACATACCAAGTCTGCAGTTGGGATAAGTTCGTCGTAAGTACCTACATTAAACCCGTTATCTACCGCGTTCTTATAGGAAGCGCGTTTTTCTTTAATGGCACCTTCACGCAATGCATACGAAATATCCAGGCCGCTGTCTCGCATATTTAAACCCTGGTTCAAACCTTGTGCACCGCAACCCACGATAACTACTTTTTTATCGCGTAATGCTTCGATCCCGTTTGAGAATTCATCAGACTCCATAAAACGGCATTTCGCCAGCTGAGCCAATTGCTCTCTTAGGGACAAGGTGTTAAAGTAATTTGACATTTTGATTCTGTTTTTATTGATTATGATTCGTTAATTTCTGTTGGATAGGGAAGTGATTTACTCTGCAAACTCTTTTAAGAGCGTAGAGATTTTCATTTCATCTTTAGTTACTGCAATACGGCCACTACGTACAAATTGCATAATGCCGAAAGCACTGAGCTCGCGATACAGCATTTCAATCTCACTGCGACGCCCGGCTTTTTCCAAAACAAAAAACTCTTTGTTTACAGTCACGATGCGCGCATTGCTTTCTTTGATGATATTCTGAATCTGGCGCTCTTCAAAAAGCAAGTCTGACTTGATTTTAAACAGACAGGTTTCCAGAAAAATGGTCTCTTCATCAGTATGATAAAAAGCTTTGATCACTTCAACTTGCTTCTCCAGCTGGCCGATGATTTTTTTCATGCGCTCTTCAGTCAGGTTGATCACAATGGTGAAGCGCGACACTCCTTCAATCTCAGAGATCGAAGTGTTCAGGCTTTCAATATTGATTTTTCTACGCTGAAATATGGCCGAAATACGGTTTAGCAAACCGATATTATTTTCGGTATATATAGATACGGTATAGGTTTTTATCTCGCTCATCACTATTCTAATCTTATGTCTGAAACGGATGCTCCTGTTGGAATCATCGGGAATACGTTATCTTCTTTTTCTACTTTAACCTCTAGGAAATAGGGTCCTTCTGCCGCCATCATTTCTTCAATCGCGCCGGTAAGCTCTTCACGTTTGGTTACGCGCTGGGCATCGATGTAATAACCTTTTGCGATGGCCACAAAATCAGGGTTAATCAACTCTGTGGAAGCATAACGACGGTCAAAAAATAGCTGTTGCCACTGGCGCACCATTCCTAAGAAATCATTATTTAACACCACGATTTTTACCGGAACTTTGGTTTGGAAAATGGTTCCCAGTTCCTGAATGGTCATCTGGTAACCGCCATCCCCTATGATTGCAACTACAGGACGTTCAGGAGCTCCCATTTTTGCACCTATAGCTGCCGGAAGCGCAAAGCCCATAGTACCTAAACCTCCTGAGGTTACATTACTCTTAGACTTGTTGAATTTGGCATAACGACAGGCGATCATTTGATGCTGCCCCACGTCTGAAACGATAACCGCCTCACCTTTCGAAACCGTATTGATACCCTCAAGCACCTCACCCATGGTCAGGCCTTCTTTCTCGGGCATTAGATCGTTTTTGATGATTTTATCGTACTCAATCTTATACATTTCCTTAAAGCGGTTGTGCCACTCCGGATATTCTTTTTGCTTCAATAAAGGAAGTAATGCAGCAAGAGTTTCTTTGCTATCGCCCAAAACCGCGATATCTGCATTTACGTTTTTATTTACCTCAGCAGGATCGATCTCAAAGTGAATTACTTTAGCCTGCTTGGCGTAGGTCGCGAGATTACCCGTCACCCGGTCGTCAAAACGCATCCCGATTGCGATCAACACATCGCATTCATTGGTAAGGATGTTAGGGCCGTAATTTCCGTGCATGCCCACCATACCTACGTTAAGCGGATGATCTGTAGGAATTGCTGAAACACCAAGTATGGTCCAGGCGGCAGGAATTCCTGATTTCTCAACGACTGCCTTAAACTCTTCTTCGGCTTTGCCTAAAATCACGCCCTGACCCCAAACAATCATGGGTTTTTTAGCAGCATTAATGGCATCTGCAGCGGCCTGTACAGTTTCCGGATTTAATTTAGGTACCGGCTTGTAACTGCGTACCCCTGCGCATTTTTTATAAGCAAAGTCAAACTCCTCGAACTGTGCATCTTTGGTTATGTCAATAAGAACTGGACCGGGACGACCGCTACGCGCGATATAAAAAGCCTTAGCCATCACTTCAGGAATTTCAGAAGCTTTGGTGATCTGGTAATTCCATTTGGTAACCGGAGTCGAAATACCGATGATATCGGTTTCCTGGAAGGCATCACTTCCCAGCAAGTGGGAAGCTACCTGCCCGGTAATGCATACCATAGGTGTAGAATCTATTTGTGCATCGGCAATACCGGTAATAAGGTTGGTCGCACCGGGACCTGAAGTCGCAATTGCCACACCCACTTTACCGCTTACGCGCGCATATCCCTGAGCAGCGTGAGTAGCCCCCTGCTCGTGGCGGGTAAGCACATGATGCAACTGATCCTGGTATTTATACAACTCGTCATAAACCGGCATAATCGCCCCTCCCGGATAACCGTAAAGGGTATCAACGCCTTCTGCAAGCAGACACTTGATGATCGCCTCTTTACCGGTGATGCGCTGTGTAGCTTCTACAGCTGTATCCTGCAATTTAATTGTTTGTGTTTCCATAAGCCTTCTACATTTCGTCTGTCACACAACCTTTGGAAGCTGACGAGACCGTTTTAGCATATTTATAAAGTGCCCCGCGCTCAAATCTAAGTTTTGGAGCTGTCCATTTTGATCTTCTTTTTTCTAACTCTTCGTCAGAAATTTCAATATTAATGGTATTCTTAACCGCGTCAATGGCAATGATATCGCCATTTTCAACCAGTGCAATGTTACCGCCCACCTGAGCTTCTGGAGATACGTGACCCACCACAAAACCATGTGAACCGCCAGAAAAGCGACCATCGGTAATCAAGGCTACATCTTTACCTAAACCGGCTCCCATAATTGAGGAAGTAGGTTTCAGCATTTCGGGCATACCGGGTCCGCCTTTTGGCCCTTCGTAGCGAATGATCACCACATCACCCTTTTTAACCTTCCCGTTTTTGATACCTTCATTCACCGCTGCTTCACTATCAAAAACATTGGCAGTCCCTCTGAACTCCAGACCTTCTTTTCCGGTGATTTTAGCAACAGCACCTTCGGTGGCGAGGTTACCAAAAAGAATTCGAATGTGGCCGCTGTCTTTGATAGGCTTGTCTAAAGTGCGTACGATGTCCTGACCGTCGATCAGATTGGGAACGTCTTTTAAGTTTTCAGCTAAAGTCTTTCCGGTTACGGTAAGACAGTCGCCGTGCAGCATATCGTTATCCAGCATATACTTCAGCACACCGGGAATTCCGCCTACTCCATGTAAATCTTCCATCGAGTATCTTCCGCTAGGCTTTAAGTCAGCCAAAAGTGGGGTGTTATCACTGATTTTCTGGAAATCTTTCAGCGTAAATTCAACCTGTGCTGCTTTGGCTATTGCCAAAAAGTGAAGCACTGCGTTTGTAGAACCTCCTAAAACAGTTACCAGTCTAAACGCATTTTCAAGTGATTTACGGGTAACAATATCTGAAGGTTTGATGTCTTTTTCTAAAAGCAGTTTAAGTGCCTCTCCGGCCTTTACACATTCCTGCTCTTTAATATTACTGTCTGTAACCGCAGGGTTTGAAGAGTTAAACGGAAGCGACATCCCTAAAGCCTCAATCGCTGAAGCCATCGTGTTTGCCGTGTACATTCCGCCACAGGCACCCGCTCCGGGGCAGGCTTTGTGCACTACTTCTTTATATTCGTTCTCGTCGATGGTTCCGGCTACTTTTTGACCATACGCTTCAAAAGCCGAAATGATATCGAGTTTTTTCCCGTTATGACAACCGGAAGCGATGGTACCGCCGTACACTAATATCGACGGACGGTTTAAACGCAACTGCGCCATTAGGGCACCCGGCATATTCTTGTCGCAACCTACCACAGTCACCAGACCGTCATAGCTCATCGCCTGCATCACCGTCTCTATAGAGTCTGCAATAATGTCGCGCGAAGGCAGCGAAAAACGCATACCCGGAGTCCCGTTTGAGATCCCGTCGCTTACGCCAATTGTATTAAAAATTAAGCCCACCATATCGGCCTGCTCAGCGCCTTTTTTGACGTGAGTCGCCAAATCATTGAGGTGCATATTACAGGGGTTACCTTCATAACCCGTACTTGCAATACCTATAAAGGGTTTTTTCAAATCTTCATCGGTAAGACCGATGGCGTGTAGCATTGCCTGTGCTGCCGGCAATGTGGGATCCTGAGTAACAGTTTTACTGTATCTGTTCAATTCCATTAGTATAATTCTAAGTCGAAATTAGTTATTCATTCATTTTTACCGATTTAGTCTTAAAATCCTTTGGATATACCAAAAAATCTCAAAAACTAAATAAAATACTGATTTACAGTTGTTTGAATATAAAATACTACTACGTTCAATACTGCAAAAAAGCTTTGTTTATACGTAAAAAAAAGAGGTCAAAAAAAAACCTCCCGGCGGGCGGAAGGTTTTGAGTTATTATATACCGTTCCGCATCAAGCTTGCTTGATGACACGAATAGAACGGATGATTACCACTTGTTTTTTCATACGCTGTAAAACTATTTATTAATTGGCTGTTAGCCTTAGCAAAAGCGGAAAAAGAGCCCGATTGTCACAATTTTTCAAAATCCACTATTTTAAGACCGCTTTAAGAGGATTCTGTTAGCAGAACTGAAGTGGTTTCGTAATTTTAATGCAAATTTTAAAACACATTTTTATGAACTATCGCACTTTAGGCAAAACCAACCTCAAAATTTCTGAAATCTCACTGGGAACATGGCAGGTTGGCGGCAAATGGGGCTCGGGTTTTGACGATGCTCACGCTGAAAAAATAATACATAGTGCAATCGATAGCGGAGTGAATTTTATTGATACGGCAGACGTTTATGAAAATGGAATGAGCGAAGCCGCGGTGGGCCGTGTAGTTCGCAGTAGAAAAGAAAATGTTTATGTGGCGACCAAGTGCGGGCGGCAGATCAATCCGCACGTGGATGCAGGTTATACGCCAAAAGCGCTACACAAATTTGTGGAAGACAGCCTTAAAAATACTGGGCTGGAGCGTCTGGATCTTATACAATTGCACTGCCCTCCTACCGATACCTATTACAGACCGGAGATTTTCGGACTCTTTGACGATTTGAAAAAGGAAGGAAAAATCGCAAATCTGGGCGTTAGCGTTGAAAAAGTAGAAGAAGGCATCAAAGCGATGCAATACGACAACGTCACCACCGTGCAAATCATCTTTAACCTGTTTAGACAGCGTCCGGCTGAGTTATTCTTTCGCGAAGCAGAAAAAAATAATATAGGCGTAATAGTACGGGTGCCTCTCGCCAGCGGTCTTCTTACCGGAAAGTTTGATAAAAACACCTCTTTTGATGCGGAAGACCATCGTAATTTCAACCGGGATGGCGAAGCTTTTGATAAAGGCGAAACCTTTTCAGGTGTTGATTACGAGAAAGGCATCGAAGCGGTAAATCAATTGAAACAACTATTTCCCGATACCGAAAATCTTGCTCCTGTTGCACTGCAATGGATTTTACAATACCCTGAAGTAAGTACCATCATCCCGGGTGCCTCCAAAGAAGAGCATTTGATGTCTAACCTGTCTGCCTTGGACCGAAAAAAATTGACTCAGGCGCAAATCAAAAAGATGAATTCCATATATAAAGAATACATCAAAGCCGATGTGCACCAGCGCTGGTAAACTTAAGTATTGCTATTGTTATTAGGTTTGAAGGGTTGAACGCTGAAGCTTTGAATAGTTGGAAGGCGAACAAATAAATACATTGTTTATTGTTCTTTATTCTCAAAACAACTTCGTATTTCTAATTTCGTATTTCCTTTTTTTACTCCAGGATTTTGCCGTATTTGGTTAAATCAGGAGAAAAGCCCAGAGACTTGTAGAGTTTTCGGGCTTTTTTGTTGTCGTCAAAGACGTTAAGCGTAAGCAGTTTGTAACCGCAGTCTTTGGTCCATTCTTCGGCTTTAGCCATCAGCATTTTACCAATTCCTCGACCACGGGCGTCTGGCGAAACGATGATGTCTGCGATATGACCATGGGGTTCGCGATGGTAATAATCGGTTCCTATTTCCAGAAATATAAAACCCAGTTGCTGTTTGGTTTCGACATCTTCAGCGATAAAAATAGCATTGTCTTCACTGCCGTCGTGAATCTCCGATTTTAAAATTCGCTGATCAATATCAAGCATCACATTGGGATCGCGCCAATGCGGCAGCTCAGGATCAGCAAGACTTGGCAATAAATTCAGGATGAAATCGGTGTCACTTTTTTCTACGCGGCGTATGTTGATATCGGGCATACTTTTCAGGTTTAGGGTGTTTAATGGTTAATTGTTAAAAGTTATTGATTTTTGTGGAAATGGTGAAGTGTTGAATCGTAAGAAATGAATTTCGTATTTCGTATTTCGTATTTCGTATTTCGTATTTCGTATTTCGTATTTCGTATTTCTTATTTCAAATAAACCGTTTTCTTATTGACAAACTCCTTGATTCCGTCTGCGGAGAGTTCGCGGCCATAACCGGAAATCTTGTTGCCGCCAAAAGGCAAACGCGGATAACTTTTCACGAGTTCATTGACAAACACGGCCCCGTCTTCAAATTGAGGAATGAGTTTTTTAGCGCGTTTTTTATCTTCCGTAAAAATGGATACGCCCAGACCAAAAGCGGATTGATTGACTAGATCTACAGCTTCTTCTTCGGTTTTAAAAGTCGTGATGCCAATAACCGGACCGAAGGTTTCCTCTTTAAACAAGGACATTTCGGGAGTGACACCCGAAACTACTGTAGGTTCAAAATAAGCTTTATCCCGTTTCCCACCTATGAGGATTTTAGCCCCGGCTTTAACGCTGGCCTGCAATTGTTCTTCGAGTTCTTCGGCGAGATCGGGTCGCGCCATCACCCCGATAAAGGTATCTTCTGCCATTGGGTCGCCGCTTTTGAGTTCGCGTACGGCTTTGACATATTTTTCGGTAAATGCTTCGGCAATATTCTCGTTCAAAAGCAAACGCTTACCGGCGATACAACTTTGCCCCGTATTCTGAAAACGCGCCTGTACCGTGGTTTTTAGGGTTTCGCCCAGATCACAATCCTCAAAAACCACCAGGGCATTACTACCGCCAAGCTCAAGTACCGACTTTTTAATTTCGCTTCCGGCAGTTGCCGCAACCGCGCTACCGGCCGGTTTGCTGCCGGTGAGGGTAACCGCTTTGATTTTGGGATTTTTAATCACGTCTTCAATCTTTGAACTGCTTAACGGCATATGCGTAAAACAAGCTTTGGGGAAACCCGCCCGTTCAAAAACCTTTTGAATATTATCTGCACTGTGCATCACATTACTGGCGTGTTTGAGCACCCCGATATTGCCCGCCATAAGAGCCGGAGCCGCGAAGCGAAAGACCTGCCAAAATGGATAATTCCAGGGCATTACCGCAAGCACCACACCTATGGGCGCATAACTCACATAACTTTCAGACGCATCGGTTTTAATGGTTTTGTCTGCCAGGTGACTTTCAGCTTGCTCGGCATAGTATTCACAAACCCAGGCGCATTTCTCAATCTCAGCGATTGACTGGCTGATGGGTTTTCCCATCTCAAGCGTCATCGCTTCCGCATATTCCTGTTTGTTTTTCTTGAGTTCGTCTGCCGCAGCCTGCATTAATTTACTGCGCTCTGCAAACGATGTTTTCCGCCAGGATAAAAACCGCTCGTGGGCGGCATCTATGGCATCTTCGGTTTGTTTTTTGGTGAATTCTTTGGTTTCAAATACAACCTCCTGATTGTACGGATTTATGGACTGAATCATAATATTTGTGCGAATATTTTCCTTAAAGTTAGCAAGCACGGGATAAAGCCGGGACCGGATTAAGAGCACTTTAACGGAACATCCCATCCCGGCCATTACTTCTTCCAAAGTCATCTGGAGGCAAGAGATTTTTGCTTCTAAAAATACTACTGTGTTTATAAGTCGTTTACAACTCTTTTGGCATCGTACTTGAAGCGTTTAATATAATTGTAATTTTAGAAAACTTCACTTTATGGAAACCCGGGATACCCAGTTACTTGCGTTAAGACCTTCAATTCCATCGGCTCAGGTAAACGACTCGATGAGCGCTGACGAGCAATTTCAAAACGGTACACTCAGACCGGTGGTTAAATTGCAAAACGACCTGCTTCTGGAAGCTTTTCGCAACTACATCGCCAAGCATAAAAATGTGTTTTACAACCTGACCATTGAGCGCCGTATGAATTACATCGAAAATGCGATTCAGAAAGACATCAAGTTTAGAAACAGTTTAAAGGGAATGGTGATTGGCCAGTTTACGGTTGAGGAATATCGCAGCTACATTCAAAATTCGTCTGCGCTAAACAAACGTATGATGAATCTGGTTAAGGAGCGTATACAGAGTAATATTCAGTTGTTGGAACGGGAGATGGCGGTGTAATTAAAGGGAATAAATTAAAACCCCTCCAACAATTGCAAAAACAAAAGCTCCAAAGGTGACTTTTTTCCATTTAACCGGAATCGTTTCGCTTTTATAGACCCCATATAGCCCAAGCGGCGGTACTAATATTAATAAGTATCCTACTATATATCGGTTATACCATTTTTGCTTTGGTTCCATATCGAGCTGTTTAATTTTTCAATCAGCTATAATTTAGGCCTTTTCAAGAAACTAGTATTCTACATAGTGAAATAATTTTAAAATTATAACTCGACAAAGGAATTCATTATCAGAAATACAAAAACAATTTCATACTTCATCCTTAAAACAATTAAACATAAAAAATCCCTCCGGCATTGCTACCAAAGGGATTCTTCAATTTTATTAATTTCGAAATACTGCAAACTGTGACTGCAGACTAGCTAGTGGACTACACGTTAAACAGGAAGTGCATTACATCGCCGTCTTTTACGATGTAATTCTTTCCTTCAACGCCCATTTTACCGGCTTCTTTAACTTTGGCTTCGCTACCATATTTCACGTAATCTTCATATGCGATTACTTCGGCACGAATGAATCCTTTTTCAAAATCGGTATGAATCACTCCGGCGGCCTGTGGTGCGGTAGAACCGATGTTGATCGTCCAGGCCCGCACTTCTTTTACACCTGCTGTGAAATAGGTTTGTTGTTTCAGCAATTTATAAGCGGCACGAATGAGCTTTGCCGAACCCGGCTCCTCCAGACCGATGTCCTGCAAAAACATCTGACGCTCTTCGTAATCGTCGAGTTCGTTGATATCTGCTTCGGTACCCACCGCAAGTACTAAAACTTCGGCGTTTTCATCCTTAACCGCTTCGCGTACCTGCTCTACATAGGCGTTTCCGCTTACGGCAGAACCTTCATCTACGTTACACACGTACATCACAGGCTTATCTGTGATAAACTGTAAGGGCTTTACGAAATCTGCATAATCATCATCTGAAAACTCCAGTGCACGAATCGATTTACCCTGCTCCAGACCCTGCTTGATTTGGGTAAGCACGGCTTCTTCTTTCTGTGCATCTTTATTTCCGGTTCGGGAAGCTTTCTTAACCTTTTCCAGCTTTTTTTCTACAGTTTCCAGGTCTTTAAGCTGCAGCTCGATATCTATGGTTTCTTTATCGCGAATGGGATTTACCTTTCCATCTACGTGTACAATATTGTCATTATCAAAGCAGCGCAATACGTGCAGAATCGCATCGGTCTCGCGGATGTTCGCCAAAAACTGGTTTCCCAGACCTTCTCCCTTGCTCGCTCCTTTTACCAGACCGGCAATATCAACGATCTCTACCGTTGCGGGAACCACACGCTCGGGTTTAACCAGCTCTTCTAACTTAGCAATACGTGGATCCGGTACATTTACCACACCTACATTTGGCTCTATAGTACAAAACGGGAAGTTTGCACTCTGCGCTTTGGCATTAGACAAACAATTAAAAAGGGTTGATTTACCTACGTTGGGCAATCCTACGATACCTGCTTTCATGTCGCTCGATTTTTGAGGCGCAAATATAGGAAGCTTCGTTAAAACTCAGCCCTAATAAATGCAATTAGAGTTTTGAGGGATTTAAGAGTTAAATTTCAAACAAACTTTTCTAAGAATTCAGGTTTCCAGGCTGTTGCTGTAACATACCTCTAAATCTCCTAAATTCTTTCCTTAAAGACGAAGGAGAATTTTATTGGGTTTTCATTAAAATTCCGCTAAACTCTTTAGTTTGCCGCTAGTTGAGACACAAAAAAAGCCCGGCAGAACCGGGCTTATAAATTAAATTCGTAAATCTTATTTGTGGTGCATAAAAGCCTGCTTACCTAGAAGTTCTTCTTCGCTCTCCACATGATCTTCATCAGGCACACAGCAGTCCACCGGGCAAACCGCGGCACACTGGGGCTCTTCGTGAAAGCCCATACACTCAGTACATTTATCTGGTGCGATGTAGTACAATTCATCACTTATGGGTTCCTGAGCTTCATCAGCATCCACTTCCTTTCCGTTAGGTAAAACTACTTTACCGTTAAGGTCGGTCCCGTCTGCATAACGCCAGTCGTCTGCTCCTTCATATATTGCGGTATTTGGGCATTCCGGCTCGCAAGCTCCGCAGTTAATGCATTCGTCAGTTATTATAATTGCCATAGTATAATCGTTTTCTAATGTGTAATTTTGGCGTCTAAAGACGCTTTAAAACCTGTATATCTAAAATCCTACTTATTAAATAGGCTTTAGCCTTTTCGGGTGCGTAAAATTAAGACCTGAGTAGAACTCTACCAAACCATTTATGGATTTAAAACAAAGAATTACCGCATTCGCAAACCTCGGACAATTTTTAAGCAATTTTCTGTCAAAGACCGAAAAAACAGCACTTCGCTTAACAGATTACAACCTGTTGACCGAAGAATTTGAAGCGGTAATTGACGCAGCCCATCGCGCCAATTCATGGTTTACTCCCGAGCATATCCGTTTGGCTTTACACTCCTGGGCCGAAGCACTGCAACGCGACACCCTGGAAAATTGGCTGAACTCCTACTCCATCAATACCCGAAATCCCAAAACCGTTGCAGTGATTATGGCAGGCAATCTGCCGCTGGTAGGTTTTCACGATTTCTTAAGCGTTTTAATAAGCGGTCATCATCTTTTAGCGAAACTTTCGAGCGACGACAACCTGCTTTTGCCATTTCTGGCGAAAGTACTCGTTCAGCTGGAACCGGACTTTGCAGAAGCAATTCGCTTTACCGATAAAAAACTTTCCGATTACGATGCGGTAATTGCCACCGGAAGCAACAACACCGCACGCTATTTTGAATATTACTTTAAAGACAAACCACACATCATCCGCAAAAACCGAAACGCTGTAGCCGTGCTTACCGGTCATGAAACCCACGATCAACTCGTTGCGCTGGGCACAGATATTTTCAGGTATTTTGGGATGGGTTGTCGCAGTGTTTCCAAGCTTTTTGTACCAAAAGAATACAACTTCGATGCCTTTTTTAAAGCAATGTATGAACATAAAGAAGTCATTCAGCATCACAAATATGCCAACAACTACGACTACAACAAGGCGGTGTACTTGATGAGCCTCTTCCCTATTTTGGATAATGAGTTTATGGTGTTAAAAGAAGATGAAAATTTCTCTTCTCCCATCTCGGTCGTCTTTTATGAATATTATGATTCTCCAGAGAGCCTAAAGAACCATTTAAATGCTAAAACCGAAGAAATACAGTGCGTTGTGGCTTCAGGTTTTGAGCGACGTGAAATAGCTTTTGGGCAGGCTCAAAAACCCAAACTTCACGATTATGCAGACGCCGTGGATACCATTGCATTTTTATTAAAAATATAGAGGAATTAACTTTATAATTTATTGATTTATTAAGCCGATTTGACAAGCTTTTCCACATCTTTGCATGGCTTTTTAAAACGCAATTGTATTTGTAGAGATTCACTCTATATTCTCACGTAGTGTTCGCGAAAAGCCGTAATTTTTCGACCTGAAAACTAATTGGATCAGACCAAATATTCAACCCATGAAAAAACATAATTTCAGTGCCGGCCCAAGTATTCTTCCACAAGAAGTACTGAAGCAGGCCTCTGACGCCGTATTAAATTTTAACAACCTCAACCTTTCCCTTCTGGAAATTTCACACCGCAGTAAAGACTTTGTGGATGTGATGGAAGAAGCCCGCGAACTCGCTCTTGAGCTTATGGGTCTTGAAGGCAAAGGCTATAAGGCACTTTTCTTACAAGGGGGCGCCAGTATGCAATTTGTAATGGCTGCTTACAATCTTTTAGAAAACAAAGCCGGTTACCTCAACACCGGTACCTGGAGTGACAAAGCCATTAAGGAAGCAAAACTTTTTGGCGAAGTAGTAGAAGTAGCGAGTTCTAAAGACAAAAACTTCAATTACATTCCTAAAAATTACAAGGTTGCTTCAGATTTAGATTATCTGCACGTAACGACTAACAATACTATTTTTGGCACTCAATTGAAAGAACTTCCGCAAACAGATGTTCCTTTAGTAGCCGATATGAGTAGTGATATTTTCTCACGTTCTATTGATTTTTCAAAATTTGGCATCATCTACGCCGGGGCTCAGAAAAATATGGGACCTGCCGGAACTACCCTTGTGGTAATTAAAGAAGATCTATTGGGTAAAGTAACCCGTCAGATCCCTAATATGCTTGACTACGCGCAGCACGTTTCTAAAGGCAGTATGTACAACACGCCTCCGGTTTTTGCTGTTTACACTTCATTATTAACTATGCGTTGGCTGAAGAGCAAAGGCGGTATCAGTGCTATTGAGGAAGAAAACGAGAAGAAAGCGACGCTTATCTATTCAGAAATTGATCTGAATCCGTTGTTTACTGGTTTTGCGGCTAAAGAAGACCGTTCTTTAATGAATGCCACCTTCAATCTGACTGAAGATAATCTGAAGGAAACTTTTGACGCAATGGTTAAAGAAGCAGGCATCAGTGGTGTTAACGGTCACCGCAGTGTAGGAGGCTACCGTGCATCGATGTACAATGCACTTCCTTTAAAGAGTGTGGGCGTACTGGTAGATGTGATGAGCGAATTAGAGCGTAAAGCCTAAAAACCAACTATTAAATTTCAAAATACAAACATGAAAGTTTTAGCAAATGATGGGATTTCTCAATCTGGCGTAGATGCTCTGGAAGCAGCCGGTTTTGAAGTGATCACCACAAAAGTTGCTCAGGAGCAGCTGGAAAACTATATCAACGAGCATAACATAGATGCGCTGCTGGTGCGTAGTGCTACTAAAGTGCGTAAGGATCTAATCGATTCCTGCCCAAGCCTGAAGTTAATAGGCCGTGGGGGTGTTGGTATGGATAATATTGACGTACAGTACGCTAAAGACAAAGGATTGAGCGTGATCAATACGCCTGCCTCTTCTTCAGCTTCTGTAGCCGAACTTGTTTTTGCACACTTATATGGCGGCGTGCGTTTTCTTTATGACGCCAATCGAAATATGCCATTAGAAGGAGAGACTAAATTTGGCGAACTCAAAAAAGCTTATGCTAATGGAGTTGAGCTTCGCGGAAAAACTTTAGGAGTAATTGGTTTTGGTCGTATTGGTCAGGCAACTGCCAAAGTAGCCCTGGGTGCGGGTATGAAGGTGATCTATTCTGATCCATATATGGAAAAAGCCGAAGTAAAACTTGATTTCTTCGACGGGCAGGAAGTGACTTTCAAATTTGAAAGCAAAACAAAAGAGGATGTTCTTAAAGAAGCCGATTTTATCACCCTTCACGTTCCTGCACAAAAGGAATATGTGATTGGTAAAGCCGAACTGGAACTGATGAAAGACGGCGCCGGTCTGGTAAACGCAGCCCGTGGTGGTGTGGTTGATGAGATCGCACTTATCGATGCATTAGACAGCGGTAAACTGGCCTTTGCTGCTTTAGATGTATTTGAAAGCGAACCCAAACCTGAAATTAAAATCCTGATGCATCCTAAAATTTCGTTATCTCCGCACATCGGTGCCGCGACAAACGAAGCTCAGGATCGTATTGGTACCGAACTTGCCGAGCAAATCGCTGCTTTGTTAAAGGATTAAGTATCAATTTTATATCTACGGAAAGCCGAATAGTTTTATTCGGCTTTTTTTATACGCCTCTGTTAATTTTTTAACGATTATAAGTATCTTTAAAAGAGTAACTAAAACCAATCGAAAACATGTCAGGATTATTAGATTTATTAAACAGCGATCTGGGCAAGCAGCTTATTAGCGGCGCAAGTGCGCAAACCGGTGCTTCCGAAAACAAAACAGCAGATGTATTGAGCATGGCCTTACCTGTATTACTGGGTGCCATGAAAAAGAATGCCTCTACTCAGGAGGGGGCTTCCGGACTTATGGGTGCGCTCAGTAAAAAACACGACGGCAGCATTCTGGACAATCTGGGCAGTATCCTGGGAGGCGGTAGCGTAGACCAGGATGTTATTCAGGACGGCGCCGGGATTTTAGGCCACGTTTTAGGCGGTAAACAACCTGTTGTAGAAAATACACTAAGCCAGAAATCTGGTCTTGATGCCAGAACTGTAGCCGAAATTTTAAAAATTGCCGCCCCTATTCTTCTGGGAGTAATTGGAAAACAAACCAAACAGAATAATGTGAATGACTCCGACGGCCTTAGCGGAATTCTGGGCAGTATGCTGGGAGGACAACCCCGCGAAAACCAAAGCCTTATCGAAAAACTCATAGATGCTGATGGCGATGGCAGTGTACTTGACGACGTTGCAGATATAGTACTAGGGTCTAACAAAAAGAAAGGTGGCCTTGGGGGTATGCTCGGTGGACTCTTTGGAAAATAATATTACACTATTGATTTAAAGCCGCTTAAATGCGGCTTTTTTTTCATCTACGCATTGAGTCAAGTTTTTGTATTTTTAAAAGAAAAATATGAAAACCTTTATATATTTCTTAATTGCAGTCGCTTTGGTTTACAGTTGCGCCAGCACTCAAAATGACAGGCAAATGGGTTCTTCCGACCCTGCGGCAACTGCTAACGACACGGTTCGTATTGCAAACGACAGTCTGGAATATGAAATCATTATCATTGAGCCCGGCTTTAATACCTTTCTCAATTCGATAGCACGCCCGGAAGGTTATTATTCACAATCCTATTTGGAAAATAAAAACCAGTTCCTGGTTACCGAATATAATCAACGAGTACAGCAACCCTTCCGCTTTGATCCAGACCTCTACCCGCTTCAAATTGATTACAACAGTCAAATTGATTATGGCTATGAGGTAAACTATAAGCTTTACAATTATTTTGTGTATTTCAGTCGGCAATACAATCAGCGCTTCGGAATTCCTACCCGTTTATAAAGCGGGCTATTCTAAGACAGAATAGTATATTTGCCGCGTGAAAAAATTCAAGGAAAACTGGGAGATTACCCATAACTGGCAACTCATTTATCCCGCACTGGGCATCTTACTTGCTTTATGCTTTGGTTTACTTATCGCCACCCGTTTTGACGGCTTTTTGGTTGGCAAACCGGTTCAGCAAAGTATTTTCTTGGCCGTTGTTACGTTAGTCCTGACCTACATCTTTATTGCAATCAGTCTTTTTTGCTTTCGAAAGCTGAAAAACCGCTGGGAGTTGAATTATCGCTGGCAATTTATCGCGGTTTTTATAGTATTCGCCATAACCGGAAGTACCGCAGGTCGCATTTCGAGCCCTGTAATGCAGTTCTTGGGATTGGGCAGTGATGACATTTCAGGTTGGCTTTACTGGCCACTACGTATTTTGTTGATTTTCCCGCTCTATCAAATACTCCTGCTCATCGTAGCCTGGATTTTTGGTCAATATAAATTCTTTTACCAGTTTGAAAAGAAAATGCTCAGCCGGATGGGGCTTGGGTTTCTTTTTAA